>JAZFYE010000112.1:0-33997 GCA_036475395.1 Phycisphaerales bacterium
GGCGCCAACGGTGCAGTCGCCATCAATATCCGCATTGCAATCATCGCAGTCGGCGCAGCGCCCCCAATTGACCAGTAGTATCAGCAGGTCAGCTGCGCCCACGGTTCCGTCGCCGTTGAGGTCGCCCTGAATGAGGACTCCGAAGGTGAAGTTGAAGATTGCTGCGCCGTCTCCGTTGGGAGGCACCGGGTCATCGACAGCGCTGAAGGCAAAGGCCGCTAGTGTATAGATACCGGGCTCGAGCTGACCGACCTCATCAAGCAGCTGTGAATCGGCGCCGTCGCCGGGGTTCACCGTTAACGAGTGGTCAAAGATCGTTTCATCGCCTGGGCCGGTAAGTCGTACCTGTGTGCCAAGGTACATTTGAACGTCCGGGCTGTCGTTGCCAGCACTGATGATGCCGTCGAGCACGAACCGGCTCGTTGAATTCACTTCGAAGGTCACATTGAAACTTGAACTGCCGAGGGCGTGCGTGGCCAGACCATTCTTCGGTCCATCTGCGCTGACTTGTGAGAGGGCGCTGCCAAACGCCTCCAACGAATTCGGATTGATGAACGATTGCTGCTCCGCCGCGACGAGCGCGCTCGCCTGATCACATTGATGGATCGAAGACGCTACATCAACAAACGGCTCAAATGCCTTGGCCTGCGCATGGTCAAAGAAGAACTCGCCATCGCAGAGCGGTGCGTTCACCAGCGAATCCACGGATCGCTGCTGGCTGATGGGGATTATTGTGTCGGCCGTCGCCTGCGGGGTTGGGGTGACGGCGCTCAAAACGGTTAGGACGACAACGGTGTTGATGTACGTTCCACAGAAGCGCATTGATGGATCTCCTTGCAAGTAGCCTAGAGATCGCGGGGCGGCGCTCCTGATCGAGCCGGCCAGCATCGTTCGCTAGTCCAGTCGATCACCGTCGTACGACCGAGACGAAGGGGCGTGCGTGGTCAGAATACCACAGATCGCGTCGAATTGTTCCGAAAATCACAAATTGAGCCTGATTTATCGACCGAACAACGCTCGAACAGGCTGGCCCGCTTTGCCGCCACGGATCGACGGTGCTGGACGATGGGGTCTAGGGAAAGAAAGGCAGGCGAATCGGCATCTGACGCTGGCCCGACCGCATACACCGCCGCTGTTGCCAAGGGCTTCGCCGATGCTGCCGCCGGAACCGGTCCCTACGCCACGCCGTGAACGATTCGCTGTATAGACGTTGGGAAAGCTCATGGAACCCTCGTCGCAACTGCACAGCCGACATCGGCGTGGGGTCGTAGTTGATGTCGAACAGTGTGCAGCGCTCCCATTGGCCGTCGTGGGTCAACCGGCCTTGCTTCTTGAGCCGGTGATACAGCGGGGTGTTCGGGAACGGCGTCTGGTACGTGATCTGTACGTCAAACGGCGCAGCATCTTCGACGAAATCGTAGACCGCATCGAAGATGTCAGTCGTATGGCCGTCGAGCCCGACCACGAAGCAGGCGTTGACGCGAATGCCGTGCGATTGAATCCGCCGAATCACCTGCTTGTAGATCGGCCATTTACGCTTCTTCCAATTCCGACGCAGCTCAATGCCGTCGAGCCCTTGCTCGATCGGACTCTCGAACCCGATCAGTAGCTCAGCACATCCCGCGCGGCGGGCTGACTCCAGCAATTCGTCGTCTTCACTCACCGACAGATCAGTCTCGGCGAACCATTTGATTCGGCGCTTGGCAAGCTCGGGCAGTAGTCGGTGCCAGTAGGCGCGATTGACGAACGCGTTGTCGTCGGCGAACTCAATGAACGGGCGAGGCCAGAGTTCCCGAATCTTGTCGATCTCGCGCAGCACCTGCTCAACGGACTTCTGCTTGTAACGCTCAGTCAACAGGATCGAGCTCGCGCAGAATTCGCAACGCCAGGGGCAGCCGCGGCTCGTCTGCACCGTCAGTCGATTGTATTTTTCGATATCCAACAGTTCGAAGGCGGGCATCGGTGCGTCGGCGAGATCGAATTCCCGGCCGCGCGCGTCGTAGACAGGCTTCAACCGGCCACGCTCCGCATCACGCAGAATATCCGCCCAAACGATCTCACCTTCACCCAGCATTGCCGACGCACCGTGCATCGCAGGCTCGTGCGGGACACTGGTTACGTGCAGACCGCCCATGACCACTGGAACTCCACGATCCACAAACCGCCGCGCCAATACATAACCCTCCTTCGCTTGAGCGCTGAAGCTCGAAATCGCCACGAGATCGAACTCGTTTGGGAGGTGTTCAGCTTGCTTGAGGTCAGCCACCTCAAAGTAGTGCAGCTCATGTCGCTTCGGCGTCATCCCCGCCAATGTCAACAAACCCAAGCTCGGCAGCGACGCGATCGTCTTGCTGCGTTCCACGAACCCCGGCAACGTCAAGCCAAGCTCCAGAAGTTCAGCATCACACGCGCGGATGCCGCTCATGGCGATCAATCCGATCTTCATGATCTCACTCCCCATACCAACAGGGCGGTGACGCCCAACACCAGACAACCGACCGGCAGAGCGAATAATCCTCGCCACACCCGCCTCCACGCTGACAGATAGCAGACGATCGGCATCAACACAGCGCCGGCGACGAGCAGCCACGATGCAACTTCAACCGCGCCCGGCAACGCGCCCGCCCTTGCGCTTATCAAATGATCCACAGTGAAGAAGAACGCCAGGTTGACGAACGCCAACCCGAAGAAGCTGATATGCCCGAGGCGCGTGAGGCGCCTTCGCCACGAGCCGTATCCATCAAGCCAGTCGGCCCGATGGAAGAACAGCCCCTGCGTTGCGCCACTGAGCATACCCAGCAGAATGCCGACCCACGCCGCCCAAAGGTTGAGCGTCTCCATCATGCCAACTCCCTATCGACTATCCACGCTGATTCGCCCTGCGCGGCGGTCTCGCTACGAAGCTGTTCGAGCACAGTTGACAGAATCGAGACAATGCGCTGATTGGTCGCCGAATCCTTGACGGCAATACGAATCGCGTGAGAACCAAGGCTGCACCCGAGGTTCGCCACGTCGCGAATGAATACGTCGCGCTCCCGACAGGCGGCACAGACTTGTGCAGCCGTCGGTCCGTTCTCGCAAAGGTGGCACAACAGGAAGTTCGCCACGCCGTCCACCACCCCCAGATCACATTCGACGGTGAGCGCGCGCCCCAGCTCGGCGCGTAGCCGATGCGTCTGCTCGTACCGATCGGCGTAGTACGGCGCGCCCCGCAATGCCTCCACCGCGGCGACCTGACCCGGCAAGCTCACCGCCCACGGCGGCGTCAGCGGTCGCAATTCGTCGATCAGTCGACCCGGACCGCATAGATAGGCAGCACGTAAACCGCTCAGCGCGTAGACCTTCGACATTGATTTACAGACGATCGTGTTGGTACTTGTGGCCGCGTACCGTTCCAACGATTGATCTGTTCCCACGTACTCGAGGTACGTTTCGTCGATCCAGAACCGCGTTTGGTCGGGAGCCTCAGCGATCAGGCGTTCGAGCAAATGCCGCCGAATGTGCTTGCCAGTCGGGCTATTGGGGTTGACCAGCACGACGAGGTCGTAATCCCGGCGAAGTTGTGCAGCAAGATGGCATGGCTCGACCGCATACCCGTCGGTCCGCCGAAGCTCCAGACGATCAACACGGCAGCCGATCACGCGCTCCAGAACGTGTGCGTATTCGCCATACGTGGGGTCAAGAATCAGCGCCCGCGATGACGGTGTCAGCCAGTGCCGTAGCGCCAGGTAAATCAGATCAGAAGAACCGGCCCCCGACAATACGTTCGATACAGTAACGCCGCGCGTTTCGGCGATCGTCTCTTGAAGTCCTCGCGCATCCGTCGGCGGGCTCGTCCGCACCAGCCACGGAAGATGCTCGCGCAGCGCCTGTATCACGCGCGGCGCCGGATCAAACCAAGCGTCCAGCACGTCTGCGTTAATCACGTTCTTACGACGATCCAGTGAACCGAACCGTTCGCCGATCGCCTCGAAGAACGCCCCGCCGTGATAGCAACATTCCGGCTCGTCAAACGGAACGTCAAGCTGCCAAGCGGCCCGGCGCATCACCGGTCGCATCGCCGCGAGCTGAGGCTTGATGCGCGAGCGGATGTGATCGATCGTTGCCGTCATGATTTCGTACTCCACTTGACCGCTGTGGACGACGATCCCCAGCGGCCTGAATCCGGCCTTGCGGTAAAGGCCGATCCCGTCTCGGCGCCCCAGCGCCACGATGCGATCGCCCCCGTGGTGCTCGATCCAGCGCAGTGCCGCGTACATGAGCAGCATCGCCATCTTCGTGCCGCGAAATTCCTTGGTCACCGTAAGCAAACGCGCTTCGTACAGCGCGTCGTCGAAAGCAAACGGCAACGTCCCACGATCAACGTATTTTTCGATCGAATAGCGGTAGGAGCCCTTGCCCCCATCTGCCGGCGGCGGCGTGATGCTTACAAAGCCGACGACGTGGGACTCGAGGCGCGCGACGATGTAGGTATTGAATTCGTCGAGGCGGTCCTGCAGCACGCCTTGGCCGTTGGTCGGATGCTGGCCGAGTTCACGCGCGTATATCGCATGCCGCATCAACGCGATCTGCTTACGATCGCTCTCGTTCGCCGCGGCGATCACGATCCTGCCCGACGACTCGTTGCTGGACGGCGCCATTATCGTTTTCGTTTGCGTTTCGTGCAGGATCATGGTGTGGCGTCTGTCTGAGTCGGGGCGAGGGCGGCGAGGTCGCTGAAGTCGTGTGGATCGCTGTTCGGAATCATGGTGATGAAATCGCGGATCAGGTTCGCGCACAGCATCGGGTCTTCCAGATGCACCGAATGCATGCAATTGGGCACGACATGAAGTTGTGCATTGGGAAGTTGGGCTGCAAGTTTGTAGCCCATCGCCGCCGGAAGTGTCTCATCGCGCCCCCCCCAGACAATCAGACATGGGACGTCAACGTTCGCGTAGTCAGCTACGAGGCGACGAATCGCGGGCCAGTCGGGCTGGCCATCGCGCATCGGAACGGTCTGGGTAAACACGGCTTGGAGCGCCAATCGAGTGTCCCGCTGCGTCAGCAGCTGATAGCGCGTGTCAGCCTCTTCTCGCAACGCCATTTCTGGATCACTGACCGAATCACGGGTGCCTTGGCAGATTCGGTTCATCAAGAGCCCGGTCACGTCACCGAGTATGATCTCCACTTCCGTCAGCTCAGCGGTCTGTACGAACAGCGCCGGCGGGTTGATGAGCTCGACGTCCGCGGGCGAGAGGAGCACCATCCGGTCAACGAGTCCCAAGATTTGTTCGTGTCGGCTGCGCAACTGTGCGCTTGCCATCATCCGAATGGCGATCCTCCCGCCGAGCGAATGGGCGGCCAGCGTGATCTGCCGTGTTGTTCGGCGATCAGCGAGGGGGATGTCCAGCGCCTGCAGCACGCGCTCGGCCATCGCGTCCGGGGCGTACCCATCCGGTCCGACGAGCTGCGGATCCGGGCAATCGCTTTCGTCGCTGCCCGGCAGATCGATCATGATCAGATCGTACTTGTCCCCAAGCGCACTGGCGACGAATCGCCAGGCACGATGATCGGCGAACACGCCATGGATCATGACGATGACGTGGTCGGACTCCATGTTGCCCGTTTCATGAATCGCAATGTTGACCTCCGGTCCGTCGCCGATCTTGGTTGGGATGTAGTTGGTGGTGATCGATCGCGCCGCCCAGAGACTCGTGAGTTGGGCGTAGGGCACAAGGTCCGCCTCGGACTTGATGGCCAGGTAGGCGCCGGATGCGCTGCACCCGCCCAATCCAAGGGCAAGCAGAATCACGACCTCCGCCATCGCGATGCGAGCGATCTCGCGTCGGAGTTGGGTGGTTGTGGTTCGCTCTTGGATCATTGCGGCGTGGCTCCTGGGTCTGCGTCGAGGTGGTGCGGATCTTTGCGTTGCCGCAGTCAGGCTCGACGGAAGCTCTACGAACGCGAAGGGTGTGCCAAAGAACGGTGATTCACATTACTCCTTGTCAATACAGTTGTTATGAGATCGCCTCGGACGACGAGTATCCTCGGCGCTTGCATTGGATCGACAATCTGTGTACAGTTGACGTACATCAAATGAACAGTCGGTGGCGGAGAGATGCCATGGGAATCTTCACGACTGAGCAGCGCCGCTTCGCGAAGTGCATCAGCGAGATGGTCTATTGCAATCCGTTTGTGCCGGAGCGGATCACCTACGAACGCCAAGCCCTGGGCGATGACTTCGCCCAGACGCCTCGGGTGTGGAGTCTGCTGGCCGGCGCGGAGACCGAACGCGCCAATCTCGCCAAGCTCGTCGAGCGCATCGAGCCGCTGGCCGAGACGCTGCGCGATCGGCTTGCGTCTGGCACGAAGGCGTCGCCCGATGATCTCGTGCTGTATGGAGACTTGGTGCTGTACATGCTGTACCAGCGCGATCGCATGGCTCTTCAGCAAACGATCGCTGACGCGCTGGAAGGTCGCCGCTCAACCGGGCAGATTCGGTATTGGAAACAATTCAAGCGCGACTTTGATCGGTACGTGCGGATTCCCGGCGTGACCATGCCGGTCGAGCAAGATCCGGCGCACATTTTCGCCGTCTGCTTTCAGATTCGCCGGGCGTTCTACCACATCTTCACCGCGATCGTCGGCGGATCGATGCCGACCGCTCGCCTTCGTGCGTCTGTGTGGCAGTCGATCTTTACCCACGATATGCGTCGCTATATTCGTGTGCTCTATAAGCACATGGAGGATTACACAACGCTGGTGACCGGCCCGTCCGGAACGGGCAAGGAGCTCGTCGCGCGCGCGATTGGCCAGGCGAGGTACATCCCCTTCGATGCGGAGACGCAGAAGTTCACCGAAGATTTCGCCAGCTCATTCCATGCCGTGAACCTCTCGGCACTGTCGCCGACGCTCATTGAATCAGAATTGTTTGGCCACAAGCGCGGCGCGTTCACCGGGGCCGTGGCCGATCGGGCCGGTTGGCTGGAACTGTGCGGGTCGATGGATACGGTCTTTCTAGACGAGATCGGCGAGGTCGACGCGGCCATTCAGGTCAAGCTGCTGCGCGTGCTCCAGACGCGCATCTTCCAGCGCATCGGGGAGACGAAGGATCGGCAGTTTAGGGGCAAGATCATCGCCGCCACCAACCGGGACCTGGCTCGTGATCTTGACGAGGGCGGTTTTCGCACCGACTTCTACTATCGCCTGTGCTCGGACATCATCACCACGCCGTCGTTGCACGAGCAATTGGCCGACGATCCTGCGGACCTGAATAACCTTGTGCTGTTCATTGCCAAAACGTGTGTTGATGACGAGGCGCAGAGCTTGGCCGAGGAGGTGACCGGGTGGATCGAGGAGAACTTGGGGCGAGATTACCCCTGGCCGGGTAACTTCCGCGAGTTGGAGCAGTGCGTTCGCAACGTCTTGATCCGCAAGTCGTACCAACCGGCACACAGCACCGCCTGCGACAATGCAGGTGATCCGGCCGATGACTTGGCCGCCGCGGTGCGCGACGGCGGGCTCACCGCTGACGAGCTGCTGCAACGCTACTGCACGCTCGTCTATGCTAAGCTCGGCAGCTACGAGCAAGCCGCCCGACGACTGCAAATCGATCGGCGCACCGTCCGCAGCAAGATCGACCAAGAACTCTTGGCACAGCTCAAGGCTGCGCCGGGTTGAAGCGGTGTACGTCTCTTCACAGTGTAAAGCCGGCGATGCCATCGCCGGTTATTAGCCGTTCACCTGCCCACACTCCGGGCACACGCCCCCGCCCCGGCCTCCGGAAGTGCCGCGTAGGTCGTACGCCGCATTTGATACACAGCCCGCGTCTGCGGCGGATGATTCGGCGCGCGGTGAACGGGCCAAGTGTGAGCGACCACAGAATCGCAGCATAGAAAACCGTGTTGATCGCGAAGCCGGGCCAGTTGGGGCGGAGGGGAAGGGCTCGCAAACCTCATTCGTCCGAACCGGGGGTTGCTGTGAGTTTGATGCCATCATCAACTTGGTAAACCGGGTTCCAGACGTCCTGAGCTGTGTCAACAAAGGTACATTGCATTGAGAGAAATGGCCAGCCGCGTTGATCCAAAACTCGGCCGAGTTGCAGTTGCGGTTCAAACTGCTGTGGCAAAGATTCCATGAAGCTATCCATATTGGTTTGGTCGTCACCCGTAATGACGACAGGCGGGACGCGCCAACCCATCCTCGAAGCGCCGATGCGGTCAAAATGATCGAACACCTGCCAGTGATAACGGCTGTACTTTCGAGGCGATGTCCGCCTTGGAACAACCCCAGTCAAATCGATCCAGCCGGCGCAGCCCCACGCCACGGCGACGTTCACGATCGCGCCGAGGAGGAGGAACACAACGAGATTGAACAAGCGGCGCTCCATGATGTCAACGTATCCCTCAGATCGCCCGCGGATATTCACCCGCGGCTGCGATAAAAACTATTCCCTACTCTGTGTTCTCTGTGGTGATATCTTTGAAACTCACCCCATGCTGGGGCGCACCAGGCCGTAGCGCTTCACGCGATAGCGCAGAATGTCGCGCGTGATTCCGAGTTGCCGAGCGGCGGCGGACTGGTTCCAGTTGTTCTGCTGAAGAGCTTCGAGCACAAGCTTGTGTTCCTGCTCGGCCAACGTGGATGCGCCGGCCTGTTCTTCGGCTGGCGGGTGGGCCTCACCGGTGGCCTGGGCAATCTCAGACGGAAGATGCTTCAGCTGAATCTGACCATCCGCCAGCAGCAACGCGCGCTCAATCACATTCCTCAGTTCGCGCACATTGCCCGGCCAACGATAGCGGCGCAGACACGCCATCACTTCGTCGCTGATCGTGGGTGCGGTAATGCCCATCGACGGAACGACCTGGGCCATCAGATGCTCGATCAGCAGCGGCAGATCATCCAGCCGTTGGCGCAGCGCCGGCAACCTGATCGGAAACACATTCAGCCGATAGTAGAGGTCGATTCGGAACCGCCCGGATTCCGAGTCGGCTTTGAGGTCGCGGTTGGTGGCGGCGATGACGCGCACATTACAAAAAACGGGCTCGCTCCCGCCAACGCGCGTGAACTCATGCGCCTCGAGCACGCGCAGCAGCTTCGCCTGCATGTTCAGCTCGAGATCGCCGATCTCATCCAGCAGTAGCGTGCCGTGGTTGGCCAGTTCGAACTTGCCCTGTCGCTGAGCGGTCGCGCCGGTGAATGCGCCCTGTTCGTGGCCGAACAATTCGCTTTCAACAAGTGATTCAGGCAGCGCCGCACAGTTGACAGCCACGAACGGCTGATCACAGCGCGTCGACAGCCCGTGGATTGCGCGGGCGGCCATCTCCTTGCCCGTCCCGGTCTCGCCCGCGAGCAGGACCGTCGTCGCCTGCGGGGCCACCTTTCGGCACAGGGCCAAGGCCTCGTTGAAGGCTGCGGACTTGCCGATGAAGTTCGCCGTGGGCTGTGATTCCCGCAGGCTTCGGTTTTCTCTGTTCAGTCGATCGAACATCTCGGCATGTCGGGCGGCGCCGGCCACGAGGTTGGCGAAGATCTCCAACAGTTCCAGGTCCTGCTGACCAAATGCGCAATCGTCGCGGCGATTGACGACCTCGATCACGCCCAGCACGGTGTCGTGATGGATCAGCGGTGCGGCCATGAGGCTCTGCGTGCGGGTCTTGGTCATCAGGTCGACGCCGGCATAGAAGTTGTTGTTCTGACGCACATCGTCGATGCGCACCGGTCGGCGGGTCTTGATGACCTGCCCGGCGATTCCCTTGTCAGCGGGGAAGCGGTGACCTTCTGTCGGCGCAGAGCTGGCCGGATCGACCATCGTCTGAAAGACAAGCTCGTCGCGCTGGGCATCGTGCAGCAAGACACTGGCGCCTTGGGCGCCCAGGACGTCGGCGGCGTGCTGGGCCACGAGGCGGCACACCTCGGCGGGTTCCAGTGCATCGTTCACCGCGCGGCTGGCCTCGAGCAGCGCCCTGAGCGATGGACGTTCCAGTCGGTCGATCGCGCTTCGGTGTGATGACAACTCCGTCATGCGGCCCAACTCCGGCGCCGAGTGCCGTGTGAGGTGGTCATCGTATCGTCAGTGATCGGCCCATCCCACAAACGGACAATCGAGCGACCCCTGGGGACTGGTCCCAAGCGGATTGGGGAAAATTCCCCAACGGCTGAGCGTTTCAAGGGCGGGCGCAGGCGGCGCAGCGATTCGAGCGATCTTTTTTCGCACGGCTACGACTGACCGCACTCGCTCAATCGGCATCGACAAAACCCGCCCTACGGACCCGTGCGCTGGGAAACGTCGGCTTCCGGCACCTCCTGAGCTTGTGTCGCCTCGCCCCGGATTCTACTGAGCTTGGATCGACCAAGCACCTTTGGCAACGGCGCTGCTTCATCTACTGGCGTTGCCCGCTGCGGCAGGCCAGGCAAAAGGCGTCGCGTCCTCCGGCCGGCAACTGGGCATCGCGGACCTGTCGAGACCCGGCCGCCTGCCGAACGAGCCAGCCATGACGCGCGTAGCG
The DNA here is from genome assembly GCA_036475395.1 of Phycisphaerales bacterium. Lineage (GTDB taxonomy): Bacteria > Planctomycetota > Phycisphaerae > Phycisphaerales > SM1A02 > JADFNO01. Next base: position 10,488 of record JAZFYE010000112.1, read on the forward strand.
TGCCAGTTTGTGGGGACCGTGCGCTGAAAGGCGCTGACCCCGCCTTCATGCACCCCCCTGGGCCCTCAGGCTGAATAGGCCTGGGGGTCATTTCAAGATTGCACAGGTGAGATCTGCGTGTTTCTGTGAATCGTACTTATCGGGGCCCAGCCCATGCCCGATAAGGCGGTGGGTTAGGCCCGGACGGCGGGTCGATCGCCTTTCCGGGCCTTCGTGGTTCGCGACCACCGTTGGCAGACATTCCGGACGTCTGCGGACACCCCGCTCGGGTTGGACCAGGAGCACGTCCTCCGTCTCTGGTCCAGCCCGTTGTCTTTTTCCCGACCAGCCTATCCATCGTCCAAACGCAGCCGCGCGATGCGCCCCGGCACCCGCGCGAATGACAAGCCCTGCGGGCTGTGCCGCTTGCGCCGCTGGCGCGATTCGCTTATAGGCGGCGCCACCGTGTCGATCCTTATCTATAGGCGTTGTCGGGTCAACTCATTCAACGCGAACCCGTCTGACCGCCGCGACCGCGGACCGTCTGCCTTACAATCAACGCTGCTCCTGTGGGCTGGTAGCTCAGCGGTCCAGAGCAACCGACTCATAATCGGTTAGACGTCGGTTCGAATCCGACCCAGCCCATTTCGCCTTGGCGTCGCCAAGGACCCCGGTTCACCAGCGGCGCGAGCGGATCGGCCGCGCCCGCGGCGTCGTTGCCGGCGAGTGCGACGCAGAGGCTGCGGATCACGCCTTCGGGGTCGTCGTCGTCCGGGCAGATGCAGGCGCCCTTGGCGCACGAATCGCCGCCGAGGATCGACGGGTTGTCGTTGTTGATCGCCGACGCTTCACGGCCGGGCGAAGCAACGGGAGGGACCTCGAGACTCCCCAGATCAAAGTACCGGCCTCGGTTGTCCAACGCATTGTAGCGTTCTCACACCCCCAGCTCCCATAAAAGGGGTCGGGAGTCGTTTTCGGACCCCGTTGCGTCCTGACGTGCCGGGACGTTTCCGGGGCACGTCACCCGCCGCACGGGTACACTTTCGTTCACCGCTCTTCCCTTATGCCTGTTACCTCATCTCGTCTTCCCTCTCTTACGCACTGTGCGTCTTGGTCGTGAGCAACGAAGGCTTGACGCTTGGTCGTGCAGTCCCTTTTCCTTCTGCCCTGCGTTGATCTTTGTTCATCCGCGTGTATCTGTGGCTTGATCCTCTGCGTGTTTCTGCAGTACGTCCCTTGGATAATCAATGGTCAGCGCGGTCAGTTCTGTGCGCGCGAACCGTCCGGGGCGCGCCGAGGTGTTCTGGCGCTTCAGCCAAGTCCCTGCGCGCTCGATTCCCGTGCGTATGTACGTTCGCTGCTACCGACGAGGTAAATCTGAGGATCGATGGCCGCTGCGGCCGATATGCCGAGGATGATGCGGCCGGGACATGGGTTGATGCTGATCGTTTTTGCGCTGCTGACGCTGGGCGTGGTGATGGTGAACTCAGCGGGGTTGACGGTCGATGCCCCGCGGGCGATCGATCTGGGGCAGGTTCTGCTGGGTCGGCCGACGGTGCTGGCCATCGTGGCGGTGGGGATGCTGCTGATCGGGTCGCGCATCCCCGTGCAGCGGGTGTACGGGGCTCGCGGGCTCGCCTCGCCCGTGCCGTGGATCGTTCTCGGGTCGTTGGCGCTGCTGGTGGCGGTGCATGTGCCGGGCATCAGTCGTGAGGTCAACGGCGCGCGGCGCTGGATCAGCCTGGGGCCGATCGGCTTTCAGCCCAGCGAGGTTGCGAAATGGGGGTTGATTGTTGTCCTAGCGTGGTATGCGGCCAGTCGGGCCGGGGCGATGGGAAGTCTGTGGCGCGGCTTCGCACCGCCGATGCTGTTGGTGGGCGTCGTCTGCGCGCTCATTGCCACGGAGGACCTTGGCACGGCGGTATTGATCGGAATGGTCGCGGTGATCGTGCTGTTGGGGGGCGGAGCAAAGTTGTGGCACACAGCTCTGGTCGTGCCACCGGCGGCGGTCGCGGTGGGGGCGGCGCTGCTGAGTAACCCCTATCGCCTGGATCGGCTCCGCGCGTTTCTCGATCCCTACCAGGACGCCCAAGGCATCGGCTATCACATGATTCAATCAATGGCGGCGGTAGCGGGCGGCGGCCTGGCCGGTCGAGGGCTCGGCAACGGCGTGCAGAAGTTCGGCTACTTGCCGGAGGATACGACCGACTTCATCTTTGCCATCATTTGTGAAGAGCTGGGATTGATTGGGGCCGTCGTCGTGGTCTGCCTCTATGCGGGATTGTTGCTGTGCGGCCTGGCGATCATTCGGCGGGTGCCCGACTCGTTCTCGCGCCTGCTGGGTCTGGGGATTCTGGCGACGATCGGTCTGCAAGCGCTGATCAACATGGCGGTGGTGACGGGCCTGGCCCCGACGAAGGGGATCGCATTGCCGCTTTTGTCGGCCGGGGGCACCGGCTGGGCACTGACGGCCTTTTGCGTCGGCTTGCTGATCTCGATGGATCGGACCACTGCCGCGCAGGTTTCCGAAGCACACTCGATCGCAGGTCCAGGCTAGTGGCTGCGCGGATGTTGTTGTTTGCCGGGGGCGGATCCGGCGGGCACATCAGTCCCGGGTTGGCGATCGCAGAGCGACTCGTCGAGATCGATCCAACGGTCCGCTGTGTATTCGCGTGCTCCGAGCGAGCGATCGACGCGGCGATGCTGTCCGAAGCGGGCGTCGCTTATGAACGGATGCCGGCTTCGGTGTTCTCGGCCCGGCCGCTGCGGTTGCTTCGTTTCTTGGGCAACTACCGCCGAACCAAACGAAGCGCCGGCGAGTTGATCGAACGCGAGAGTGTGAACGAAGTGATTTCGTTGGGAGGATTTGTAAGTGCGCCGGTGGTCGCTGCGGCCACGGCGAGCGGCGCGACGGTCACGTTGGTGAACCTCGACGATCCGCCGGGCAAGGCGAATCGGTGGATTGCGCGGGGCTGCGATCGAGTGCTGTCGGCGATCGAGCTACTGGGCGTTGGTGGCTTTGCGCATCAGCGCGTCGGCATGCCGATCCGGCGCAGCAGCGTGGCGTCGTGTGATCAGGCGACGTGTCGGGAACGTCTGGGTCTTGATCCGGCCAAGAGCACGCTGTTGGTCACGGGCGCCTCACAAGGGGCTGGGAGCATTAATCGGTTCGTGCCGCACTTCGCAGCCGGGCAACCCGGGGCATTTGCTCAGTGGCAGGTGTATCACCTTGCGGGGCGTTCGTCGGCGAATGAGGTTCGTCGGGCCTATGCCGAGGCGAAGGTTTCGGCCGTGGTCGAATCCTTTCAGAACTGCATGGGGCTAGCGTGGGGTGCAGCTGATCTGGCCCTGAGCCGGGCGGGGGCGAGTTCGGTGGCGGAGGCCTGGGCCAATGCGGTGCCGACGATCTTCATGCCGTATCCATACCACAAGGACCTGCACCAGCGGCGCAACGCCGAGCCGATGGTTGCCATAGGCGGTGCGATTATCGAGACCGACCGGATCGACGCCGCCCGGAATGTCGCTGATGTCGGCCCAACACTGGCAGCGCTGATGGAGGATGTTGCCCGTCGCGACACCATGCGGGCGGCGCTGCGTACACATGAACCGGAGGACGGGGCCGAAGAAATCGCCCAGATCGTCCTGGGCCCTGGCGGTTCCTGAAGTAGCGACTCTGCCCGGTATGACAGGCTCCGGATCGACCTCCAGAGCCTAGAATGGTCCATCTGCCTGGCCGCAAGGCGTGGATCGTGACTATGGAATCGACCGCTGGTCGGACGAAATGTGTGGTGCTCGCGCCGAACGCCAAGAGCGTTGACGGACGGCTTCGGTCACAATTGGAGCAGCGCCATTGGGACGCGCTGGTCACGGATGTACCGCTTATGGCGATGGCGGAGCTGTGCCTGGCCCAGCGGATGCAATCATCGAGTGCGGCCTGGGGGCTGACGGGCGCTGATGGTGTGGCGTTGGTCGTTATTGAGCCGAGCCACTGGTCGGATCTGAGCGTCATGTTGCGCGCGATCAAGCGGTACGTCCCGGTGGTGGGAGCGTGGGCGTTTGAAGACGGCACGTTGCGTTGTATTGCCCAAGCGGATCGAGACGAGGTGTTGGGGCGCGTCGCCCCGCCGCCAAAGACTCGTCCGGACGACGACGAAGATCGCGCATCGGAGGCGTTGGAGCCACAGGTGACGCGCGATGAGATTGCGATGTTGCTTGGCGACGAGAATCAGGAACAGGGCGAATGAGTACGCTACCGCCCTCCAGGCGAACCCCACGAGGCCGCGTGGTGATCGTCGGCGATGACGGTCAGCAGCAGCCCCTCAGACGCGGACTGTCACGCAAGGTGATCGGTGCCGACACGTTGTTCGATGCGATCGGCGAGGTGACGATCGCCTCGTCGGCCGAACCGGTGGCGGCGGTGGTCGCGCCCCTGGAGATCGTTGAATCGTGTGCGGGCAACCCGATCGAGGCTTTTCGGCGGCTCGACCCCTCGATTCGACTGATTCTCATTGCCGCAACCGAAGCGCAACTGCTCGGCGCGGGCGTGGAAACGAATGGGTTCGATGCGGTGCTGGTCGAGCCGCTAGCGGGCGATGACCTCGAACGGGTGGTGAGCGATCCGGATTGGACTGACCACAAGCAAAGCGCAGATGGGAACGACGCCTTTGCGCCGCGGGTAGGGCTGGAGACAAAGACCGCGCAGGGTCCTCAAGACAATGCAGCGGTCGGTGACGGCGTCGTCGCCTCCTTGGGGCACGGTGTCGCTGAAGATGTGCTGAGCGAGTTGCCGCTTTCCGTGCCCGAAGTGCCGACAGTACCGCGAAGCGATTGGCCTGATCCTGACCCATCGGCCTCAACTGACGGCGAACCGCGGGAGACGGAACCACTGGGCGACACCGATCTGGTGGAGGCTGTGCTACGCGAACCCGACGGTGTGCTGGAGACGGCGCTGCGGCTGATCAGACAACAAACATGCTGGACGGACCTGCGTCTGACGGCGGAGGCTCCGTCGGGCGATGCCCAGGCGTCGGCGGTCGTGGCTGAGGGCGAGCACAGGTTCGGGGCGATTGCGTCACACCAGGCGCATGCTGACCAATTGCAGCCGTGGGCGGATTGGCTGGCGCGATGGTTGACGCTGGACCGTCGGTATCGGGACTTTCGCTTGATGTCGTTTCGCGACGACCTGACCGGGGCGTGGAACCGGCGGTTCTTCAACGTGTTCATGGAGGAGACGCTGCGCCAGGCCGCCGCGAAACGCCGTGCAATCACGATTATGGTTTTCGACCTCGACGACTTCAAGCGCTACAACGATGAGTTCGGTCATCAGGCGGGCGACGAAATACTGTGCGAGACGGTTCGGCTGCTGAACTCGGTCATCCGGAAGGAAGACCGCGTGTGCCGAATGGGAGGGGACGAGTTTGTGGTGGTGTTCGCGGACCTGGAGGGATCTCGCGAGCCCGGTTCGGCCCCGCCGGAGACCGTGGAGGCGATCGCCAAGCGGTTTCAGATGCAGATCTGTCAGACGAAGTTCCCGAAGCTGGGGCTGGATGCGCCGGGGACATTGAGCATCTCGGGCGGGCTAGCGACGTATCCGTGGGACGGTGCGGACGCGACGGCCTTGCTTCGTCGTGCCGACCAATTGGCTCTTGAATCCAAGAGACGGGGCAAGAACGTGCTGACGATCGGGCCTGGGGCACAGCAGGTGTGTGAGGGTTTGATCTCGCCGCCGGAGCCCGACCGGCCCAGCGGCTGAGCGGGGCTGCCCGTTCAGCCGGCGCCGCCACGGGCCGATACCGTTGTTTGGCATGGCCGACCGCATCGTCATTCTCTCCGACACCCACCTGGGTCGCCCGAGCTGCGCGGCGCTCTCGGCGCAGGCGCTGCGGCCACTGTGGCGTGGTGCGTCGCATTTGATCGTCAACGGTGATTTGGCGGAAGTCCATCATCCTCGGCACTGGGCCCAAGCGGCGCAGCAGACGATGCACTTGCTGGACTTGTGCGAGCAGGACGGCGTGGCGCTGACGCTGCTCTCGGGGAATCACGATCCATTCATCAGCGAGGTTCGTCACTTGCATCTGGCGGATGAGCAAGTGTTCGTCACGCACGGCGACGCGCTGCACCCGGCGGTCGCGCCGTGGAGCCCCGCCGCAGGACGCATGCGCAAAGCCCATGAAGAAGCGCTGGCCGTGATCGAGCCGGAATCGCGCAATCGTCTTGAATCTCGGCTCAAGGCCTCGCAGCACGCCTCGCATGCCGAATGGACGCAACTGGAAGAGGAGGCGAGTCACTCCACCGTGCGCGGAATGCTCCTGCGGCCGTGGGCGATCGTGCAGGTCCTTCACTACTGGCAAATCTTTCCCAAACTCGTTTCCTCCTTCATTGAGGAGCACGCGCCTCTGGCGCGGTTCGCGATCCTCGGCCACACCCACCGACCTGGCATCTGGACGATCAACAACCGCGTCATCATCAATACCGGGGCGTTCGGATTCCCGGGGCGACCGCGAGCGGTGTGTCTGGACGACGGCCGGCTGGAAGTCTGGCCGATTCGCTGTCGCGGCGGCCTGTATGAGTTCGGCTCGAAACCGCTGGCCGAGTATCAGTTGGCGGTTGAGTCGGAGCAGGACGACGCTGAGCCGTCGGCGGTGAAGACGCGCCCCGGCAGTGCGCGCCCCAAGGTAGCGGCGACGTGACGCGAGGCCGCAAACACTGCCGCGAGATCGACGCTTGTTTCGTATCCCATTCGATTGCACAGATAGACGAGGTCTTCGGTGGCGAGGTTACCCGCGGCGTTCGGCGCATAGGGGCACCCGCCTATCCCGCCGCACGACGAGTCGAAGCTGACAACCCCAAGTTGAAGCGCGCGCAATGCGCAGGCCAGGGCGGTCCCGCGTGTGTCGTGCAGATGCAGCGTGGTCTGCCCCGGTTCGAGCAAGCCTACCAGACCTTGATACAGGCGGTCGATATCGCTCGGCCCCGCCACGCCGATCGTCTCCCCGAGGTCGATCTCGTCGATCCCCAGATCCAGCAGTCGTGAAGCGATGTCGCGCACTTGACGGGGATCGACTGGGCCTTCGTAGGGACACCCCACCACGCAACTGATGTACGCTCGAACGGGAAGGCCTGCATCCTTGGCCTGGGCAACCACCGGCTCGAACCGGCGCAGCGTCTGGGCGATCGTGGCGTTGGTGTTCTTGCGACTGAATGTCTCGGAGGCTGCGGTGAAGATTGCGACCTTATCGATGTTGGCGTCCATCGCGCGACGCATTCCCTCTTCGTTGGGCACCAACGCTGAATAGACGACCGAATCTCGCCGACTGATTTGCGCGAACACCTGCTCGGCGTCGGACAACTGCGGAACCCAAATTGGACTGACAAAGCTGCTGACTTCGATTTCAGCAACGCCGCTTGCAGACAGCAAGTCAATAAGCGCGACTTTCTGATCGACGCTGAGGATCGTCGCTTCGTTTTGCAACCCGTCGCGCGGGCCGACTTCGGTGACGCGGATGTCAGAAGGCGGGGCGTGGGTCATTGTGTGCGATGCTGATTGGATTGGAGCGAGTCATCGCTGCTCTTTTCGCGTGAAGACAACGATGAAGAAGATGAGCAACGCAAGCGTGAGAACACCTCCAGCGATAAGCAAGAGCCATTCGAAACTTCCGGTGCCGGTGGCGTTCATTGATCGTCCTTGGGATTCGCCTGAGGAGCGGTTGATGGTGTTGGTGCCAGTGAAGAAGCACGATCGTAAAAACGGCGATCGCATACCTTGGCTGAAGCCTGTTGCCCTTCGGCAGCAACGGTGACAATCGTGTCGGGTGTGGTGTAGGTCGTCTTGAGCATGGCAAATGCGATGCAGTCAGCCCCGAGCATCGGGCTGATCGTACTGGAAGTGACAAGCCCGATCTGTGGACCCAACGCACCGTGATCCTCTTGGGCGAAGACCTGTGCCCCGGCCACGGGCAACAAGTCGCTTTGCATTCTCAGGCCCACCAGTTGCTGTTTGGGTTGGCCGAGACTCTCGATCCTGGCCACGATCTCCTGTCCCAGGTAACAGCCCTTCGTGAAGCTGACGCGTTCGTGCAGCACGCCGGTCTCGTGCGGAAGGGTGTCAGCGGCGAAATCGACGTTGAACAGGGGCGTGCCCGCTTCGATGCGCGCGGTGTTGAACGCATACCACCCGATGGGTCGAACGCGCCGGTTGGATTCATCGTCTCTTTCCTCCGCTGCGAGCAACGCATCCCAAACAGCTTCCGTACTTGAGATGGGCGCAATGAGATGCAGCCCACATTCGCCGGTCTGATCACTGCGGACAATAACGACGTCCGAATCGCCGATCTGAACCGTGATCGTTTGTCGTTCGTCCAGATCGAAGTCGCTGCGACCGGCGACCTGGGCGATGACGGCCGACGCGCGGGGCCCATGCACAGCGATGTGATGGAACTGTGAGCTGCCATCCTCCAGCTGCACATCTTCAACGATGATGTACTCGCTGAGGGTCTTGATCGTTTGCGACACCTGCGTGATATCTACACTGACCAGCAGTCGATCGCCCAGTTCGACCAGCAGGAGATCGGATTCGATACGGCCTTTGCGATTGAGCCAAAATGTAGGCTTGGCTGTTCCGGGCGTGAGATCCTTGAGTTCCTGGGTGAGCATACGGTTGAGAAACTCGTGCCGATCGGCGCCGGTGATGAGGATCGTGCCTCGGTGCGGGCAATCCATCAGGCCTGCGCCCTTGCGGATGGCGGCGTACTCCCCTTGGAGCTGGCCGAAGGTGGCGAGGATTTCGCAGGCGATTTTCTCGGGCCGATCCGAACGGCCGTAGGCGATGAATTCGACCTGGGGCGGGGCTGTTTGTGAGCCTTGCGCAGCGCCGGGCCTGGCGACATCGGCATGGGGCGGCGTGCGGATCCGGCCGGCGTACGACTCGTGGCGTTTGCGTAGTGGGCTATCGTGCACCATCATGCGAGACTCTTACCCAAGATAGTAGGGGATCGACCGGATGAGGGGCGATGACGGAATTGACCGCCTGTCGTACTTCATTAGTGAACGAAGGAAGAAACCCGTATGGACATCAGCCTGCTTCGTGGCCTTTGTGAGACGCCCGGCATCCCCGGCCGGGAGGAACGCGTACGCGACTTGGTCCAGCGCAATATCAAGGGCCTGTTCGACGCCGTCACCACCGACCCGATGGGTTCGTTGATCTGCACGCGCAAACCCACCGCAACCAGTCGGAAACGCAAGACCACGCGCGTGATGGTGGCGGCGCACCTGGACGAGATCGGGTTCTATGTGCGGCATGTCGATAATAAGGGGTTCATCTGGGTGAATCCAGCGGGCGGGTTCGATGCGCGGAACTTGTTTTCCAGGCGGGTGCTCGTGTGCGCCAAGGGCGGTGATTTTGAAGGCGTCATGAACCCCGGCGGCAAGCCAATACACATTGCCTCGGCTGAGGATAAAAAGAAAGTTCCGGAAACCAGCGAGTTCTTTATTGATCTTGGAATGGACGCCAAGGCAGTGAAACGCAAGGTCCAAGTGGGGGACTTTGTCGTGATGAATGAGCCGTTCATGGAGCAACCGCGCACGGTGGTCTCCAAAGCGCTTGATAATCGTATTGCGTGCTTTGTGGCGATCGAGGCGGTGACGAAGCTGGCCAAGAGTCGAGCAAAGACCGCGAAACATAGATGCGAAGTCGTGGTGGTGTTCACCGTGCAGGAGGAAGTGGGCTTGCGCGGGGCAACGGCCGCCGCCAACGCCGTCGGCGCGGATATCGGGATCGGGTTGGATACGACGTTGGCCTGCGACACGCCGGGCGTTCCGGACACTGAGCGCGTCACTAAGCATGGCGACGGGGTGGGGATCATGGTCCAGGATTCATCGATGATCGCGGACCATCAGTTGGTGGATGATCTTTGCAAGGTGGCCAAGCGGCACAAGATTCCGCACCAAAGGTGCATCCTGCCTCGCGGCGGTCAGGATGGCGCGGCGATCCAGCGGTCCGGGGCTGGCGCGCGGACGGCGGCGATCGTTTGTGGCACGCGGTACATCCATACCGTGACCGAATCGATTGATAAAGGTGATCTGCAAGCGACGATCGACTTGCTTGCCGCGTGGTTGCCGACGGTGGGGTGAGGGGTTTCGCCACAGAGCGGCTCAGAGGATGAAACCACAGATGAACACGGATAGGTGGAAACGTCGAAACGTCGAAACGTCGACATGTCGAAACGTCGAAATAAGAGGAGGGGATCGGCGGCGAAGAGTAAAGCCGTCCCGATTCCATCGGGAGTGGCCGCGGTGAGCGAAGAGGGATCCCGACGGAGTCGGAACGCGTCGCCCGCTAAACAGGTGCGTGAAACGATTATTCAGGATCGGGTGTGTAACCGGCCGGGCGAATGGTTGATCGGAGTGGGAGTCGGTTCAGCAGGTATTCGCCTGCGCGCTGGGCATCGCGCGCGAGCGCCCGGCCTTCTTCATCCAACGGTTTGTGAACATATGAAGCGAGGATCGCATCGCTGCGCTGGCGAAGATCGAACGTTGGCATGGTATCGATGAATGATCCGCCTCTAACGGCCGTTGTAATAGGATCGCTTGGCCTTGACGTGACGAAGCGATTGGCAAGGACGCCCGCAGCTACGACGACCACACAGAACGCTGCTGCGGCAAACCGTGGTAGACAGCGCTGCGGCCGGTCGCTATTTGTTGCAAAAGCGTTCTCATGCAGCGCATCCATCGTGCGTCGATGCAAGTGGCGAGAGGGCGCTACCTCAGCTTGATTGACATCGTCGGCGAGTCGTTGGTCAACCTCAGTCATGGAGCGCGCCCACGCGGCGAATTTTGCGGAGCGCTCGAGCTGATTGACGACGAAGCGCGGCGAGTGCGTGCCGTCATCGAGTGACTTGAGGAAGAACCATTTTGCGAGGATTGTTTTCATCTCAGACCTCCCACCACGCGGGCTATGGGCAACTTCGGTTCGGCGGCCGGCTCGGGTAGGGCCTGCACCGACTCATGTGTTGCGAGCGTTGAATTCATATCTCTGGCGATCGCTTTGCGCGCTCGAAAGAGAATGACACGAACGGAGACGCGCGTTTTGCCGAGGACGTTGGCGATATCCTGAACCGACATACTTTCACCATATCGCAGCCACAGGGCGGTTCGTTGATCCTCGGTGAGTATTCGCTGAGCGGTCGGCCAGAGATTGCCGTGCTGCTCGTTGCGAGCCACGATTTCAGCGGGATCGGCGGATTGCACGGAAGCCGTATTCGCCGTTGGGTCCGCTCGTAGGGTGAGCCGTCGTGAGGCGCCGTGTTGGTTGGCGGCCAGGCGGCGGGCGATCGTGTACAGCCAGGTGGAGAACTCCCACGTCGGGTCGTAGCGATCAATGGATTGCCACGCGCGGAGGAACGCTTCCTGGACAATATCCTCAGCATCGGCAGCGCACGAGACACGTCGCAGAACGAAGTTGAACAGCCGATGTTCGTAGCGCGTGACCAACTCGGTAAACGCAGGCAGCGATTGTTTTTGGGCGCGCAGCGCGAGTTGCCGGCTGCTGAGCGCTGAAAGGGCGATGAATTGGTCACTGTCTGGGTTCGTGATCGAGCTCCTGGCTTGGGGAAGGGTAGGAGTTCAATGAGCGCTACGGCATCAATCGCGATCCATATCCAATCCAAACTCTGCGTCGTCTTGGAGCATCTCCAGGAGTTGGCAGACGACCTCGGCCGGCTGCTCGATCTCGAGGCTCATGCGTCGACCGTCGGACGAGAATTGCAGGCTTTGTGTGAGCGCTCTGATCGAGGCGGTTTCCTCAGCATCGGGATCCAGGGCGAGCGTGGCCATGGCGATTACCCCTTGGAGAATCTGCGTGATCGTCGCTGCTGCCTCGGCATTCTTTGCCCGCACTGCAAGGGTTAGATTTACCAGTCCCGCTTGCTCGGAGATGTCCAAGGTAATCTTGTCGGTCTGCTGGAGGATCGCGGAGGCGCCGTTCTGTTCAGCGAGTTCACCGACATCGTTCGCGGAGGCGAACAGGATCGAACCGGTGCGGGGCGAGGCCATTTCGTCGGCATCGTCGTTGTCGCCCAAACTGGGTGCGTCGCCTACCAGCGTCTTGATTCCCGCAAGAAGGGCATCGACGTTGTTGCTGGCGAGCACTACGCGGCGCGCATCGCCCTTGGTCGTTTGGGTAAAGAGGAGCCATTCTTCCTCGCCGTCGTCATCCGACCAGGCGTGGATCGTGTGTCCATCACGGGTGATTTTCTTGTATCGCTGCGCATCGGCCGAGAGCTGTTCGATGACGTTGTCAACGGCATCATTCGTGACGGCCAGAATGACCGTGTTCTCCCCGGGCCGGGCGATCGCGCCGATGCTGACATCTTCGTCCGTCACCTCTACGGCGACCTCTTTGGCTGGTGGCTCGCCGAAGCCGTAGGCGGTCAAGGAGTAGAGATCCTCCAACAGGCTGATACCCAGTTCGGCCTCGATCGTGTTGAGAGGATTGTCCTCCTGGCTCTGCAGGCCCTTGATCAGACAGGCCCCGACTTCGGAGCCGTTCATCGCTTCAACATCGATGTGAACCACCCACTGGGCGGCAACTGGTATGGCGTCTCGGTTCAGCGAACCCGCCCACGCGACCGAGGCAGTGCTCAACAACGCCGTTGTGAGTGCGGTGAGGTACTTCATGTGCATTGACTCCCGAAGAGGTATGCGATGGCAGCGATGCTGCGTACGGGCCTTATACGGAACCGGCCTGGCCGACGTTACAGAAATGGGCGTTTGGACGCGGCGTTGCGGCCTTAGTAACGATCTCAAAACTAGCGGCAAGGCCGTCTCGGCCGTGATAAACCGCACGGGCGGGACCCCCGTAGCACCACAACTGGGTTTTTGAGATAGTTTCTTAGTGCGGCCAGCTGCCGCTCGCAACTTTTGCGGCCTCCACCAGTTGCCGGATCAACCCCGTTCCGAGCCGATCGTCGTTGGTGCGCTCCGGGTGCCACTGCACGCCGAGGTAGAAGGGGCGATGGTCGTCTTGGATCGCCTCGATCACCCCATCCGGTGCCGTGGCGACAACGGTCAGTTCGCCGGGGTCGATGATCGCTTGCCGGTGATGGCTGTGGACTGTCCCTTGGCCGAGTGAGCCGGCGATCGGGTGCTCGCGTTTGCCCCAATGTTGATCGGCCGTTCCGAGTGTGCTGGGCAGATGCTGATCGAGCATACCGCCGCGATGTAGACCCATGAGTTGCATGCCGAGACAGATTCCCAGCACCGGTCGCTCAAGCTGCGCATCAAGCACCTCTAGGAGCGCCAACTCAAAGGCCTGTCTCTCATGCGCGATCGGCTTGGCCTGTTTGTGCGTGGGAATCCCCCAGTTTTCCATAATCGGGTCATCACCGCCGGAAAGGATGATCCCCTGGCAGAGATCGAGGAATTGGGGGGCGCAATCCGCGAGACAGGGAAGGAGAATGGGAACCCCGCCGGCATCGGCGACGGCGTCGGCGCATTGTGGTCTTGCGCTATAGCGCTGGTTGCTCAGGTCGAGTGTGATTCCGATGACTGGTCGGAGCATGGGCCTTGGCGAAATATCGGATCGATCCGGGGGGAGCGATGCAGAGGCGACGCAAAAAAAGATCGCCGACCGGTTTCACGACGGTGGGGGCAACGTCGGGCGGGTACCGGTCGGCGATTGAAGGAAGGAGGAGAGGAGGATGGGTTGTCGAAGCTATAAAGCTTCACCCATTTTTTCGCATTGGGTCGTCTGCGGTTTCACTGGGTCGGCGCATTTCGGGGAAAAAGCCGTCCTCAGCCGGTTGTGTGAGGGTCGGCCGGGACTTGATTGGCCACCCGCAGGGTCTATCCTGACCTGTCCATTACTCCGCCGGAGGGGCCCGGCCGCGATGCGCTTGTACAATGCCACCACGAGGAAGGCCAATGAGTCACGCCTATAGGCCCGGACCACGTCGCTCCGGTTGTGTCCAGACTGGCCCGGGAGGGCGACTGTTCTCTGACTATAAGCGAGCAGATGAACTTCGCCGGTTGATGACCCCCAATGGCAAGATCTACTCGCGCAAGCGCTCTGGGGCCTCGGCCAAGGAACAGCGGATGATCGCCATGGCGATCAAGCGAGCCCGGTACATGGGCCTCCTGCCGTATACGAGCGCGACGCTCTAGCGGCCTTGCGCGACCCGGCCGGACCTGCCCGCAAGCTCCGGCGGCGCGTGATGACCGCTGCAATTGAAACAGCACCAGGGAAGTCGAGTATCAGCGGCGCGATCGGCGGCGGCGTTGAAGCGGCCGTGTTAGCGCGTGCCCCAGCCACGCTAGGTACAGCTTCATTCGCAGGCGGCGCAGGCCGTGGTCGTGTCGGTCCACGCGAAGGCCGCGGGCGATCCAGCCCGCAGCCAGCCGAAGCCGACCCTCTTCGAGCGCGGCCAGCGCGAGGTTGTGGATGGCGACGATGCAGCGTCCATCAAGCCGGACCACGCAGCGTGAGGCCGCCGCCCCGGCATCGCGATCGCCGGCCCGGAAGCGGGCCCGGGCCAGATTCAACCACAACTGCACGTCCTGGTCGTGGTGCGAGATGGCCTGCTCAAAGACAATGCCCGCCTCCGCCGGCAGCCCGGCCTCCAGCAGCAGCGCCCCGAACTGGGGTAGATCGGTGTGATGCTCGTCGTCGCCGGTCGCGGCCCGAAGTAGATCCAACTGCTCGATGAGGTGTCGGCCGGCCTCCTCGACACGGCCTCGCCGCAAGAGCACCTCTCCGAGGCCGAGGCGGATCTGCGGAAACTCCGGATCGAGTCGGAAGACCAACTCGAACTCGAGATGAGCCTGCTCGTACCGTCCAGCCCGCAAGGCGATTCCCCCGAGCCGATGGTGGGCGTCAACGTTGGCCGGCTCCAGCTCCAGGATCCGGCGGAACTTCTCTGCGGCTTCGGGCATCCGTCCCAGCTCCACCAACAGCTCACCGTAGTCCAGCAGCGTATCGATACTGCCGGGGTCGCTGCGAAGGTCGCGCAGATACATCTGCAATGCGCGGCGATGACGGCCGGTGGCGGCATACACCGCTCCCAGCCGGGCCCGAAGGCGGGGGATCGTCGGGTCGAGTCGCAATGCCTCGCGCAGGCACCATTCGGCCCGGTCATACGCCTCACGCTGCATCAGACTCTCCGCCATCGTCGCCAGGCAATGAGCGCTTGATTCGGGCAAGGCCTGCTGCGCGAGATAGAACGCTGTCTCGGCCTCATCATGGGCCCCCGCCCGCAGATAGCTGTCGATCAGATGCGCATAGGCCGCCTCGCATTGAGGATCGATCCGCAGCGCCTCGTGCAGTAGCTCGACCGCCCGGTCGAACTGGCCGAGATGATTGGCGATGATGCTGGCGGCCATCAGCGGATCGATTTGGCCAGGCATAAGAGCGATGGTCCGCTCATAGCAGGACAGAGCCTCGGCCTCGCGACCGGCGGCTTCGAGCGTCAAGCCGAGGTTGAAATGCCATTCGCCCTGATGCGGGTTCAGCGACAGCGCCTTGCGGAGTTCGGCCTCGGCCTCCGCCCAGCGACCACGCTCATACATTTCCAGCGCCCGATCGGCGTGTTCCTCGGCGTCAAACCATTCGCTCATGTGGGGGTGCTCCCGCTGGTCGTTCCTTTGGGTTGCTTCACCGGCGAGATGTAGCCGATACGATGCAACGCGATCGCATGGTACTACTGTAGTCTTGCCTCGGCAGTGCGAATGTCCAAATATCGCGGCGAAATCAGAGGCGGCAGGGCGGCGTGGTGGCTTCTTGCCGGAGTGGCCGGCTGGCTCGCCGGCTGTGCCGAGCCCCCCTCGACGTCGTTGGTCCGGCCCGGAGCCCTCCCCGCGGTCGGGACGGACCCGGCTCAGGACGATCGGGAGGATCTGACACCCCGGCAGCGTCGGCAACTGGAAATTTTCCAGAGCATTTTGCTGAGCCCACCGACGGCCGAGATTGAGTCGGCGACACGGCGAGGCGCGGCCGAGGAGCTCATCGCCATGCGGATGGCCCCGGCCACCGCCATTCTGAGCGAGGCTCTGGGCACCGGTCGCGGCCCGGTGGTAGTCGCCGTGATCGAGGCGATGGAGGCGTCGCCGCAGCCGGTCGCGGGATTGCTGCAGACCGTCGTCGCAACGCTGCAGGACGGTTCGCCCCAGATCGTCGAACGGCTCAGCTCTCTGCTGCCGCGCTACGGGGAGCCGGCGTTGCAGCTCGCCGGATCGGTGGCGTTGGATCGCGGCGCGCCCGCCGCCTCGCGCCTGGGCCCGATCACTGCCCTGGGGTCGTTTCGAAGCCGTCAGAGTGCCGGCTATTTGATGACGCTGCTGGAGCGCAAACCTCCGGAACCGGCCGAGGTCGTGGCGGGCGCATGCCGCAGCCTCGAGCGCCTCACCGGTTTCCCGTTCGGGTCGGATGCCAAGCGCTGGCGAATGTGGTGGGCGGATCATAAGGACGAGCCGCTCGAGAACTGGCTGCGCATCATGGTGCAGCAACTCAGCGCCCGTGTCGCCGATCTCGAGCAACGGATTCAGCAGCTCAAGCGTGATAACGACACCATCGCCCAGCGGGTGGTCGAGGCCGAGCGGGAGGTGTTCGTCCGCCTTTCGCCTGAAGATCAGTTCGCCCGCTTGCAGGCGCTGCTAAGCGATCCATTGACGCCAATTCGCCAGTTTGCCGTCGACCGGGTGGAACGGCTGCTTCGCGACAGCGAGCTGGCACCGATCCAGGTGCAGGACAAGCTGGCGGAGCGACTGGCCGATGCGGGCGAAGGCCGTTTGCTACGCCTGTCGGCGGCTCGGCTGCTGAACGACTTGAACTATCCGCGCACCGGCGAACTTGTCGCGGTGGCGCTGGCGTCGGAATCGGATTCAACTCGGGCCGCCGGGTATCTGGAGATCCTGGTCAAGCGGCCAAGCCCATCCGCCTTGGACGTGTTGACGACCTGGCTCAACGACGTCCAGGCTGGACGAGCGGCT
This sequence comes from Phycisphaerales bacterium, assembly GCA_036475395.1. Lineage (GTDB taxonomy): Bacteria > Planctomycetota > Phycisphaerae > Phycisphaerales > SM1A02 > JADFNO01. The sequence goes on from JAZFYE010000112.1 coordinate 27,444, forward strand.
GCGGACGCGGCGTGGGCCCTTGTCAGCAGCGCGGCCCTCGACGAGACCGCGCTGGCCGAGCTTCGCCCCAACGCGCGTCACGCCGCCTCACAGCACGCGACGCCGGCCCACGTTCGACTCCTGGCCGGCCTTGGGGAGGATACCGATCGCTCGTGCATTGAAAACTGGCTCGATTCGGATGATCCTGCGATACGCAGCGCGGCCGCCGAAGGGCTGAGCTGGGCCGGCGTGTTGGCGCCCTTGCAGCAGCGCGCGACCGACGAAGCGATCTACCCGTATCGCATCCAATTGATCGCTCAAGGCGACGTGGATCTCACCACGCTGCGCGAGCTGGTTCGGATTGCTCCGCCCCAGCCGCATCAACAGATGTGGATGGTCGCCACGGCCGGGTTCTTTGGCAAACTCCCGCCGGGCGAAATGCTGCAAGGCGACGATATCCTCGCCTCGTTCGACCACGTTGATCAAACACTGCGTGTCGCGGTTCTGGCACGAGCCGCCCAGTTGCCCGATGACGCGCTGCCGGCCGATCAACGCGCGGCGCTTTTCCTGCGTTTGGCGGAGCTGCGGCTGGCGACCGGCAACCCCCAGTTGGCGCACAACCTGTTGATGCGGCTCGACGAGGCGTCGGCGCCGCTGAATCTCGGTCCGCTTTGGTTCCGTGCGGCCGCCCTTGCCGGGCACTATGACGTCGCCGCGGGATTGAACAACGACGCGGCGGCTTGGGTGGGCTTGCTAACGGAACTAGCACAATCTGATGCGGTCTCCGCGGTCAAACTACGAGACGAGATCCAGCGACGCTTCGGCGACGCGCTCGATGAGCAGACGCAAGCTGCGTTTGATGCAGTCAACCAGCGCCTGCCCGAGCAAACACCCGTGCCGGGGGGGGTCGCAGGGTCTGATGCATTGCCGTGATCGACCAGGCCAGACGAATCCTCCATGAGGCAAGTCGGGTGGTCTCGTTTTCCGGAGCGGGGTTGAGCGCCGAATCAGGTGTGCCCACATTCCGAGACGCCCAAACGGGCGGACTTTGGGCCAAGCACGATCCCATGCGGCTCGCTTCGCCGCCAGGATTTGCCGAAGATCCGCAACTCGTTAGCCAGTGGTACGCCCATCGGCGGCGTGCGATCGCCGAGGCTCAACCGAATGGCGCGCATATCGCTCTCGCGCGACATACAGAAATGATTCATGTCACGCAGAACGTCGACGACCTGCTGCACCGGGCCGGCGCGAAACAGGTGATTCAACTCCACGGAACGATCGCTGCGGACCGCTGCCACGCATCCTGCGGGTATGAAGAAGCGATCAACCTGCCCGATCCGCCGAACTTGCGCAACTGCCCAGAGTGCGGTAGTCAAATGCGCCCGGCGGTCGTTTGGTTCGGCGAAGCACTCCCGAGGAGCGCTTGGACTGATGCTGAACAAGCTTGCCGCGACTGCGACGTTCTGCTGGTCATTGGAACCAGCGCTGTGGTGTACCCAGCGGCGGGGTTGATCGGTTTGGCCAAGTCCGCCGGGGCGAAGATCATCATTGTCAATACGCAAGAGAGCGACGCAAGCAGCCTCGCCGACGTAGAACTGCTTGGCAAGGCCAGTGAGATTGTTCCGGCGCTCCTTGATGAACCGGCGAGACCTAGGTGAGCACGAGTTCGGTGATCGTCGCCAGCAGGAAGAGGATCAGTGTTAGCAGCGCTGTCGTTCGCCCGGCATGTTCAAGTTGGAGGTATCGCCGACACGCCAGGTACCACCAGTTCGCCATCCATAACGTGCAAGGCAGCACAAGGGCCATGCCCGGCAGAAGCTGTAACAAGAAGGTCGTCAGAACCGACGAACCAACGTGGCCTCGCCAATGGAACGGATTGATCGGGCCAGAGAGTCGATCGAGCCCGATGATGTTCAACACCAAATGCACAGCAAACCATGCGCAAGTGAGCGTGATCGGGACTATGAGCGAGTAGAAAAAAATCCGGACGATGTGCCCGCGCCGAACTCGCGCTTGGCGGAGAGTCGTCGGAATAAGTGCGAAGATAACGGGCATTGCCAACAGCGCCACGGGTAAGCCCGGCATGAGTCGCATGAGCGTTCGGGGCATGCGCATACTCGTTTGAAGTGTGACATCCAACCAGAGCGACCAGCCTCCCGGGGATCCCATCATCGCTCTCCAGTGGTACACAGGCAGCATCATCGTTGCGATCAGGAGCACCGCGCCGGCCAATGCCAGCAATCCCGTGACAACAGCCGCCGGAATTAAATGAACCGGATCGGTCAGTCGCACCTCGCGCCAGAACCGGCGGGGTCGAAACGCACAAAGCACCGTTTGTAGGAATCGAGAGAATGGCCTTCGCCGCCAGTGATATTCAAAGAGCCACGGATGCACCGTGAGCACGAATACTCGATGCCAGTCAAACTCAAATCCACATTCGTTGCAACGCCCTCGTACCGGGCAATGATCGGTCCACGTCGAGACCGTTCCGTCAAGGTTGTATCCGCATCGTGGACATTCCGCGGACGGCCGGGTCATGTATTGGTCTATCCCCTGGCTTAGTAAGCCGGCTTGGAGGCGGGGGCACTTTGCGTGAACGGCCCGTCATGCTAGGGTGTCTATCATGGCGAAGAAGAAAACGAAATCAACCGCAGGGACACGCGTTGAACGGGACTCGATGGGCGAAATGAAAGTTTCCGCCTCGGTGCTCTTTGGCGCCTCAACGCAGCGCGCGGTGCTGAATTTCCCGATCTCCGGCCGAGCGCTTCCTCCGAAGGTGATTCACGCCTTTGGATTACTCAAACGCGCCTGCGCCGAAGCCAACCGCGAACTGGACAAGCTCGATCAGCGCCGCACCCGGCTCATCGTCGCCGCCTGCAACGAGATCATCAAAGATCTAGAGACGAGCGCGCTTCCGGGGGCGGGGGTGATGGAGCATTTCCCGGTGGACGTGTTTCAGACCGGCTCGGGCACCTCCACCAACATGAACGTCAACGAAGTGGTTTCGAATCTCGCCTGCAAATCAGCCGGCAAGAAGATCGGCGCGAAGGATCCGATCCATCCCAACGATCACGTGAACATGGGGCAATCGTCAAACGACACGTTTCCCACCGCCATGCAGGTTGCGGCGGCGGCTGCGATTCACGCGGATCTTCTTCCATCGCTCAGGACACTGGCGGCCGCACTGAAAGCCAAAGCCAAACAATGGGACACGATCGTCAAGATCGGGCGAACGCATCTGATGGACGCCACGCCCATCCGCGTCGGCCAGGAGTTCTCGGGGTTTGCTGCACAAGCGGCATATGCGGTCACTCGGGCAGAGCGGGCGATGGTGCGGCTGGCCGAGAACCTTCCCATCGGTGGGACCGCGGTCGGCACGGGAATCAATACGCATCCTCGCTTCGCCACGCTCGTGGCCGGGCGATTATCCAAGGCAACCGGCGTGAAGTTTTCCGAGGCCGCCAATCACTTCGAGGCCCAAGCCACGCGTGATTGTGTCGTCGAAGCCTCCGGCGAACTGAAGACGATCGCCGTGAGTCTCTCCAAGATCGCCAACGACATTCGTTGGCTCGGCTCCGGCCCGCGCTGCGGCCTCTTTGAGCTGTCGTTACCGTCAATTCAACCGGGATCGTCGATTATGCCCGGCAAGGTCAACCCCGTGATCTGTGAATCAGTGATGCAGGTCGCGTGCCAGGTGATCGGCAACGACACGGCGATCACGATGGGCGCCATGGGAGGCATCGGCTCGCTGTTTCAACTCAATGTCGCGATGCCGATGATGGCGGACAACTTGATGCAAACCATCGACCTCCTGGCGAATGTCTCGCGCGCGTTCGTGGACAAGTGCATCAAGGGGCTCAAGCTCAACAAAGCGATCGCCTCGGGGTTCGTGGAGAAGAGCCTGATGATGTGTACCTCGCTTGCGCCCGAGATCGGCTATGACCGGGCGGCGAAGGTCGCCAAAGGCGCGTTCGCTGCGGGTCAGACCGTGCGCGAATATGTGCTTAAGCACAAGCTGCTTGATCCCAAGCGACTCGACGAGCTGCTCGACGCGATGTCGATGACTGAGCTCGAGAAGTAGAACGCAACTTCGTTTCTACCCGATGCCCACGGATAGCAATCCGTGAGTATCTACGTGGACTTCGCGCTGCCTTTGATTCGCTCTACAAACGCGCGCACCGCTTCATCATGCGATTGAGCATCCACAGCATGCGCATCGGAATGGCCAGCCCCTTGAGCGGTGTGCAGCACAGCGTCCGGCGCCCGAGCCACGATCATCGCAGCGTGATGAGCGGGCGAGATTCGATCCGCGCCTCCGCGGATCACCAACAGCGGGCAGCGAAGTCGCGCTGCATCTTCAAGCGTGCGGCGTTGCCGCAGGCCGCGCAGCTTGAACCACAACATCGCCAGGTCCGTCAACGGACGGGTCGGTAGGCCCGCAGCCCCCAGTCTGCGCCGCAGCGACGTGTGAAAGTCTATGTAGGGCCCGTAGGCGATGAGTCCCACAATACGCCGGCAAACCGCATCGTCGGCCGCGGCGGCTGAGATGGCGATCACCGCGCCTATTGAATACCCCACGAGAATGAATCGTGCTTCGCCGAGTCGCTCAAGCAGCGCGATCAGATCGGCGTCCTCGTCGCAACCCAGACGACTGGTCCCGCCCGTCGCATCGCCATGTCCGCGCAAGTCGTAAAGCACCAGCCGATCGCACAGCTCATCCCACGGCCGTATCCGAGCCAGCAGATCAATGCGCGATTGCCCCCACCCATGGAGGAACACCGCGGTGAGCAGCGGCCGCCTATTGGATCCGCGCTCTTCAAAGCCCACGGCGTGCACGCCGTGGGCTTTCCTGCATGCGATCTCCCACACCGGCAGCTTCGCCCCGTCCGGACGATCAAGCGTCCACGGCTCGAAGCGCAGATCAAGCTCACCGGGATCACACGCCAAGCTGTGGGCCAGGGCGTATCCAGCGGTGTGGCGCGGCGGGTGCGTCGCGCCATGCACGAGCATCGCCGCCAACAGGGCCACCGTCGCCATGAGCGCGACCAGCAGCAGAATCACCACGCCAAGAAGCCCTTCCATGCACCGTAGTCTAACGGCCGCTGATCGCTCGACGCGCGATCGCTGCCAGTTCCGGGCTGCCCGGGTCAGGCGCGAACCAACCAAGTCAAGTGCTACACTGCCCATACTCTATGAAACCATCGCTCAAAGTCGGCAACACCGCTGAAGTGACCGCCCTCGTCACTGAAGACATGTGCCCCGCGTTCGACGGCGTCATCGTCCACCGCGTCTACTCGACGTGGGCTATGGCCCATCACATGGAAGTCGCCGCCCGCAAAGTCCTCTCCCCTTACCTCCAGGAGCACGAGGAGGGGATTGGATCGCACATTTCGATCGACCATCTCGCGCCGACGCCCGTTGGCCGAACGGTGCGGATCGTTGCCCAAGCGGTGGAAGTGGGCGAGACGACCCTCGTGTGCGAGGTCAAAGCGTATGATGGCGATCGCCTGGTGGGTCAAGGCCGGCAGATTCAGCGTGTCTTGCCGAAGAAAAAGCTCCGATCACTGATTCAGAGGAGCCAAAGATGACAAGTACAACCCTCGAGACCAAACCTATGACGGCTGAACAACTCATTCTCGTGGAGACCGACGGTTCGGTCGGCATTATTCGTCTCAATCGGCCGAAGGTTCTTAACGCTCTCAACCCGGAATTGATGACGCAACTGGCTGACCAGTTGGAGGCGTTCGACAAGGATGATTCGATTTATGTGATTGTCCTGGCGGGCAACGAACGCGCCTTCGCAGCCGGCGCGGACATCGGCGACATGGCTGAGTGTTCGGCGCTCGAAATGTACCAGCGAGATCAGTTCGCCATATGGGATCGCATCAAGCGCACGAAGAAGCCGATCGTCGCCGCCGTCAGCGGTTATGCGCTCGGTGGCGGGTGCGAGTTGATGATGCTTTGCGATGTCATCATTGCTTCGGACACTTCGCAGATCGGTCAACCGGAGATCAACATCGGCGTGATGCCCGGCGCGGGAGGCACGCAGCGTTTGACACGAGCCGTCGGTAAGGCCACGGCCATGGATGTGATCCTGACCGGGCGATTTCTCAGCGCAGCCGAAGCGCTTGCCGGCGGATTGGTCAGCCGTGTTGTCCCGCGCGAGCATTTCTACAGTGAAGCCCTGCGCATTGGGCACGAGATGGCGCGTAAGGGGCCGATTGCACTTCGTTTCGCCAAGGAATCCGTGCTCAAAGCTCACGAGACCGCGCTGAGCGAAGGACTTGAGTACGAACGCAAACTGTTCTACGCCCTGTTTGCCACGGAAGATCAAAAAGAAGGCATGCGCGCGTTCATGGAGAAGCGCAAGCCAGATTTCAAAGGAAAGTAAGGATCGGTAATCAGTCATTTAGCCGTCCCGATTCCATCGGGACCCCGCGCTCTTCTACGTAGGACACCTATCATGCCCGCCACCGCCACTGCAACATCCTTCGAAATGCTCACCGTTGAGACCTCCGATCACATCTGCACAATCACGCTCAATCGCCCCAAGGTCTACAACGCCTTCAACGATC
>JAZFYE010000113.1:0-14791 GCA_036475395.1 Phycisphaerales bacterium
GTACGTAGTCCTCCTCGGAGAAGCGGTACTCGCGACTGTGGCGGATCGCAAACGACAGCGCGCCGCGCAGATCCAACGAAACGGCGTCGGGCGAGACCTCCGAATACTCCTCCAGCCGCCGCATCACGGCGTCGGCGTTGTCCGACTCGTCGATGGACGTGAAGGTCAGTTCGTCGGCCGAGGGATTCACCGTCGGCACATCCTCGCGGTACAGGTCGCGATCGCGCTCGTCCAAGCCAACGCCGCTCGGTATCGACATGCGCGGGACGATCGCGTCAGCCCCCAGAGTCGCCGTGCTCTGGGCGAGCAGCTCGGTCGTCCTCCGATCGATGCGCTCAAAGGCTGTTTCGCAGCCGCCGGCAAAGGTCAATGCCGTGGCGCAAAGGCCAACGGTCGCCGCCAGTTTCAGGAGGTTGCCGTTGAAGTGAGAAACGGGTGTCGGTTTCATGGGCTCAATGACAGTTGTACCAAGCCGCGGCCGTCAGGTCATACACGGTTCGTCAAAAACAGGTTGCGTCCGATAGCGCAGGCGGTGCTGCGGACGTCGGCGCCCATTCGCGAGTCGAGGCGGGGTCGACGCCGCGGCCGAAGGTTGGGCACCCAGTGTGTCGTCTAGCTACACTCTAGGCCATGCCTCGCGTGACCTATGACAGCCAAAGCTTTTCGATCGACGGGCGGCGTATTTGGGTCTTGGGCGGGTCGATCCACTACGCCCGGGTGCCGGTGGAGGCATGGTCGGATCGGATCGCCGCCGCGTCCCAGGCGGGTCTCAACACGATCGAGACGGTCTGTCCGTGGGCCTTGCATGAGCCGCGCAAGGGCCGTTTCTGCTTTACCGGCCAAGCCGATGTCCGCCTATTCGTGCAGTTGTGCGCCGACGCGGGAATGTGGGTGGTGCTTCGGCCGGGACCGTTTATTGCTGACGGGTACGATGCTGGTGGCTTGCCTTCCTGGCTGGTCGAAATGCCGAATGTCGCGCTTCGCCAGGCGAATGAACCGTTTCTCGAGCGGACGAGTCTCTACTTGCGCAAGCTGCTGGGCGAGCTGTCCGGACTTCAGGCGTCGGATGGCGGCCCCATCCTCCTCGTGCAGAGCGAGCACGCGTGGCTGTGCTCCAACCACCTCCAGGCCGACCGCTATCTTCGGGAGATTACGCGCTACATCCGGGGAAATGGGGTCAACGTGCCGATTTTCAACACGAACGACCTGTGGCAGGAGTCGCCGGGCACCATCGACACCTGGCGAGGACGCGACGACCTGCTCCTTCATCTGCGTCAACTACGCTCCGTCCAGCGTGACGCGCCCCGGCTGGTTAGCGCCTTCCAGGCCGCGGATCAGCAGACGTGGGGCGCTGCACGAGACGATGATCTATCAGCGCCAGCCCTCTTGCATCGGCTGGCGCAGGTGCTTGCCGCGGGCGCTCAGCCGATCGTCTCGCCGTTTCACGGGGGCACGAACTTCGGTTTTCTCGGCGGACGGACCGCAGGCGCTGCGGATCGCTTCGTGGCCACCGCCGTCGCCCCAGGCGCTCCGCTGGGCGAAGCCGGCGCGCGCGGTCCGAAATACAACGTGATTCGGCGCTTGTTCACCTTTGCCCGCGATTTCAGTCATGTCTTTGCCGAGCTCGACCCGGAGTACCACCCGGTCACGCTCGATCAGACTGATCCTTCGACCGCCTCCTCCGGCCGATCGAAGCGCGCCGCGCGACCGGTCTCGGTCGTGCCGCTTCGCGGCGCGGCCGGTCGCGTGGTATTCGTCTTCAGCGACGGCGGACCGCGTGAAGCGACGCTGCTGCTGGATCACGGGATCCGGCTACCAGTGAATCTGGGCGATCAGCTCGTGGGCTGGTACATCTTCGATGTCGATTTGCAGGGCCTCGGACGTCTGGATTACGCGAATCTTTGCCCGTTCGCGTTGGTCGATCGGTCGATCCTGGTGCTGCAAGGACCCGCGAAAGCCCCGGTGCTGCTTTCGATCGGCGGCAGCTCGCTTGAGGCGACCGTGCCCACCGGCCCCAAGCCGCTCGTGCGGGAGCATAAGAACATCACGATCGTGATCTGCAATCAACAGCAGATCGACGAGACGTACTGCGATTCGCAAGCGGTGTATATCGGCGTAGGCGGCTTCGATCGCGATGGCTCGCCCGTTCCCGGGGAGGGATCGACGCCCCCGTGGAAGGTCACAAGGGATGCCGGACTCGAGAAGATTACCATCGCCCCATCAGCCCGGACACGGGCCGCACTCAAGATGACCCAGTGGGAAGCGGCGTCGAGGTCGGCGCACGTGGACGGAAGCTCGCCCCGCTTTGCCACGCTCGACGGACCGGCCACCCTCGCTGAATGCGGCGCCGCGTCGGGCTACGGCTGGTATCGGATACAGTTCAAAGCGTCGTCGACGCGCAAGCGCCGACTGCACCTTCCACATGTCGCAGATCGCGCGCACCTTTTTCTGGACGGCGTCCACCGGCGCCTCGTTGGCATGGGGCGCGGGGCTCAGCGCCAACCCTTCGACGTGTCGCTGGCAAAGGGTCAGCACACGCTCGTCGCACTCCTTGACAACCTTGGTCGGTTTGCCGAGGGAAACGACCTCGGCAACCGGACGGGACTGTTTGGTCATATCTACGACGTCAAACCGCTGCGCAGCATCAAGCCCAAGAGGGTCCGCCAGACGCCGGTGGACCCGTTCGCGCTGCGCGGCTATGTCGCTGGTCGGACGTACGGTCAGTTCAGCGACCCGGGGCAACTGACCTGGACGTTTTTACACGCGAAGAAGACGCCCATCCTCGTCGAGGTCGATGGCGCTGAGGCCAGCGGAACGTTCCTGATCAATGACCAGCCTCTGGCGTACTACGCGGGCGCGACCGGCGGACGAAGGCTGGAACTGCTCATCGACCCGGCGACAACCGAAGCGTTTCGACGGGGCAAGAATGTCCTGCGGTTCGCGCCCGACGCTCAACAGCCCAGGGCCCAAGCGGAGATTGCCGCCGCTACCACATTGTACGAATGTCTTGAGGCGCTGACCGCCTCCGGCACGTGGGCCTATGCCAAATGGGAGCCGCCCAAGACCAGCGAGTTTGAGCAGACCGGCAGCTCTACGGCTCGCCTGCGACGCGGCGCTCCGTGCTGGTGGCGAACCGTGGTCACGCTGGAATCGACCGAGCCAGCCGTGTGGTTCGATACGGCCGGACTGAGCAAGGGGCAGGTCTTCGTCAATAGGAACAACCTTGGGCGATACTTCACGGCCACCGCCGATGGGAAGGCCGTCGGCCCGCAGCGCTGGCTGTATGTGCCCGGATCCTGGCTCGACCCAGGCCGCGAAAACGAGATTCTGATCTTCGACGAGCACGGATTCGCACCCCACCGCACCCGGCTCGTCTTCAGCGCCACCGGGCCCACAGCTAGCCGAGCGGTGACCAAATGAAGCTCGGCGGACTGCTCTGTTCTCGACGAGCCAAGTCCCTATGCCAATTAGAGCTGGCTCCGACTGCTGCGAGGGGAGTCGGTTGTCCGATGCAGTATTTTAGGGTACTGTTAGCGCGATGAGCGTGTTCGGTATCTCTGGGGTGCCTTGTCGGCTTGCTCCAGATGCCAATTGCCGGGCCATAGTACCTGATGTGACGGGATTCTTGTAGTTGTTGGAGGATTCGCGTGTCGAACCGGTACAACAGAGTCTTTACTGGTGACTGTATTCGCGGAATGCGAACCCTGGCGGATGGGGTAGTAGACCTTGCGTTCGCCGATCCGCCGTTCAACATCGGCTACGAGTACGACGAGTACAACGACAAGAAGGGAAGTGACGAATACCTTGAGTGGTCGCGCCGTTGGATGAGCGAAGTGAAGCGCGTTGTCAAGCCAGACGGGGCGTTTTGGCTTGCCATCGGCGACGAATATGCGGCAGAATTGAAGGTTCTAGCTACTCGCGAGCTTGGTTTCGTTTGCCGGAGTTGGGTCGTATGGTATTACACATTCGGTGTGCATTGCAACTCGAAGTTTACCCGATCTCACACCCATCTCTTCTACTTCGTTCAGGATCCAAAGAAGTTTACATTCAATGATTCGGCCGTTCGGGTTCCTTCCGCTCGCCAGGTTGTATATGCCGACAAGCGGGCGAATCCAAACGGACGTGTACCGGACGATACGTGGCTTGTTCGGCCGTCGGCCCACAAATCTTGGATACTCCGGCCACAGGATCTTCCCGAGGGTTTCCTTGCTGACAGCGATACATGGTATTTCCCTCGCGTGTGCGGAACCTTCAAGGAGCGCATGGGGTTTCATGGCTGTCAGATGCCGGAGCAGCTGTTGGGGCGCATCGTCCGTGCCTGCTCAAACGAGGGTGACCTGGTACTTGATCCCTTTGTCGGTAGCGGTACGACGCTCGCCGTCGCAAAAAAGCTCGGACGCACCTACCTTGGTTTTGATACGTCGCAAGACTATGTTGCCCAATCAAAAAAACGCCTCCAGCGAGGCAAGCGTGGCGATCCGCTAGACGGCTCGGAGAATCCATTGGCCAGTGTGGCGAGAACGCCGGTACCGTTACTCAATAGCAACAGTCACGTCTCATCGAAAGGGAGAATGTTAGAACCGAAAAGCCGTGGGTCTCGACGTATCGCTAGAGGACAACCTGCGGCTGGCGATCGGACCCACCGAGCTAAGCGACCAACCCGGCGAATCCGAGGTATCGATGAGGTCAGCAGAAACATCGTGGTTGCGTTTCAAGAAGTGCACAACGGTCTTTCAACCGATCGTGTGCTCGCTGATCCAGAATTGAATAGTCAATTTCTCGATGCTTGCAAGATGATGTCGCTTCCGGGTTCCCCCGCCGAATGGAACCGTCGTTTGATTGGTCTTCGGAAGGCGAAAGCTCTTACCCACTTACGTCCGATGAAGCCAACGCGTTTGCCCGCAAACGAACTTGATCTTGCTGAGTTTGGTAGTGAGGCGGCGATGGCTATTCTTGAAGATCGACATGGCACAACTCTTGACCGGATACTCTGTGACCCAATATTGGCCGAGGAGTTTGACAAAATAGCCCAGCGCTTTGCTCCCAATTGGAGCGCTCTGCACTATCGTTGGGGCGCTTTGCGCATACGGAAAGCGGCTCACGCGCGAAACAAAGCTGCTGCTGCGTTGGATCACCGTCTGACGAAAGTCAGATTTGGCCGACCGCGCGAAGTCGATCGCGGCCGTCCCGTTCACGAAGTGCCAGCTGTTTATGTTCTCGCAGAAAGTTCGGGTCGTCCCTTCTATGTGGGCGCAACGAGTAATCTGAAAGAGCGTATTGCAGCTCTGCCCATGGATGAGGTCTTCGAGGGATGCGACGCGGCAGCAGCGCCAGCCCGTCCGTGGCAGCTGAAGCTGCCCGTTAACTTGCAACAGGTTAGCCCCTTGCTAAGAGCAGAGAACCAGCGCTATGGGTTCCAGACCTACAAAATCAAGAAGCTCAAGCCACGGCTAAACTGCAAGGAACTTGTTTCTGCCGATTCCTAATCGCTCACTCCTTCGAGAAGCATTCGTTGCGGTCAGAGACGGATATTCATCTGATCGCGTCGTGGCCGACCCTGAGCCAAACGAGCGATTCGTTTTGGCTTGTCGTGATCGTGGACTTTCTGGTGATGCTGAGGAGTTGAATCTGTGCCTCCTCAACGCAAGGAAGGGTGGCCATCTAGCGGGGTTCGCGCGATCGAGGCGGACCTCTTTCTCCAATGAAGATGACTACGCGTTCGCCAGCGAGATCGCCATCCGTTTTTTGGAACGGCGCGACGGTGTAACACTCGACCGTGTCATTTGCGCACCTGAACGAGCAACTGAGTTCGATCACCTTGCCGAACGCATCGCGCCCGGTTATTCATCGCTGCCGTATAGGTGGGCGGCACTGAATCTACGAAAACGAAAGGCTCTACAACCCGAGCAACTCTCGAGAGTTCTTCCCTCGGAGGCTCTGATGCTTACTCGAGCTGAGGGACTTGTGATCGAAAAGATTCCGCTGACTCAGGGGCTCTATATCTTCACAGACTCCGATTCGCAGCGAACACTCTATGTTGGCGAAACGAGTAACCTTCGCAAGCGACTATCCAAGCATCTGGAACATTCCGATAATCAGGGGCTTGCTCGATGGCTCTGGGAGCATGGGACCGGCGATATATGGGTTGAGTACCACGAGCTTCCATCGTCGACATCGAAAAATGCTAGGAAGGCTTTCGAATGTGAGCTGATCCACTCGCGACGGCCGGAGTTCAACGTACTTGGTCGTTGAGGTACGTTCGAGATTCGCGCCACAGAATGATCGGTGCGGTTATCGTGAGCGTCGGCAGCCAGACCCACAATAGTTCGCTGAGCAGAACGTGGGCAAAGTAGGGTGTAAAGACGCCGTGAACTCCGATCGGTGACACGTGCAAGGGATGCCACGGCATGAAGTAGCGCGTGTTGTCGAAGGGTGCGAAGAACGCGACGCCATGTCCGCCGTCGGTGAACGCGTCGAGCAATCCGTGGGAAGCGGTAATGAGGAGGAAGAACGTGACAAGCGCCCACCATCGCCGACTGAAGTGCCGCGCATGTTTGCGAAAGACGCACGGCACGACGATGAGGCTCAGCAGCGCGGCGAAGGCAAGCGAGTGGGTCATGCCACGATGACCCCACGGGTCGCCGTATTTCACGCCATAGGCATGAAGCGCGACGTCGACGTCGGACAGGGCCGAGCACGCCATCACCATCGGCCAAAACGTCCACGGCATCTTCCGCGGGAAAGTCGCTTTTGCGAAGGCAATGGCAACGAAAGCATGTGTGAATACGGTGGCGATACGCGCTGTCCCAGCTTGACGAGGCCATTGTCAACGTGTGCGGCACGAGCCCGCTGGAAGCTGAATCGTACGCTACGGGAGAGGAAGAAGGCGTGGGTGTAGGGCTGGTCACAGGGGTCGCCGCGGAGAATTCCAGCATATACCCCTGGTAAGGCGGCGATTGCTGATGTACGATGTACGCGTCGCGCCCCCAGTACCGCACGGTAGGAGTAGCGCAATGCGCCTCAGCGAACACACCCTGGCCCGGGTCGGATCCGGGCTCATCATCAGCCTCTGCGGGGGCTTAGTCCTCAGCACCAGTGGCCAGACAGCCCAAGATTCGACTCGCGCGGCTGGCCCGTCGATCGCGTCCTCATCCCAACTTGACGGTGTGCCGATCGGTGGCTCCAACCGGCCGAACGAGGATCCGATCGACGTCGATGTCGATCTCGGCCGCTGGCTCGAGACAACCGCGCCTGACGGAACGCTCGTGGTCGATGGATTCTCGCTGCCCGGACAAGGCGAGGTGACGCTGGAGCTTGAGCGCTTTGAGGTGACGCGAGCAGACACGCGCTATGTTATGGGTCGGATCGGCGGCGGGGACGTCGAGCTTGCTTACCACCCATCGAGACTCGCGCTGTATAGAGGCCGAGTTCGCGGTCTTTCCGATTCGCATGTCTTCATCGGTTTCGGCGGCGGAAGCGCATTTGGGTTCGTCGATATCGGGGAAGGGAATCAGCGGTACCAAATGTCGGCCGTTGCGAACTCCCAGGTCACGCCAGGGAAGACGACGCTGTCTGTGTTCCATCCCGATTCAGCCGTGAGCCTGCCTCCGAACGTCCCCCTGTGTGGAGTCGACACCGCAGGACTTGCGGCGGCGCTGGCCCCACTGCCGGTGCAGCTCGACACGCTCCCGCCGACGCCGCGCGTTATCGAGATTGCGATTGAAACCGACTACGAGTTGTTCGAGCTGTTCAACGACGCCGATGCAGTCGCCGAGTACGTGACGCTCCTGTACGCAGCGGTGAGCGACATCTACCTTCGCGACGTCGATGCCCGCATCGTGTTAACGTTCGTTCGCGTGTGGGATACGCCTGACGATCTATTCAACGAGGAGAACCCGCTTCCGCCCTTCCGCCAGTACTGGAATGCGAACATGGGCGAAGTGCCGCGTGACGCCGCCCAGTTTTTCTCCGGTCGGCGAAATATGCCCTACGGCGGCGCCGCCTATCTTTCTTCGCTGTGCGGTGAATTCGGCTACTCCGTCGTGGGGTATGCCCTGGGGTATTTTCCGAACCCGGACGCGCCCAGCGCGTTCCATTACGACGTTCACGTCACCGCCCACGAACTGGGTCACAATTTCGCCGCGTTTCATTCCCACGATTACGGCATCGATACGTGCAACGATCTGTGCGGCCCGACCCAGCGCAGCACGATCATGAGCTATTGCAGCCAAACCAGGAACGGCGGAAACGCCAATACCGACCTGCGAATACACGCGATCATCAAGGATGTTATGCGAGCGTATTTCAACGAGATCGACTGCCTGTTTCACGATTGCAACGACAACGGCGTGCCCGACGATCAGGACATATCCGGGGGCGACAGCGACGACGTGAACGGCAACGGGGTGCCGGATGAGTGCGAAGACTGCAACGGCAACGGCGTAATCGACACGCTCGACATCGAATCCGGTTTCAGCGCCGACCTCAACGGCAACGACGTCCCCGATGAATGTGAAGCCGACTGCAACAAGAACAGCGTGCCTGATGATTGGGACATCTTCCTCGGCACGAGCCAGGATCTCAACGGCAACAACATTCCGGACGAATGTGAGCCCGATTGCAATGGGAACGGGGTGTCCGACTACGACGAGATTCAGGCCGACATGACCCTCGATGTGGACCGCAACATTGTGCTCGATTCCTGCCAGGATTGCGACGACGACGGCATCAACGATCTGGACGCGCTGGGCGGGGCGCACAACGTGTGGATCGCCAATCATGATCCCGGCGGGGAAGCAAAGGAGTTCCACGCCGTCAGTGGGGCGTTGGTAAAAGCGTCCCAGTCGGGCGTCATCAACACCGGAAACGATCTGATTATTAGCGCCGACGGTCGGATTTTCGTTACCAGCAGTGGCGACGATCGCGTGGTCCAACTCAACGCGGCGGGTGAGTACGTCGGCGACTTCGTTGAGGCGGGGTCCGGCGGATTGGATTATCCCGCGGCCATGACTTTCGGACCCGATGGCAAGCTCTTCGTCGTCAGCCGTGACAACGACAGCGTTCTGCGGTACGACGGGATGACCGGCGCGTTTCTCGGCGCCTTCGTCTCCTCAGGCTCCGGCGGGCTCAGTATTCCCTTCGGTCTTGCGTTCGGGCCTGACGGCAACCTCTACGTCTCGAGCAATTCTGCCAGTGACACCATTCTTCGCTACGACGGTGCGACGGGGCGGTTCATCGACGTCTTCGTCGAGGCGGCTGACAACGGTGGGATGAACAATCCGCACGGACTGTTGTTCAAACCAGACGGAAACCTCCTCGTCGCCAGCTTCTCCACCAATCAGGTGCTCGAATACGACGGACAGACCGGCGCCTTTGTCCGTCAGTTCAACAACGGCGGTACGGAGACCGCGCTGACACTGGACGGGCCATGGGGACTCCGCCTCGGGCCCACCGGCAACGTCTTTGTAAGCCGGTATCTGATCGACAACCCCTGTGCCGGCGATGATGGGTTCGGCCCGCGCATCCTGAACCTCCACCTCAACACGACGAGAATCTTCGAGTTCGACGTCGAGTCCGGCATATTCCTCCGCTCCTACGTCATGGGACACGACACCGATCTGTGGAAGCCGACCGGTTTCGACTTCATGCCGGGGTTCGACTCCGATTGCAATTTCAACATGATCCCTGACACCTGCGACATCGCGGACGGCACGTCGCTTGATCAAAACAACAACGGAATTCCAGACGAGTGCGAAACAGTGCCCGGCGACCTCGACGGCGACGGATCGGTTGGCGCGACCGACCTGCTCATTCTCTTGGTCAATTGGGGGCCGTGCGCTGACTGCAATGATTGCCCGGCCGATCTGAACGGCGACTGCTCCGTCGGCGCCGTGGACCTGCTCATTCTGCTGGTGAACTGGGGGTAGGAAGAAGAAGGTATCGAGCCATTGTGGCATCGAGGCGTCAAGCGGCGGTGTGAGCTGTGAGTTTCGGGTCTGCACCGAGCCGGCTCGTCCCCGAGCCCGGTCCACGTTCAGCCTCAAGCAGTCTGCCGCCGCGCACTCCAGCATCCGCCCCGCGATCCGAGCTTCTGTGGGAAATTGAGCGTGCTGAACGCCTGCCCGTGGTATACTGGCAAGCGCGTCGTGAGGCTGCCTGACCGACGACGGTGCGTGTGCCCGCTACGGCGAAAGGAGTACAGTCATGCCACGTCATCATTTGCTGAGAACTCGTGCAGTCTGCGCCTACACGGTGTTGATCGGATTGTTTCTCATTTCATCCGCAGCCCATGGCGGAGGTGTGAGGTTTGTCGACGACGATGCGTCCCCGGGCGGTGACGGCACGAGCTGGAACACCGCGTATCGCTTCTTGCAAGACGCGCTTGCCGATGCTTCCGGGGGTGATGTGAGTGACATTCGTGTCGCCCAAGGTGTCTACAAGCCTGACCGCGACGAAGCCAATTCCCAAGGGCACGGGAGACCGTGACGCCTCGTTCCAAGTGATCAACGGCGTGGCGCTGATGGGCGGCTATGCGGGAATCGGCGCGAAGAACCCGGATGACCGCGACACCGAACTCTACGAAACGATCCTCAGCGGCGACCTGCTCGGCAACGACGGCCCCGGTGACTTCGAGGATTATGACGAGAACAGCTACCACGTCGTAGCCGGTCACGGCGCCGACAACACGGCGACGCTTGACGGATTCCGTGTGACCTCGGGGAATGCCAATGGAACAGGCGATCACCGATACGGCGGTGGAATGTATAACAACGGCGGCAGCCCGACCGTCAGCAACTGCACGTTCCACGCGAACAGCGCCTCCAACAAGGGGGGCGGGATGGCCAACGAATTCGGCAGCCATCCGATCGTGTCCAACTGTATCTTTACCGGGAACGTCGTCGCCGGCGGAGTGAGCGCCAGCGGAGGGGGATGGACAACCAGGATTTCAGCAATCCAACCGTGACAAGCTGTACGTTCGTGGGGAACTCGGCTGCGGACCGTGGTGGCGGCATGTATAACCACGAAGATGCCAGTCCAGAGGTCATTGACTGCGTATTCAGCGACAACATCGCGGATGAAGGCGCTGGCATGTTCAATCTTGCTTCTAGCAGACCGATCGTGACCGACTGCTTGTTCATCCAGAATCTCGCCTTTGGCCGCGGCGGGGGTATGTACAACAACGACTTCTGCGGAACGACCGTTACGAACACTTCTTTTGTCAGCAACACGAGCCTGGCCGACGGCGGCGGGATGATGAACCAGGTGAGCAATACGAGTCTCACGAACTGCCTGTTTGCGGACAACTTTGCTTCGCTTCACGGGGGGGCTATGTACAGCCGCTTCGACAGTAGGCCTAAAATAGCCAACACCACGATCGTCTCCAACATCGCGGCGGTGCAGGGAGGCGGCATCTATAGTACCGACGAAGGCATTGTCACCGTCGTCAACAGCATTCTGTACGGGAATACAGGTGAGCAAATCGCCGGTGCGAACGGGGCGGTCACGGTTGTGACCCATAGCAACGTCGAGGGTGGATTTGAGGGCACCGGCAACATTGACGCCGATCCAATGTTCGTTGATCCAGACGGTGGCAACTTCCGGCTTCTGTCCGGCTCGCCGTGTATCGACGCTGGGCACAACTGGGGCGTGCCGGTGGATGTGAACGATTACGACGAGGACGGCATCACGAATGAACTGTTCCCGGTTGATCTGGACGGCAACCCGCGTTTCAACGCGGACGAGAACGATTTCGATCCCGGCTGCGGCGTGCCCGTTGTCGTGGACATGGGGGCGTACGAGTATCAGTTCGATCCCGTCGAGGACGTGATCTTCGCCGACCTCAATGGGGATGGAAGCGTCGGGGCTGCCGACCTGCTGGGGCTCCTGATCAGTTGGGGCCCATGTGCCAAAGGATGCTGTCTGGCCGATCTTGATCTGGACGGCACCGTCGGCGCTGCCGATCTCCTCATCCTGCTAGCGAACTGGGGGTAGGTGAAGAAGGCATCAAGGCATCAAGGCATTAAGGCATCAAGGCATCGAGGGAGAGAGGGAGAGAGGGAGAGAGGGAGAAGAAGGCACGAAGGGAGTGGACGCTGCGCGTCGCCCGCTAAACTGTGGGTGTGACTACGAAGACGGATCTCACCAACGCCGGGCAAGTGACGGCCCTGTTCGATCAGGCGGCGCACGTGATGCGCTCATCACCCTATCGGAAAGGGTCGATCGTGCAGCTTCCGGCGACCGGCCGGCTTCTTGTCACTGGCGATCTGCATGACAACCCCGAGCATCTTGGCAAGATCGTCCAACTCGCTCGGCTCGACGCCTCGGCCGATCATCACGTAGTTCTGCACGAGATCATCCATTCCGAGCGCCTAGTCAACGGCGTGGACCTGAGTCACCGGATGTTGGCCCGGGTGGCCGAGCTTGTCGTTGGTTTTCCGCAACAAGTACACGTGCTGTTGGCCAATCACGAGTTGGCGCAGATGACTGGTCAGGGCGTGTCCAAAGGTGCGGGCAACAGCGTTGAGCTCTTCAATGCCGGGCTTCAGTACGTCTTCAGCGACGACTGGGAGGCGGTTTCAAAGTCGATCAAGGGCTTCATCCGGGCGATGCCGTTGGCCTTGAGGAGCGAATCGGGACTGCTGTGCGCGCACTCGCTTCCCGCGCCCCGGTCGATGGCGCAGTTCGACCCGGGCGTGCTGATGCGCGAGCCGGCGGATACGGACTATGAGCCGAGGACGGGCTCGGCGTACCTGATGGTGTGGGGAAGAGGTCATTCGGCCGAGCAAATCGAGGAGCTGGCCGAGGGCTGGGGCGTGAACCTGTTTTGCCTCGGTCATCAACATGTCGAGGCGGGCCTTGCGGTTCACGGTGAGCGTGTGGTTGTGCTCAATAGCGATCACGAGGCCGCAGCGGTGTTGCTGGTTGACCTGGCCCGCCTGCCGAGCGCGAAGGAGGCCGCGTGGGCAGCAATTCGGTTGCGGGGTGTACCCTTGAGGCCGTAGCGTGAGGTGCTGTGGTGGCGCAGTCGATTGTGCTAGCTATTGAAACTTCGCAGCGCAAAGGCGGGGTGGCGCTGCGCGATCCGGCGGGCGCCGCACATGTCGAATGGGTCGCGGCGAATCTTCGACACGATGATGATCTGCTGCCGGCGATCGATCGGCTTTACCGGCGCGTCGGTTTGGAGCCGGAGGCGACCGACGCGGTGGGCGTGTCGATCGGCCCGGGTGGGTTTACCGGACTGCGGATCGCCGTGAGCACGGCGAAGATGCTCGGCGAGGCGCTGGGCTGCGCGCTCGTTGCGGTGCCCAGCGCGTTGGTGGCGGCTGGGTCATATCAAGGCGCGGGTCCGATCATTGTGGCGCTGGCGTCGAAGGCGGACACCTGTTGGGTGACGCGGATCGAGCGGGTCGATGATTGGTGGGTGCCGGCGGACGACGGCCAGCTCGCTGACGCGCGATCGCTTGATTTGAGGGACATCAAAGCATTGATTGGCGACGAATTTCTTCCCCGCGGGATCCGCGACGTGTGCTCGGCGGCGAAGGTGGCGATAATCGACCCGAAGTTCGATCCTCTGGCGTGCCTGGCGGCGACTGAGCAGCAACTGAAGCGGGGCGACACGACGGACCCGCTGAGTCTGAGTCCGCGGTATCCACGTCGCCCTCAAGCGGTCGTCAAGTGGCGCGCGGGCGGGGACGATTAAGTCCCATCGGACGTAAGGGACCAAGGGATCGGGGCCTGTGAGACATATGACTTCTGTGCAGGAGTAGTAGCGGCGCCTCAGCCGAGGGCGCTGAAGTTGCGCGAAGCCCCAACCGATGTCAAGTCCGGCAATATAGGGAACTTAGAGGCATCCGCGACCCCGCGGTATGCGAACAATTGTGGGGCTGAACATGGCGAAGGCGAAGGCGAACGGAGCGGACGGGTGGGCCGGCAAGCAAGTCTTTACGACCGGTGAGGCGGCGGAGATCTGCAAGGTGTCTCAGCAGACGATCATCCGCTGTTTCGATAGCGGTCGGCTAACGGGGTTCCGGGTGCCCGGGTCGCGGTTCCGGCGGATCCCGCGCAAGGATCTGCTTCAGTTCATGAAGGCCAACGATATCCCCACCGATGCCCTGGAGAGCACCAAGCGGCGTGTGCTGGTCGTGGACGACGACGAACAAATCATCGAGCTGTTCCTCGACGTGCTCAGCCGCGACGACCGCTTCGAGGTCAAGAGCGCCCGGACGGGGTATGACGCGGGGATGATGACCGAGCAGTTCCGCCCGCACCTTGTTCTGCTCGACTACATGTTGCCGGATATCAACGGCAATCTCGTCTGTGATCGCATTCGATCGAACCCTGAGCTGGCGGGAACGAAGATCATCGTCATCTCCGGCGTGGTGAACCAGGACGAGATCGACACGCTGCTTCGCAGCGGCGCTGACGACTTCGTCAAGAAGCCGTTCAACATCGAGAAGCTCATCGAGCGAATGTCCGAGATGCTGGGCGTTTAGCGCTGACCTCGGATTGCCGTGATCAGAGGGGAGCCGGCGCGATGGTGAGCCGCTTGTTGCAGACCAATCACGCCAGGCGAGTCGAGCTGATATTGCAGCAGATGGATTCGCTGCCCACGCTGAGCCCGATCGTCGTGCGACTGCTGGAAGTCACGGCCGACGAACACTCCGACGCCGCCGATGTGATCGAACTTGTTTCGGCCGACCCCGCCCTGGCGGGGAAGGTTCTGAGGCTCTGTCGTTGCATGAACGGTGGCCGGGCACGGCAGATCACGACCATCGACCGAGTGGTGACGATG
>JAZFYE010000114.1:0-6593 GCA_036475395.1 Phycisphaerales bacterium
TAGAGGAAGTCACCCGAGCGATCGCCGGTGAACATTCGCCCCGTTCGGTTCGCGCCGTGCGCAGCCGGGGCCAGGCCCACGATCAGGATTCGCGCGCGCCGGTCGCCGAATCCGGGCACCGGTTTTCCCCAGTAGGTCCAGTCTTGGAACGCACGGCGCTTCTCGGAGGCAACTTGCCCACAATAGCGGCGCAGCTCAGGACATCGACGGCAGCGCGGAATGAACTGCTCGAGCACGCTCAGCGGCCGGGGACGTTTGGGCGATCGACTAGCCATCGGCGCGCGAGAGCGCTGCATCATCAACGGGCAGCGGCATGAGATTCATGCCACCGGCCCCGTCAACGATCAGCTCGTAGACCTGTCCGGCGCGCACCGGCTTGTAGACCGCCTCACCCTGCGCGACCCTGACCCCCGCCGCCGCCGCCGCCTGCGCGTCCGTCGCCAACTGCCAGAAATACTCCCACAGCCGCCTCTGGTAGTTCCCCGCGTTGCCGATCGCATACCCGGGCGGAATCGCGCCGGGCGTGTCGATCACAAGACCATCGCTCGGGGCCATGCGATCCGAGTAGATTCGGCGCAGCAACACGAGCGTACGGCCGCGCTGCGGATGTCCCTCGGCCACATCGTTGCGGTCGAACTTCACGGTCCATGCATCGACGAACAGGACATCACCGGGGATCGTGAATGTCTGCCGGGCGAGCTCGGTCGAATCGTCATCCAGCTCGATAAAGAGCAGGCGGGTTTGTGTGATCCGCTCGTCGGCGTCGGTGGTTTGTCCCAAGATTTGGATATGCGCCAGACGCCGGCTTCGGCTAAGCCGCGCAATCATCGCGCTCTTTTGCGCCAGGCGCGATTCCATCTGAGCGTTGAGCCTCTCCAGGCGATCGATTGCACGTTGATTTTGATCGACGCTAATCCGCCAAAACGCGGCGACGACAAATCCACAAAGCACGCCGGCGACGAGCAATGTGCGTAGTACCGAAACCATGTGCGCCTTTCCAGCAGCCCCGCTCAGTGCGGGATCAATGACATCGGCAAACATGGAGCGGTTCGTCCAATCGACCGATAACAGATGGGATGCGGCGTCAGAACCGTCGAATGTTGTTCGTAGAGCTCGGTGCGCTGGCAGTCGGCGCCGGCGCGGGCGGCGAACCTCCGTTGTTGCACGCACAAGCGGGGATGCCGTCGTTCGCCCGACTCGTGCGGCTCTACGATTTCGAAGAGGCCGAGCAAGCCCCGTACGTGATGCCGATCAACTTCTATCGGCACGAAGCTCCGCAGCAAGGATACCCGCGGTTCGGTCGGACACACCTGACGCGCGGCGCCGCTCATGGGGGCAACTGGTCGTTCGGGTTCGAGCTCGACGGCGGATCATTGTCAGCTCGGATTCCCACGGCCGTGATCCCGGTCTTACCGGGAAGCGACTATCGTGTGACGGCCTGGATCCGTACGGATGGACTGACGCATTCCCGGGCGCGTCTCTCTGCGTGGCTGAACGACGCCGCCGGCAACCCGATCGCCGAAAGTCGGCTGGACAGTCAACTCTTTCGGACGGGCGGCGCCTGGCAGCTTGCTTCACTCCTTGTCCAAGGCAACTTCGACGATGCGGTTGATCTCGTCGTCGACTTGCAGCTGCTGCAGCCACGGCAGTACAGCGGTCCGAACCGGACGCCCGATGAACCGCTACTGGAGGATATGTCGGGGCAAGCGTGGTTCGACGATGTCACGATCGCAAACCAGCCTCGCATCGAGCTTTCCACGTCGTCTCCCGGCAACGTGGTGCCGGTATCGGATAATGCACAACTGAGCGTCTTGATCCGCGATCTAACCGGCGAAGATCTCACGGCTCGGCTCCGTTTGCTCGATCTCGACGGCGTGATCGTCGGCGAGGAGACGTTCCCGATCGATCGGGGAACGACGCGCCGGGTTATAAACCTTTCGACCTTCGGGCCAGGTTGGTACAGCGCGGTGTTAGACGTACAAGCCGGGGCGAGAGCGATCGCTCGTCGAACGTTGGATCTGGTCGTGATGCCGGACGATCCGGTCGGATCGCGTCCACATGAGAACACGTTCGGCGTGGTGCTGCCGCCGACGCCGGCCCAGGATCTCAACACGGCCGTGGCGGTATTGCGGCAATTGGGTGTGTCCCGAGCCGTGATATCGCTGAACGGATTGGACTCGGAGGCGGTGCCGCAAGGACCCAAGGCACCTAACGCGCCGGCCGTGCGCCGAGCGGCCAAGGAGCTCCTCGCCGACTCCATCGAGCTCACGTTCCTTTTAGACGACGTGCAGCGCTGGACGACGGGTGGGCGCCAGGAGCAGCCGGACCGGGACAACGTCCTGGCCAACTTCTCAATGGACGTACGCCAATGGCAGGTTGGCGCTACCGAAGTATTCCAGGACATCACGCAGGAGCAGTTGCTGTCGCTGCTCACGGGAGCGGACGATGCGTTATCCGAGTTCGTGGCCGGGCCGGTGATCAACGTTCCCTGGCCGATCGAGCGTGCGCCGATCGCGGTGCCTTCACCGCACGGATTCAACGTGGCGCTGCCCTACCACGTCCAGCCGGACTCGCTGAGCGAATACGCGTCTCTCTGGCGGGACGCAGGATCGATGCGCTCCGTGACGTTGCAGCAGTCCCCGGCCGAATCGTATCCTCCGCGCGAGCGCGTCACCGATCTCGTGCTCCGGACACTGTTCGCGTGGCGGGCTGGGTTTGAGCGCTTGACGATCGACGCCCCGTGGTCCCGTCGCGGCGAGCACCGCCCGCAGATGATGCCGGACCCGTCGTTCGGACCGTGGCACGTGCTTGCCAACCAACTCGGCCGCCGGCGCTTCCTCGCCGAGATGCCGCTCGGAGACGGTCTGCGCGGCTGGATGCTGACCGGCGCCGGTCCGCGCGACGCGGTGATTGTCGCCTGGAACGAGCAGGCGCCCAAAGACAAGGCCGTGATACGAATGCTGCTGGCCGACGGGCCGATCAATGTCCTGGACGTCTTTGGAAAACGTGAAACGATCCATCCCGTCGACGGCGTTCACACCGTCGCCTTGGACCGCATGCCCGTCTTTATCGAGCACGTGGATCTCAACCTCGCGAAGTTCCGCGCGGGATTCTCGATCCTCCCGGGCTTTGTGCCCGCCCGCCACCAGGCGCACGAACAGGAGCTGATCATCACCAACCCCTGGGACATGCCGATCTCGGCCGAGATTCGACTGAGACCTCCCGATGGCTGGCGCATCACTCCACGATCGCGCCGCGTCACCCTTCAGCCGGGCGAGCAGCGCCGCCTGCCGATCACCCTGACGTTGGATCCCGGGGTGATCGCCGAGCGCACCCACGTGGATGCCGAAATCGACCTCGAGGCCGATCGTGAATATCACCTGAACGTGCGCACCGATCTGGAAGTCGGCCTGAAGGAGGTTCGTCTGTCCGCACAGTGGCAGGCCGTTCGCAACACCCAGACCGGCACGTACGACCTCATCGTCACGCTGTACCTCACCAACACCGGTGACCGCTCCTTGACCTTCGACGGATATCTCTCCGCCCCCACGATGAGTCGCCAGCGCCGCCCGATCGCCACCCTCTCGCCGAATCGGACCGCTGTCAAAATCTTCCGCATCACCGACGGGGCAAGGCTCCTGGCGGGCAAACAGGTTCGAGTCGGGATCGTCGAGCGCGGCGGCAACGCCCGGCTCAACCGCATCCTCAACATCCCGCCGCGGGCAGCGACTGGCGAACCAGAGCCCCTGATCACCTCGGGTTCCCGATGACGCTCGTCCGGTCAGCCGGATGACACCCCGCCCACGACACGAGCGCTGAACGCAAGGCCTCCAGTTCCTCTGCGCATTGAGCGGTTGACGCGAGTCGCCTGCCTTGACCAGACCCGCGCCAACGATAATCGGAGGCGGGATGTTCAACCGCGTAGGCAGTAGGAAGAGGGCATGTTCGGATCGGGGCATCGTGGCATGAGGCGCGAGCCGCCTGACACCTCCTGCCTTGCTCACCGTGGCCCTTCTATGAAGCCCGGACGTTGCGCGTCACCCGCTACACGGGGATATTCGTCATCGTCAACCGTGTCTTGGTTTGCGGTGGACCTAACGACGCGGGGGCGGGTTGCCGGCCAGGGAGATCCAGGTGACGTGCACGATCTTGAATGTGCCGTCATTTTGCCGCTGGATTTCTAAAACCCACTGGGTCGGCGTGGGGCGGTACCCGCGCTCGACGGTGGTTCGGCAGGCCAGATGAACGATCGCGGAATCCTTCGACACCGTGTACGCCTCGAGGCGCGTGATACGGTTGGACTCGATGCGGTACTGGGATTCGAGGCGCGACGCTTCCTGGCTCAGATAGTCAAGCTCAAAGCCGGGATTCGTCCGCGAGCCGAACGCCATCGTCGCCTCATCGGCGAACAAGACCATCATGGCGACGACGTCGGCCGCGACCGCCGCCTCGACCAGCTCGATCGTCACTTTTCTTGATCGCTCGCCGGACGTAACCACCGCCGCGCCGATCGTAAGCACGGCTGCCCCGAGCGCGATCCCGATCGCGGCGATGGTCAATCGCTCTCGCCGACCTTCGCGCAATCCCGTCCACAACAAGCCACCGGCCACAGCCAGCAACAGCAATCCCACGGGATAGGGATTCTCGAACAAGAATCGCGTCAATAGGCCGACGGAGGGTGGATCAGGCATGAGCGGCCTCGTGGAGAGTGCACAGGGCAGTCGCGTTCTTCCGATATTTGAAACACATTGCGCTGCTTGAACGTTGAAACGGCCTTGTGATGGCGCCGACGATCGTCACCGAATCTGCCCTGGCCCGCAACATCGCGTCGCTAGGTGAGCGGAACACTGATCTCGCCGAGAGGCTCGAGGCGGCGGAGTGGTGCGCGACGGTGTCATTTGAGACGACGCCGCAGGGCGTGGAAGCGGTGACGCTGGCGGGCAAGCCGCTATGCAGCCGGCATCGCCCGCTCGATGAAGCGGATCGGCTCACCGAATCCGTCGACCTCATCGCGCATGCCGTCATCGTCGTACTCGGATTCGGCGCTGGGTACCACGTCCGCCGTTTGGCCGAGCGGATGGGAAAGGCCGGCGTGATCATCGTCTTCGAGCCGGATGTGGCGCTGCTCCGGGCGGTGCTCGAACGGATCGACCACTCGTCCTGGCTGCGGAAATCGCTGGTGGTGTGGGTCACCGATCCGGACGATCGCGGCGCCCTGGCCCGTAAGCTCGACGGCTCCGAGGCGATCATTGCCCAAGGCGTGCAATTCCTCGAGCACCCGGCCAGTCGCGTTCGGCTGGGCGAGCGCACGCCATCGTTCGTCGAGATGTTCTCCAATCACGTCTCGGCGGCGAAGACCACGCTGATGACGACGTTGATGCGCTCGGTAGACACGGTGCGCAACCACCTGTTGAACCTCGATCACTACGCGGCCGGGGCCGGGATCACCGAGCTGGAGAATATCGCAACGGGATACCCGGCCGTGGTCGTCTCCGCCGGCCCAAGCCTTCGTAAGAATGTGCATCTGCTGTCCGAGCCCGGCGTGCGCGATCGCTGCGTGATCATTGCGGCGCAAACGACGTTGAAGCCGTTGTTGGACGCCGGCATTCGACCGCACTTCGTCACCGCTCTGGATTATCACGAGATATCACGGCGGTTCTACGACGGGTTAGATCCGGACGCGGTGCGCGACGTGACGCTGATCGCCGAGCCGAAGTCCAACCCGGTGATCCTCGATACATTCCCCGGGCCGCTGCGATGTTGTTCCACGGATTTCCTGGACATGCTGCTGGGCGATCTGAAGCGCCCGATGGGCGCGCTGCCTGCGGGCTCGACCGTCGCGCACCTGGCCATGTACGTCGCTCGATATCTCGGATGTGATCCGATCGCCTTGATCGGCCAGGACCTGGGATTCAGCGACGGTCTGTACTACACACCCGGGACGGCGATTCATGAAGTCTGGGCCCCCGAGCTGAATCCGTTCAACACCATCGAGATGATGGAATGGCAGCGGATCGTGCGCCATCGCCTGCACCTGAAGAAGATTCACGATGTCAACGGCCGGTCGATGTACACCGATCTACAGATGATAACGTACCTGCATCAGTTCGAGCGCGATTTCGCGCAATACGAGCAGGACGGGGTCAACATCATCGACGCGACCGAGGGCGGCGCAGCGAAGCAGCACACGAAGGTCATGCCGCTGGCTCAGGTCTTGTCACGGTATGCGACACGACCGCTGCCGGAACTGCCGCTTCCGTCGCGTGAGCTTGACGCAAGCCGCCTCGAATCGGCGGGCACGAGGGTTCGCGAGGTTCGCCGTGACATCGTCACGCTGCACCAAACGTCGCGCAACACCGCCGCCCTCATCCGCAAGATGCTTGCCGATCAGCTCGACGTCCAAAAGATGCAGCAGCACTTTGGCAAGATCGAGCGATACCGAAAGGAAGTCGAGCAACGGTTCGCAAGCTTCGAGATTCTCAATCAGCTCAATCAACTGGGCGTGTTCAAGCGCTTCAAGGCGGATCGACGGCTCCAAATGCAGGGTGATCTGGATCCGCTGCAACGACAGCGGGCCCAGTTGGAGCGCGACC
>JAZFYE010000115.1:0-3513 GCA_036475395.1 Phycisphaerales bacterium
AACTGTCACACGCAGATTCACAAGGAAAGCCCGAACCTAACGGCCTTGAACGAGAGTTACGCGACGGGGATGCCCATGCAGTGGGTTCGCGTGCATGATCTGCCTGACTTTGCGTACTTCAGTCATACGGCCCACGTGACCCGAGGCGTGAGCTGCGTGGAATGCCACGGCCGCATCGACAAGATGGAGGTGGTCACGCAGCAGGAAGCGCTGAGCATGGGCTGGTGCCTCTCGTGCCATCGCCAGCCTGACATGCGTGTTCGCGACCCGAAGCTGGTGACCGATCTTGGATGGGCCTTCGCGGATGACGCCGATGCGAAGCGTCAGTTTGCCTCGCCGCAGGACTACCACGAATACTGGTTGAACCACAACAACCTCGCTCCCTCGCAGGACTGCTCGACATGCCATCGGTAGATCAAACCGCGCCACGACCGCGCACCGGCAAAACCTACTGGCGGAGCCTGGAAGACTTCGCGGACACCCCGGAGTTCCGGGAGTTCATATATCGTGAGTTCCCGGCCGGGGCGACCGAGATGCTCGACTCGACCCAGCGCCGCGAGTTCCTCAAGATCATGGGGGCGTCGTTGGCACTGGCGGGGATGGGGCTTTCGGGGTGTCGGCGTTGGCCGGAGGAAAAGATCGCGCCCTACGCAAGCCGACCGGCGGGACGCCTGCCTGGAATCCCCAATTCGTATGCAACATCGATGGAGCTGGGTGGGGTGGCCAGTGGGTTGCTGGTGACGAGCTACGACGGCCGACCGATCAAGATCGAAGGCAACCCCGAGCATCCGATGAATCGCGGCGCGACCGACGCTTGGGCCCAGGCCAGTGTGCTGGAGCTTTACGATCCGGACCGCAGCCGGCAGGTGATACGCGATGACCAACCGTCGAGTTGGGATGACTTTTCCAGTTGGGCGAAGTCGCACTTTGGCGCTTTGCGCGATGCCGACGGTAACGGGCTGTACATCTTGAGCGAAGCGACGGCCTCGCCCAGCGTTGCGGACATGAAACGGCGGCTGCTTGAGGCTATGCCTAATGCGAAGTGGTACGAATACGAGCCGCTGAATAACGACAACGAGTTGGCGGGCTCGATGCTCGCGTTCGGCTCGCCGTACCGGGCGCAATACCACTTTGATCGAGCCAAGATCATTGTCTCGCTTGATTCGGACTTCCTTCACGCGCATCCGGCCGCGGTGAAGTACACGCGTGACTTTGCCTCCGGTCGGCGCGCCGATGATGATCGCAGGTCGATGAATCGGCTGTATGTCGTTGAAAGCGGCTACAGCCTGACCGGCGCGAACGCTGACCACCGCGTGAGGGTGCGCTGCGGCGATATCGGCGCCGTGGCGGGTCATCTGGCCAAGATGCTGTCTTCGGCTGCGGCGAACTGGGTCGGTTCGATCGACGTCAGCAAGCAGATGCTGCAGCAGATGGCCGACGACTTGGGAAGTCATCGCGGCGAGTGTCTGATTATAGTCGGACCGCGCCAGCCGGCCGAGGTGCATGCGATCGCTCACCTTCTCAACGAGGAACTCGGGAATATGGGGCGAACGGTCAGCTATACCGCTCGTCCGGATGCCGAGCCCCACGCCGCGTCGATCAAGGCTCTGGCGGAGGATATTGACGCCGGCCGCGTGAGCACGCTGGTGATACTCGGCGGGAATCCCGCGTACAACGCCCCGGCCGATCTGGATTTTGCTTCCAAGCTCGGTTCGGTGAGGGCCACGATCCATGTGAGTAGCTACGCAGACGAAACGTCAAAGCGCTGCACATGGCACCTGCCCCGTGCCCATTACTTGGAGAGTTGGGGCGATGCCCGGGCCTACGACGGCACGATCGGGATCACCCAGCCGTTGATCGAGCCGCTGTTCGGCGGTCGGAGCCCGATTGAGCTGCTGGCGATCATCAGCGGCGATGACGTTGCGGCGGGTTACGACATCGTTCGGCGCGGCTTCGGCGGCGTGACCGGCGACGGGGATTTTGAGCGTCACTGGCGGCGCACGCTGCACGATGGGTTCGTGGCTGACAGCGCGTTTGCGCTGCAGTCGCCTACGGTTCGCTCGGACGAGGCGCAAACGTGGATCATCGCCTTGGCCCGGCTGACGTCGCAGAAACGACCCGGCTTGGAGCTGGTGTTTACCGGTGATCGCTCGGTGTACGACGGTCGGTTCGCCAACAACGGCTGGCTTCAGGAGTTGCCCGATCCGCTGACGAAGCTCACGTGGGATAACGCCGTGCTGGTGAGTCCGTCCGCGGCGGCGGGGCTTGGCGTGCGCACCGGCGACATGGTGGACGTATCGTTGGAAGGCGGGTCGCACGTGGAAGCGGCGGTGTTGGTCATGCCCGGCCAACATGGTCAATCGGTTACATTGACGTTGGGGTACGGCCGCAACGGCGTGGGGCGTATTGCCGAGGACGCTGGGTTCGACTTCTACCAGTTGCGCCGCTCGGGGGCGATGGGTTTTGTCGGGGGCGCGACGATTGCCAAGTCCAGCGGATCGTACGAATTCGCTCTGACGCAGCACCATCACGCCCTGGACACGGTTGGCGGCGAAGGCACACAAGAACGTCTGCCCGCCATCTTCCGTGAAGCGAACCTCGACGAATACAAAGAGCATCCCGATTTTGCCGACCATCGTGTTCACGTGGCGCATCGATTATCGCTGTGGGAAGAGAGCAATCTCGAACACGCGAACTACAAGTGGGCGATGTCGATCGACCTGACTACCTGCACCGGGTGCAGCGCGTGCGTCGTCGCCTGCCAGGCGGAGAACAACATTCCGATCGTGGGCAAGGATCAGGTGAAGCGCGGGCGCGAGATGCACTGGATACGGGTCGATCGGTACTTCAGCGGCTCGAACCCTGAGACGCCCGATTCGGTGGCGATGCAGCCGGTGCCGTGCATGCACTGCGAGAACGCCGCCTGCGAGGAGGTCTGCCCCGTGGCGGCGACCACCCACGATGAGGACGGCTTGAACGTGATGGTCTATAACCGTTGCATCGGCACCCGGTACTGCTCCAACAACTGCCCGTACAAGGTGCGCCGATTCAACTTCTTTGATTATCAGGTGCGCGAACCGGTGCGCGAGACCGGGCTGATGCACGTCAAGCCGAGCTATTACACACGACCGCAATCAGATACCCATCCGTTGCAGCAATTGCAGCACAATCCGGAAGTGACGATTCGCAGCCGCGGGGTGATGGAAAAGTGCACCTACTGCATTCAGCGCATCAGTGCCGGCAAGATCAAGGCTAAGAACGAATGGGTTAAGGCGAAACCCGAAGATCGTTCCAGCCGCGTGACCGTTCCGGATGGAAGTGTCGTCCCGGCTTGTGCGCAGGCGTGCCCCGCTCAAGCGATTGTCTTCGGCGACCTGGCCGATCCCAGCAGCCGGGTAGCGCAGCTTCACAAGCACGAGCGCACCTATGAGATGCTGGAGGAACTCAATCCCAAGCCACGAACCAGATACATGGCCAAGCTTCGAAATCCCGCGCCGAGTCTTGCCGACGCCG
>JAZFYE010000116.1:0-10973 GCA_036475395.1 Phycisphaerales bacterium
CGTCGCCTCGGCCAGCGTTAACGTCCCGACGGGAATGCTCAGCTCAACGAGGTTGCCGTTGATGATCTTGAACTGTTCGTCCACGGCGAAACCCATGACCTTGGCCCCACCGATCGTGACCAGATCATTGGCTTGATTGCGCTGAAGCGCGCCGGCTCGGGTGTAGAAGCGCTCGCCCGCCTTCTCGACAATGAGGAATCCAGCGCCCTCGATGGCGACGTCAGTCGGCACGCCGGTCGCACTGATCGAACCGTTGTTGAAGTTCCGCTGCGTGCCCGCGATCGAGACGCCCAGCCCGATCTGCCCGGGGTTGGTGCCACCGGTGTTTTCGCTCGGGGCTGTACCGAGCGAGAAGTTTCGGCTGAACGTCGGGGCGAAGATCATCCGGTTGGATTTGAACGCGATCGTGTTGACGTTGGCGATGTTATTGCCGATCACCTCCAAGTTACGAGCGTTGGCGACCAACCCGGACATCCCAGTGACCATTGCAACTGTTGAAGCCATGTGATTCTCCTTGTCTCAGTCGCTCGTTCGGGATCGCGACTGATTGATCGACTAGGCGCGGCCGGTGCCCGGTAGCGCAACGGATTGGGCGCTCGCAATCTGGCGAGCCACCGCCGGGGGCGGCATGCGCGCGGCGGGAGTACCCAAGAGTTCGGCCTCCTGCTCGTCGGCACCCGGGACATAGATCGCAGCATCGAGTTCATGGACGAAACGAGATCCGGCGCCAGCCGATAGCTCCGCGGTGAGTGTCCGTTGCTCGACGTCGAGCACGAATCCACGCCCGTCGATCAGCATCATGGCCCGCCTCGCGCCCGAGGCCTCAGCCAGGTCGGCCGCGGCTGATAGTCGGGTGATCTGTTGATCGTCCAGCGTCTCGTTCGGTTCAAAGGTAATCTGCACCCGTCGGCCGCTCTCGATCGCGCCGCGGGAGGCGAGCGCGAGCAGCTCATCAAAGCTCTGATCCGCTAGACCCGGCCGAGCCGGCGCCGGCGCTGACGGAGTGAAACCCGGCCTGACGACCGGTTCGAGTTGCCGAAGAAGTTGAGCGGAGTCAAGAGTCATCGTCGATGGGAGTCAGGAGTTCTTTTCGAGGAGCGGGCGTGGCCGGGAGCAGCGCGGGTCGATCAACCGGGGGTGTTACAGATCAGGGTCCGTCCCGTGGATGGTGTCCAAAGACTCGAACGGCACAATGAACCCGCTGTCCAACTCAAGCACCACCGAATCACCTTCACGACCGACCGACCGGACATAACCCGAGACACGGTCGCTTGAGGCGGTCAGGCCAGTGACGAATTTTCCGATGAGATTGCTCCCCGCCGCCAATTGGTTTTCGGTGACGAGCGACTTGAGCTGTTCGATGAGTTGGAGGTCCGACTCGATGGAACGGATCGAGTTGAGCTGTTGCAGCAGCGCGGTTGAATCGCTCGGGGCCAGGGGGTCCTGATTGGCAAGCTCGGTGAATATGATGCGAACGAAATCTTCAGACGACATATCGCTGAAGCGGTTCCCCACGTTCGGTCGAACGACGGTGTCCAGAGGATTCGTAGCCGGGATTTGGGTCATTGCTAGTCAG
Source organism: Phycisphaerales bacterium (assembly GCA_036475395.1). Classification (GTDB taxonomy): domain Bacteria; phylum Planctomycetota; class Phycisphaerae; order Phycisphaerales; family SM1A02; genus JADFNO01. Next base: position 1,577 of record JAZFYE010000116.1, read on the forward strand.
CTCCAGCCGGTTGCGGTGAGACGTCAAACGCGGCATACTCGTTGGTCGGTCGAGGCATGGGGCGACGGAAGGAGGCGGTCTGGTCACCGTCGCGTCGACCCCGGCTTTCTCCCTTTCCCGCGTCTGCGTGTTGCCGTTCCTGTTGAGTTTGCTGCTCCGGCGGGTCTTGGCGCGTTGCCTGGGTATTGACCTGTTGTGCTGTGTGCACGGTAAGTCGCTCCACGGTGAGTCCGTGCCCTTGTAACGCAGATCGCAGCACGGCTAAGGATCGTTCAAGCAATGCCTGTGCCTGCGGGGTTGCGGCCTGAAACTCGGCAGACACAGTACCCTGGGTAATCGTCATCTGAATGCGAAGCTGGCCGAGTTCGGGCGGTTCCAGACGCATCGTCAGCACGCCGCCGCGCTGGTTGAGCGTGGCCGACAACCCGCGCAGGATCCGCGCTGTGAACGGATCATGGTCGGGATCTGCGCTTGGCGTCGGCGTGGTCGGCGTTGGGAGTTCCTGCACCAAGCTGGCGGTCGTGCCGCTCGGCAACGACGGCGGGACCGGGAGCGGCGCCGCGAGCTGAAGCGTGGCCGGCTGCCCGGTCGCGTTCTCTACGCGCACGGCCGCGTCAATCTGCACCGCTCGCGCCGAAGCCGGGGCCCGCGGCGTCGGTTCGTTATTCGGCGCAAGACGTCCAGGCTGATCGGCACGCGGTTGTGACTGACCGTCATCGCGGCGAGAATCCTGTGACGTCTCGCCCTGCCCGTGCTGGGTTGGAGACTGCAGGGCGCCTCCATCCCGAGGCGCTCGTCCACCCCCCTGATGAGGCTCATGATTGACGGTTCCTCGTTCGCCAGGCGCGGCCGAGGACGGCAACAACTGCCCATCGCCAGATTGTGACGGGGTTGAAGGCCGCGCAGGCGACACCATCTCATCCGTCGCGATGGACTTCGGCGGCGACTGAGTCGAAGCTGAGGTTGGTTCCAACGACCGACTATCCGCGGCGGACTCACTGTCACCCGAAGAGGTGCGATCGGTAACGTGTAAGTCGGCCCCAATCTGCTGCCGTTGATACGCAACGTCGGGGCGAGATGCGGAATCAGCCTCGCGCCCAATCGACGTTGCGGCCGAGGATGGCCTGCCGTCGGCTGGCGTGACGGGCGGGTCCTTGCCCGGCGCTGAAGGACCTGGCGCGGCGTCGGAAGGGCCGGCCGGAGACGCTTTGGATGAGCCCGCATCGCCGGATCGTTCTGTACCCGCTGCGTCGTCCCGAACGACCGACAGCGCTGCCGATTCGATTGTGTTGAGATTTTTCTGTTGGTCCGGCTCCCGGGCAGGATCCCCTTCGGCAAAGACAGCGGAATCTGCTGGCAACCCTTGCGCGGAACCGGCATCATTTTGCGCCGGGCCTTCGACCGAGTCCGAGTCCGTGGCCGCGGATCGGCCCGCCACCGGTGCATCTGCCTGATCAGGCGGCTCACCGCTCAGCGGTTGCTCGCGCCTCGACGACGTGTAATGGGCATCTTCGAACCCCGACGCAGCGCGGTCGTGCGCCGCATCACGCACTCCAGCTGACCGAACGCTGTTATTCGCGGGAATTGGTTGGGAAGGACGAACTTGCTCGGTGTCATTTATGATCTGTGCGAACGAAGAATGACCGGTCGCTGAACTGATGGGCGATCGGCTCAACCGTTCATACAGACCCGGTTTCTGCGCAAGATTATTCAGTGTCGGGAGAAGCGTCTGCATTGCCGGCGTCGTCCGGGCCGTCGGCCGGTAAGCCGAAGGTCCGGAGCTGCTCTAGCAACTCTGTTGCCAGTTTGTTCTCGGCTGTGGTCTTGAATGCAGCGAGCACCTTGGCGGCCAGCCGGGGCTTCATCGCGTTCAGGTAAGCGACCGCCTGATCGGCCTTGCCTGTGCTGAGAAGCTCGACGATCGTCTGCTTCGCCTGTTTCGGCGGCAACGACTCCAGCAGCTTCACCGTCTTGGCAAACTGTTCGTCCGCCTTGCGACTCACCTCAGCCGCGGCCGTCTCTTCCCAACGCTCGACACGGGCCTTGGAGGCGGCCTCCTGCTCCTCAAACAGACGTTGTTCTTCGGCGAGCTCGGCAACACGCCTCTGCTTCGCATCTTCAAGCCGACGGATTTCCTGATCAGTGTGCCGCGTCACCTGTGAGCCGAGCTCGATCGCCGCCGCGCTGGAGAACGGCGGATCGGCGCGAAACGCGAGTTCCTTGCGCTCTGCGAGTTCGGCCTTGACTTGCGTCTCCGCTCGCTTTGCCGCCACCTGCGCCTCGGGGATCGTCATCGAGAACAGTTCGCGAACCTGTTGGACACGTTCGCCGTCCAGGCGGTCCGAATGCCACAGCCAAGCGGCGAACGTCGCCAGCGCGAGCATATGAACCACAGCCAGGAAACTCACGATACTCCAAATAGTCTTCATAAATCAGACTCCTTGCGGGCGGCCGCGATGACCGCAAGCTCATCAAGGGCGGCGGTCTCGGCCTTGTTCAAGGCGGCTTTCCATTGTTCGTATCGCCGGTCCCGGACGAACTCGATCGCGCGCCGGCGGCGAGAGGCCTCGATCAACCGGGTCCGCGCAGCCTCGAGCCTCTTGTACACTCCCGCCAACTCGAGCACGATCTGCTGAGCACGGTGCATGACTTGAAGCGAGGAGTTGGCGTGAAGCCGTAGGTCCCGCACCTCGATCAGTCCTGTCAGTCCGGCGCGCAGCACATCTTTGTTCGACACCAGGCTCCGCTGATGGCCTCGTAGGATTTCTTCCAGACGCATTCGCTCTCGCTCGATCCCGGCGACATCGCGCTGAAACGTCTCTTCGGCGCGACGTCGCGATTTGAGAACCGGCTCAAGAGAGAACACAAACCGTGCCATTTACCTACGCTCCCGCTAGACCCGCTTGGCGCCGCCGCCGCCCCCGGCCGCCGCCGCCCTCGCCGATCCCTTCTCGTACTGAGCCTTCGCCGCCGCCGCGAGCTCGATCAACTGCCGGCAGCTGTGGGGAAAGTCGGCTTTTTCGGTGATACCCTGCTGAAGCATCGCGTCGATCTTCGGCCTCAGGGCAATCGCGACGTCGCAATCGGCGTTTGAGCCGTGGGCGTAGGCGCCGATATTGATCAGTTCCTCAGCTTCGGCACGAGCGGCCAGGAGCTTCAGAATCAGCATCCGGGCGGCCCGATGATGCTCGTCGCAGACAAGATCGGCTATGCGAGAGACGGATTCCTGCATATCCACGGCTGGGTAGTGTCCGCGGCCAGCCAGTTTCCGCGAGAGCACGACATGGCCGTCCAGCACGCCGCGAGCCGCATCCGAGACGGGTTCGGTCAGATCGTCGCCCTCCACCAGCACCGCATAGAACCCGGTGATCGATCCGCCGCCTTCGATCGACCCGGCCCGCTCCAGCAGCTTGGGCAGCATCGCAAAGACCGAAGGCGTATAGCCCTTCGTCGCCGGCTGCTCCCCGACGGTCAGGCCGATCTGGCGCTGGGCCTGGGCCAACCGTGTCAGCGAATCCATCATCAGCAAAACATCGGCGCCCTGGTCTCGGAAGAACTCCGCCACGGCCGAGGCTACCATCGCCGCTCGCACGCGCAGCAGCGGCGACTCGTCTCCGGTGGCCACCACAATCACCGATTTGGCCAGCCCGGTCGGGCCCAGTGACCGCTCGATGAATTCGCGGACCTCTCGGCCGCGCTCGCCTACCAGTGCCAGCACGTTGACATCGGCGGCGGAATTCCGGGCGATCATGGCGACGAGTGTCGATTTCCCGAGGCCAGGCCCGGAAAAGATCCCCACACGCTGGCCTTTGCCGACGGTGAGCATGGTGTCGATCACGCGGACACCCGTGGGAAGCGGCTGATCGATTCGGCGGCGATGCAGCGCACACGTAGGCGCCGGATCGAGCGGGCGGGCCACGCAATCCGACGGGAACGTGCCCCCGTCAATCGGGCGGCCCAAACCGTTGATGATCCGCCCCAGGAACGACCGGCTGATCGCGACCGTCTGGGCGGTTTGCTCGCCGTGGACGCGCATGCCTGGGGCGGTCCCATCATTGGAGCCGAACAACATCACGATGCTCCGCGAGCCGTCGAACCCAACAACTTCGCCGCGGATGACCCGTGAGCTACCTCGGCCCGGCTCCAGGCGCACCATCGCTCCGACCGGCAGCGGCAAGTCGTCCACATACAACCCCAATCCCCTCGCCGCCGCCACGGTGCCGATGAGCTCTTGGGATTGCAGCCGGCCCAGCGTGTCGAGTTGTGGCCCAAGCACCGTCACGACTGAGCTTCTTCTGCCAACGCGGCATCTCCCGGCGTATCGTTACCCGGCGCCGCTTCGACGGGCTGCGTCAACAGCGTGTCGACAATCCGCTGGATTTGACGCTCAATCGTGGCGTCGATGCGGCCGGCGCCGGTGCTGATCACACAGCCGCCGCGCGTCACCGATGGGTCGTCGCGAATGGTGGCGTGCGTGCAGGTGTTGATCTTGTCGATCAGTTCCGGCAACATCGCCTCCACCAGAGCCCGATCCTGCGGAGCGACCGCCACCGTCACCGCCCTCGGCGCCACCAGCAGCGCCAATGCCTCGGCGAGCTGATCCTCGATGACCGTCGAATCGGTCTGAATGATGCGGTACGTGACCTTCTCGGCCACGGCCAGCGCGAGACGCAGCACGTCCTCGCGGGCTGCCAGAACCATGTCGTTGCGATCGGCCTCCCATTGCTCGAGGGCGGCGGTGAAGGAGACCTGAAGATCCTTGAGCTGCGGCGTGAACTCGGCGATCGCCTCGGCGCGACCGGCTTGCCGGCCTTCCTCGCGTCCTTGGGCTAGGCCCCGATCCTTGCCCTCGGCAAAGCCGCGATCGGTGGCGGAATCGACCAGCTTCGCCGCCTCCTGCTCGGCCCGCCGCATGATCTGCTGCGATTGCTGTTTCGCCTCTTGCAGCACGTGCTCCGACTCACGTGTCAGATCGCCCAGGTCAAACACCGAGGCGCCCTTGGCGAGCGGACCGGCCCTTGTGTTCTTGATCAATGCCATATGACCCAAAGCCAGTGATTCGTGACGCGGTTCAGACAATGAGATCGTCGTCACCCCGGCCGGAGATGATGATCTCCCCGGCATCCTCGAGGCGTCGAACGACATCGACGATGCGCTGCTGCGCGGCTTCGACGTCGCTCAGTCGCACCGGCCCCATGTACTCCATGTCTTCCTTGATCAGATCGGCGGCGCGGGCGGACATGTTGGAGAAGATCTTCTCTTTCAGCTCATCACTCGCGGTCTTCAGGGCTAGGCAAAGCTCGTCATTGTCGATTTCCTTGAGCACCGCCTGGATTCCCTTGTCGTTGACCTTGAGGATGTCGTCAAAGACAAACATCAGCCGACGAATGTCTTCGACAAGATCGGGATCCTCCGCCTCGACGCCCTCCATGATCGCTTTTTCCGTGGATCGGTCGCACAGGTTCAACACCTCGGCGACCGTCTCCACGCCGCCCACCTTGTCCATCGAATGCATGAGCATGTTCGACAGACGCGACTCCAAACCGCTCTCCACCTCGCGGATCACTTCCGGGCTGGTCTGCTCCATGTGCGCGACGCGACGGACCACTTCGATCTGCTTCTCGACCGGAAGTCCCATCAGGATTTCCGACGCCTTGTGATGCGCGAGATGACTAATGATCAACGCGATGGTTTGGGGATGTTCGTCCTGGATGAACGTCAGGAGGTTCTCGCTCTCGGCCTTCTGAAGGAAGGCGAAGGGCGTTCGCTGAACCTGAGTCTGAATCTGCTGGATCATCCGATCCGCCAGCTGCGGATCGAGCGATTTCTCCAAGAGCATCTTGGCGTAGTCCAGCCCACCCTCCTTGGCGTACTGACTGGCCATCCGCATCGCATAGAACTCGTCGATGACCTGATCGCTCAGGTCGGCCGGAACCTCCCCGAGCGATGCCAGCGCGCGGGTGACCTCTTCAACCATGACGGTCGGAAGATGCTGGAGCAGTGTCGTGGCCACCTCGTCGTCCAACGACAGCAGCAAAACAGCGGCCTTGACCACACCGTCCAACTCGGCAACGTTCTTCGGCAATTTTCGCTGATGAATGGCCATGCCCGGCGTCGTTTTTGCCTAACCCTCAGCCTTCGCCCAGCGGCGCACGAGGCTGGCTGCCTCCTCCGGGCTGGTCTTGATCGTCTCGTTGATCTGTTCCAAGAGCTGTCCCCGACGCAACTCCGTGTCGTCCAGCTCGACCCCTTCCAGGGCCAACGCTGATTCCTCCGCTTCACCGACCAAGTCCAAGTCGTCGACCTCCAGCGCCGGAGGCAGACCCACGATCTCCGCCGGCGACGGCAGCGCCTCGCGAACGCTCGCTTTACGCACCATCAGAAACATCATCGCCAAACTTATGAATGCCAGGCTCCCGAGCCCGACGTATCTGACCATCGGTCCGCCCACCATGGTCCCCGTCCAGCTCTCCGGCACGACCTCGACACCTCCGGGTACCAGCGGCGGCGGCATTGCGAAGTCCGGATACGAGCTCACCACCACCACGCCCGGCACCGCATCGTCAAACGGGCCGGTGTCGATCATCGGCTCGATGTCGCTCTTGATTCGAGCGATCTCCGTGTCCTCTACCGCTTGTAGCTGGGCGGCGTCCGGTACCGCGGTCGGATCGTTCTGATCCTGTTGATACATCCCGATGAAATAGGAGCGCGGGATCAGCACGGTCGAGTTGATCTTCAGGGCATACCCCTTTGGGTCCTGCTCTAATCTTCTTTCGCTGGGAAACCGCGGTTCCAACTCGCTGACCGATCGATCCAACGTGCGATCCGAGCCGATCGGCCCGATGGAAGCAATCTCGACGCCTATGTTTGATCGAACGCCCGGCTCACCGGCCTGGCGTTGGTTGGTTTCACTCTCCGACTCGATGCTCTCGCTCGTTGGAGCACTCACGGGTTCCTGGTACTTGTCAATGCGCGTCGATTGGCTCGTGGCATTGACCATCACGTTCACGGCCACCCGAACGCCGGGGATATATTCCAATGCGGTCAGGAGCGTGCTCTTTACTTCCTTCTCCAGCGCAAGCTTCCGCTCCAGGTAGATGCCGGCTGTGACATCATCCTCGTCCCGGGCCTTATGAGACCGCCCAGTCGTTCCATCGATGATGGCGACGTTGGTCACGTCCAGGGCCGCCTCCGATCCCGCCACGAGTTGGGCGATCGCCTCGACCTGAGCCTGTGACAGGGGCCCGCCGCGCGTGAAGACGATCACCGAAGCCGTTGGCGGCACGGACGTGCGACCAAGTCCGCCTCGACTCGACGGATCGATCACAACGGTGGCTTGTTGGATGCCGCGCAGACCGCTGATCATTCGGCCAAGTACGTTCATCTTGGCGATCAGCCACCGCCGGTCGTGTTGCTGCCGTGTCAGGAACGGGCTGTCCTGCTCAATCAGCTTGTCGAAGTTGATCTGATCCGGGCTCATCGCATCAGCATCGAGAAGCTTGGCGACGATGGCGAAGCGCTGCTCGCTCGGTACGAAAAGCTCACTACCGCGCTGCTCATGGGGGATCGCAGCTGAGTCCAGATAGGCGATCGCCCGCGCCCGGGCGCCTTCATCCGCCAGCGTGACCGGCAACGGCAACATCGATGGCTGACCGGTGAGTTGCGCGACGAGAAAAAGCGACAACACCACGATCGCCATCAGCGACCCGATCAGAAGCCGCGCCGTGGGCGGCAGCCCTTTCATCTGGGTGACGATGTTGTCAATAATCCGTTGCAACGCCTGCATGCGTCGGCCTCCATGCCTCTAGTGCTCAGCGCCGAGCCGTTCCCCACCGTCGTGCTCGCCCCTTCGGCCTCCATGCCAGGGCGATCACCGGCTCACTGTTCTTCGATCAGACTCGTATTTGTTTCAGCTCGTCATACGCGGCCATAACCTTGTTGCGAACCTGGAGCAGCAGTCGAAACGCCGTGTCGGCCTTTGCCGTGGCGATCATGACGCTCTCGACATCAACACGTCGCCCGGACATGAGATCCTCGATCGCCTCCTTCGCGTCGCGTTGGAGCTGGTTGACCGTATCCAACTGCTCCTGAAGCATGTCCGAGAAGCTGGCGCCTCCCGCCTTAGGGGGGCCAAGGCTCGGCATCTGCGGAAGCTCGCGATTCAACGCGCTGCTGTTTCCAATAAGTCCGACAGGATCAGTCATGGCAGGAGGAGGCGTCCGGAGTTGCGAGGTTCACGGAGTCGATTCATCAGGATCTATGCGATGATCTGCAGGGCGACCGACAGCATTGACTTTGTCGCTTCGATCGCCGTGATGTTCGCCTCGTAGGCTCGAGCGGCGTCCATCGCGTTCATGGTTTCGATCACGGGGTTGACGTTGGGATACGACACGTATCCATCGGCGTCGGCAAAGGGCGAGCCCGGCTCGTATTTTTGGTTCAAGGGGCTGTCGTCAATCTCGATCGACGCCACATGGAGACCCGCCGTCTGACCACGGGCCGGATCGCCTTCGCCGAACACCACGAATCGTCGGCGATACGGCTCGTATTCATCGTTCTCATTCAGGATCGTCCTTTGGTTTGCAATATTTGCGGCAATCACATCCAGACGTATTCGCTGGGCGACGAGTGCTGAAGTCGAGATGTCAAAGGCACCGTACATGGGAATGAGAAGTCAGGAGTCAGGGGCTAGGGGTTAGGGCAGAGTTGGAGGTTAGATCCGTTCGCGGATAGCAGTGTTGAGTAGAGCCATGCGGCTGCGAAGCAGGTCCGCGGCCACGCGGAAGGTCATGAAGTTCTCAGCTAGGTCCTGCATGGTTCGTTCCAGATCTCGGTCGTTGCGGTCGTGGAAGAGAATGTTTTGCCCGATCGGCTTCGGATGCAGCGTGATGCCGATCGAATCGTATTTGATCATCGGTGAATCGCGAAGCTCCAGCTCGCCACCGCTCGCACCATGGTGCTTACGGCGGGCATCGACGGCCTCGCTCAACTGGGCTTGAAAGGCGTCGACGGAGACGTCCATCGCGCGGTAGCCGGGGGTGGAGAAATTCGCGATGTTGTTGACGATGAGCCGGTGCCGTTGACCGGCGAACTGCACCATTCTCTCCAGTACGGGGATGGCATCTGCATTGGTGACGCCGTCGATCATGTTTGCACGCTCCCGAAGCGCAAGGCGACACCGAATTGCCAGCAAAACGCAGGCCGTGGGCCGAACCCCGGGCCGCAGAGCGCCCGTATGCGATTCAGGGCGCAGCTCTTGCGCGACGCGAAACGTTTGCGCGGCGATTCAGAGCGATTCGGCGACAATCTGCTGCTCCTTCCACTTCTTGAGCTTCAAGCCGAGCGTGCGAACGCCAATCCCCAGGGCGGTGGCGCTGCGCTGTCGATGGCTATTGTT
>JAZFYE010000117.1:0-15126 GCA_036475395.1 Phycisphaerales bacterium
GTCGAGAAGGCGCGCAGCGAAGCGTCCGCCTCGCCATCGCTCAGTTTCGACCACGCATACTCGGCGTTGGGGAAGACCAGCTTGTTCCGTCGCTGGCCGGTTTCGTCGGGTGGGTAGACCACCACGATCTTGGGGGGTGACGACCCGTGTTGGACGGGGTATTCCGGAGCGACGCGCTCGACGTCGTTGTAGTACCCCCGTGAGCTCGGGCCGTCGACGTAGTAGTTTGCGGGGAAATAGGAAGTGGAATAGTAGTAATACGAGCGGGCATTACCGTCACCGAGGCCGTGGTATCGGCGGACGGAATGCGGATCGTAGTATCCGCGATGGCCCAGGCCGTGATGCCGTCTGACCGAGCCGTGGCCGTATCGATAGTCGCGGTGGGCCAGGTAATGGTGTGGGATGGCGTGTCGAGATGACGAATGATGGGAGCGATGAGCAAGGCCGTGGTGGGATCGAATCCCGGGTGAGCGGTGATGAGAGTGCTGACCCATCGCCGCCGAGTTGAGGGCGAGCACGAGGGCAATCGGGGCCGCCGCTGCCCAAAGCCAACGATGCGCGTATCGATGCATGATTTGCCTCCAGAACCTGGGATAGGGGAATCTTCCGGCCGCCCGGCCGACGGCGCGTGGCCAGAAGCGATCGGCGCTGCTCCAAAGGATAAAGTCACATCAAACGGCGGTCTTGTTCCACATACTCACAGATATTTGGAGAGAAAACTTTGTCCGAAACTTGACCGTCGCTCCAATTGGGCGGCGTCGCCCCGTTCTCGCCGGCACGCGAGCTGCCAGTCGCGGCTCGTTTCGGCTCGAAGGAGTGTTTAGCGTCGGGTGGAAGTGGTGGTCTTTTCAGCGTGGTCTGCCAACGCGCGGTACTTCGGGGCGTGGGCGAAGGGTTGGGTGAGGTAGGCCAGATGGCCCCACGAGCCCCAGGGCGAACCTTGGCGGCTGCGAAGTTGAACGCAACGAAGAGGCGTCCATCCATCTGGCGAAAGCTCTCCAGCAGCGTCTCGTACGCTTCATACATAGACGAATCGCGCTGGGCGTCCCACATGGCTTGGCTGAACGGCGGCGTTGTACCGGCGGGCTGAGGGAGAATGTGCTGGCCGCCCTCATAGGTGATCAGGTCGAGGCCGTAGCGAGCGGCGAGTTGCGCGTGTTCCTGCATCTTGGGTATTGAACGTTCGATCAGCGCCTTGATCGCCAGTTGGATGACGTCGCGGGCCGCAGCGTCAGCGCCCAATTATTCGAGTTCGTCGTAATGGTCGCGGACGCCGAAGTAGAACGCCGGGGCCAGTGCGTCCACCCGGCCGCGAAGCTGGTCGAGTATGACCTTGGCCACCCAGGGGTTCATCTGCTGGCAGCCGGCGACGCGGATGAGGCGCTCCTCCTGCCCCGCGAAAACGTCGCGCCAGATGGAGAAGACGTTGGCCGCGCGGGCGGCGTACTTCGCCGGAGGGTTCGCGCCGCCAGCGTGTTGAACGACCCAACCGTGCTGCTTGAACTGCGGATTCCAGACCTCGTTGGAGTATTCGATACAAACGCGCCGATCCGGTTCGAGTCGCGCTTTGACCAGTTGGGCGAAACGACGAATGAAGTCGTCGTCGCCCTGGTGACGCCTAGAGAACCAGGGGTCGGCCCGCAGTCCGTTGCACAGATCGATCATGTGCTCGATTGCCACGCCGTGTGCAACAGCTTGGGTGCGGTCGGTCACCTCGGTGCGCTGTGACCATGTTTGCAGCGTCGAGTCGTTCGTCACCTGCCAATCCATGAACCGAAGGACGGAGAACGGCTCGAGCCGCCGCAGGAAGAAATTGGATTGAAGATTGACTGCGGCCGACCCGGGCGCGGATGCATGCCGGGCAGCCAGATACGAACATTGCGAATCGGGTCCTCGCGGTCCTGCCACTTGATCTTGAGCAGGATGCCGGCGTCGGTCGGCCTGAGAGCCTCAAAGAGGATTCGCCCCGGCTCGGTGCGTGTTTCGTGGGCGTCAAGGCCGACGGCGATCTCGCCTGTTCCGGTGTAGGTGCAGACGTATGTGCCGCGGGGGTATCGTCCGTTCAGATCGCGCATCATCAGACAGGCGGCCGCACGACCGCGTTGAAGGATCGGCCAGGCATCGTTCGCGACCTCAAGCCCGCCGAGGTCCCAAGGGCTGGTGGTGTTCGAGTTCTGATGGAACCATTGGCTGGAGAGCATGAACGCATCGCGAAACGGCATCTCCGCGGTGTAGTAGGTCGGCGTGCTGAGCTTCATCCCGATGGGCAGTCGAAGTTCGCCATGGCTGCTGCCGCCCGCGGTCGCCGTCGCGTCGGAAGCGGCTGTTCGATTCGATTGCTGTGCACCGGCAGCCGTATTAAATGCCCAGAGCGTGCCGATGCCGAGCAGGCCGATGAGTTGAGGGAGGCGGATCATCATGCCACGACCTGCGTGAAATGGTTTGCCGATCGCACGTCGAGCCTTCCCCGCGTCGCGTTGACCTCCGGGCGGGGTCGGTTGGGCTTTGTTCTCCTATCGGCCAAGGGTGTGGTCGAGTCTCAAGCCGGGGCGGAGAATCCGTGGAAAAGGCGGTCGCAAACGCCCACGAGTAGTCCCGCCACGAGTAGAAAGAAACCGGAAATTGAACCATGAAAGGCTACGACACAGCGATCATCGGCGGCGGCATCGTGGGATTGGCGACCGCCAAGGCGTTGTTGGAGCGCCGTGGGAAGTCTCTGGTGGTGCTGGAAGCCGAGGATCGGCTCGCGGCCCACCAGAGCGGTCACAACAGCGGTGTAATTCACTCGGGGCTGTATTACCGTGCGGGATCGCTCAAGGCACGCCTCTGCGTCGAAGGGCGATCGGTGATGTATCGTTTCTGCGAACAACGAGGCGTGCCGGTTCGGCGATGCGGCAAGCTGATCGTCGCCACGCACCAGCGCGAGCTGGCGAGGTTGGATGAGCTGGCGACGCGCGGACAATCGAACGGACTGCAAGGGCTTCGGCGATTGTCCGGCGAGGCATTACGCGAGCATGAACCATATTGTGGCGGGATCGGCGCGCTGCTCGTCCCGGATGCAGGCGTGGTCGACTTTGCGAGGGTCACACAAGCGCTCAGCGACGTCGTTCGAGAACAAGGCGGCGAAGTGCTCGTCGGGTCCGAAGTCGTCGGCGTACATCGACGGTCGGATCGAGTCGTCATCCAGACCACGCAGGGTGACCTCGAGTGCAAGCTGCTGATCAATTGCGCCGGTCTACAATCGGACCGTGTGGCGAGAATGTGTGGGCTGCACCCGGATTGCCGGATCATTCCCTTTCGCGGCGAGTACTACGAACTCATCGAACGGCGTAGCGAACTCGTGCGCACGATGATCTACCCGGTGCCTGATCCACGGTTTCCGTTTCTTGGAGTACATCTGACGCGAGCGATCGACGGTCGAGTCGAGGTCGGACCGAACGCCGTGCTTGCGCTGGATCGACACGGATACCGACGCTGGAGTTTCAAAGGGCGTGATGCGCTGGCGATGATGACCTACGCAGGCGCGTGGCGGATGGCCGCACGCAACTGGCGAATCGGTCTATCAGAACTTCGTCGGTCGATCAGCAAGCGGGCGTTTGTCCAAGCGGCGCAACAGCTCGTACCTGATCTGGCCGTCAAGGATCTCGTCCGAGCAAGAGTGGGCATTCGCGCCCAGGCGGTCGATGCCTCCGGCCGGCTGCTCGACGACTTTCGTGTGCAGCGAGCCGAACGAATGATCCACGTGCTCAACGCGCCGTCTCCGGCAGCGACGGCGGCGCTGTCGATCGGGCGGCACCTCGCGGCAATGGCACAGGCGAGCTAGAGCGGGCCGGCACTGTTTCTACCGCAATTGTGGCGGGTCCCAAATTCCTCTCGGGGCGGAACCTGGTGGATCCGACCGGCGAATGATTCTGCTGATCGCCCGGATTGTTGCCGCCGTTCAGGAGTCCGAACGGCCGCTTCTTTCCAGTTTTTGCCTTTGCGGACTTCGTGGCCTGTTGTAGGATGGCGTGGATCGGCAGAATTAACCAGCAGACTGGAGCCAAGCATGACAAGTAGCGAAAGACCCCTGTGTGTTGCAATGATCGGTGTCGCCTTGCTCGGCCCAGCCGCGGCGATCGCCGACGGCGGAAAGATCAATGAACGTCTGCCTCAGGGTTACGAATGGCGGGCCAGCACCTTCAGCCTCAGCGCGCAAGCTGACGGCGCGATCAGTGTTGATCAGGCCGGCACAATGACTTGCGTTTGGTCGAGCCGACGTCAGCAGGACGGTCGGTACGGCGTCTACGCTCAGCAGTTCGATGCGAACGGCATCCCCATCGGTTCCGAGACGGTGCTGAACCTGTGGTCGAGCTCTCATCAGACAGCGCCTGCGGTTGCTATGGATCATGCCGGCGGAGCGTGGGCCGTATGGCAATCGCACGGACAGGACGGTCAGGCCGGGTCGATCATCGCTCGGCGATTCGATAAGAAGTTCCAGGGGAGCTCGGAAATGCTGGTCAACCAACAGTGGCGCGGTCATCAATACGGACCAATCGTCGCCGCCAGACCCGACGGCACAGCGATGGTGGTCTGGACGAGCGCCGCGTCGGCGAAGACGTTGTCCAGCATCCGTGTCCGGCTCTTGAAGCCCGACGGAAGCCCGCTTGGCGACGAGTTCGCCCTCTCGACGGTTCGCGGTCGAACTGAAACCACGCCGTGCATCGCGGTCGAGCCCAACGGCGGATTCGTGGTCGTGTTCGCGGTAACCGACGAACAGCGCGTCCCAATCGGCATCCGTCTCCAGCGGTTCGACGAGACGGGAACTCGTATCGGCGAGGAAGTGGATATCGGCGAGGGGCCGACGCCCGGCGTGATCGAGCCGGCCGTTGCCACCACGACAGACGGATTCCTTGTGGCGTGGCTTGATCCGGGCCTGGATGGCAGCGACTTTGGCATCGTCGCGCGGCGATGCGATGCGCAGGGGTGCCCCGTTGGTCAGCCGTTTGTGGTCAACACGACCACACTGGGCCCGCAGGTCGCCGCGGCGATCGCCGTCGCCCCGGATGGAACCCATGCCGTCGCCTGGAACGGGCCGGATGGCGATGACTTGGGTGTCTTTGCCCAACTGTTTGCGGCCGATGGTTCCCGACTTGGCGGCGAGTTTCGGCTGAACCGGCATGTTGACGGTCGGCAGGCGATGACGACAGCCAGCGGCGTTCAGCGCTTGGTGTTCACGAACAACGGCGCCTTGGCGTGTGTTTGGAACGGCGATGCGGGGCTTGGCGACAACTCGAGCGTCAACGTCACGATGCTCAGCCGAACTCCGCTTCCGCTTGCGGATCAGAATCAGGGTGTGACCGCGGACATGCCGGCGGCCGGCGACGTGGTTCGCCTTGCTCAGGGACCGTCCCCGCACGTGCCGCCGACCTTCAATCCGCGCGACATCGAGAAGGGTGAGCGCGAGATTCGCGAAGGCGCGGACATCGGGTTCACCGGCATCATCAGCACCGGTTGGACACCGCCTGATCCGCACCTGGCGGTGGGACCGGAGCATGTCGTGTTGATGACCAACGGCGCCATTGCGTTCTATACCAAAGACGGCAACCTGACCTTCCAAGACGAGATTGAAGATTCATTCGGCTTCTGGGGAAGTGTCGGAGCGACTGACTTCGTGTTCGACCCTGAGGTGATTTATGACGAACTGAGTGGCCGGTTCTTCGCGATGGCGGCCGAAGCCAACGCCCCTGGCAACCAATCGTATGTGCTCATCGCCGTCTCAGATGATTCCGATCCCAACGGGTCGTGGCACAAGTACCGCTTCAATACCTCATCGCTGGCCGGGAACCTTTTCGACTCGCCGAATATCGCCGTGGATGACCAAACTGTCTACATCACCGGCGATGGCTTCGGGATGGGCGCGAACTATCCGGTCTTTGTCTATGACAAAGCATCACTACTGGCCGGGGACCCGCCCGCCCAATCCAACTCCTTTACGATCGCCACTTCGACGCAATCGGCGGGGATCCCGCCCGTCAGCTTCGACAAGCCCCCGGCGCTGTACTTGATCGAGCACCGTGAATTGAACACGAACACAGCCGTGCGACTGATCGCGTTGCAGAACGCCTTGACCTCGCCGACGATCACGAGCTTCAGCCTGACGGTTCCGGTCTACGGTCCGCCGGAGGATCCGCCGCAGATGGGCACCAGCAACCGACCGAACACGTTCGACGCCCGTTTCTGGAGCGTTGCCTACCGCAACGGGTCACTGTGGGCGACCCATCACATCAACAGCAACCGCGTCCTCGCCCGCTGGTATGAAATCGCCATGAACGGCTGGCCCGTCACCGATCAGGACCCGACGTTGGTGCAGTCCGGCGAGATCGATCCCGGTGCCGGCATCCGCACGTTCTTTAGCTCGATTACGGTTGACGATCACGGCAACGCGGCGATGACCTTCGCCCGCAGCTCGCCGAACGAGTTCATCTCCATGTCCACGGCGTTCCGTTTCCAGAGCGACCCGCTCGGTGTGTTCCAGCCCGACGTGATCCAACAGACGAGCAATGGACCGTATACGCCCGGGCGCTGGGGCGATTACAGCGCCGTGAATGTGGATCCCGCCAACGGCATCACCTTCTGGGCCCACCATGAGTATGCGATCAACAATTCGTGGCGCACCTGGGTGCAGGCGTTCACGCCGGACTTCCCGGCGGGCGACCTTGATTTCGACGGCCAGGTCGGCGCGAGTGATCTGCTCATATTGCTAACGAGCTGGGGCACCTGTGATGATTGCAGCAATTGCCCGGCCGATCTGGACGGCAACTGCACTGTGGGCGCAAGCGACCTACTCATCTTGCTCGTCAACTGGGGATAAAACGGCGTTCGCATCCACCCAACACCACAAAGCCCACGGCGTGCACGCCGTGGGCTTTTCATTCCCTTCCTAAGTCGAGAAGTTGGAGACGACAGCCTCTTTCGTCCCCGGATCTGCTCTATCCCCAGTTGACGAGCAGTAAGAGCAGGTCCGCGGCGCCGACGCTGCAGTCGCCGTTCAGATCGGCCGGGCAGTCGTCGCAATCGGCGCAGGGACCCCAACTGACCAGGAGAATGAGCAAATCGCTCGCGCCGACATGGCCGTCGCCGTCGAGATCGCCGAACACCGGCTCGTCGCACACGACGGTTGAGACCGCGAAGTCATCCACCGCCGCTTCCACGATCGACCCGTCGCCTTCGTCGGCGGCGATGAAACGCAATCGCACCTCGCTCGTCGGCTCCACAAAATCGGACACGCTAAACGAGTGCTGGAACCAGCCGCCGGCGGTCTCCGGTCCGGCCGGTCCGATCGTCTCCACGTTGGTCCAGGTCGATCCGTTGTCGTTGGAGATGTCGATGACAAAGATGTCGGAATTGGGACTGTTGCCTTGGTCGTTGGAGTACCACCGCCAGTAGCTGATGATCGCGCCTCCCTCATCCGCGAGATCGAGGACGGGGCTGGTCAGTGTGGTGTGTCCGTTGTCAACATCGTTCTCGCCGATGCCGCCGCCCGGCTCTCCCTGGCCGGTGACAAAGCACATCGTGCCGGGATCGGGCGTGTGGTCGTCTTCGGGCTGGGCCGGCGTGCCGTTGGGGTCCACCCGCGTCCAGATGCCCGTCGTGGCGTCATCACCCGGGGCGCCGACCACCCAACCGGTGTCGGCTTCCATGTCGTCCTCGACGGTGATCAGCACGTCGATGGCCGACAGAGCGCTGAACGTCGATGCCGGCGCATCAGGCGGATCGGTCAAGATTTCCTGATCGATGGTTGCCGCACTGACATAGAATGACACCGTCTCTGCGCAGATGGTCGATCCGAATACAGCCTCGAAAAGGTTCTTCCCGAGCGGCGTCATAGGTGCGTCAACGAAGCCGCCGCCGTCGTCGTAGTGCAACGTGGGCGAGTCGGGGTCGAGCTCGCCTCCTTCCTGTTCGATGATCTGAACGAGGAAGCTGTCGCCGGAGGGATCGATCATATCGGGCAGTCCACCGGGGTATTCAAAGGCAAGCGGCGGCGTGCCGGGCTTGACGACGAACAGCCCGCCGCTCATGTCGCTGATGATCACGATTCCGCTCGGGAAGAACGGATAGACGCTCCAAGCGCCGTCGAAGCCCGAGTTGTCGTTTGCCGGGAAAGTGTCGAACCATCCAACCTGAACGGGTGCAAGCGGATCGCTCGCATCGAAGATGCGAAGTCCCGCCGTGTACTCCGCTTCGTAGATGAACCCGTCGTGGACGTACAGGTTGTGGTCCGTGGCGGCAACGCCTGAGTTGTACGCTCCGGCGACGACCGGATCATTCAAATCGCTGATATCGAAGATGACCGTCTCGTTGACGCCGTCCAGTTCGTCGTCGAGATAGACGTATTGCCGATCCTCGCTGGCCCAGCACTGATGGGCAAAGGAAAGGTTCGGGTAGGTCGTTCGAGACATGCGGAACATATCGGATTTGTCGGTCACGTCGTAGATATCCAGCCCCGTGCCTCCGACGGCCGCGAAGATTATCTCGCGCCCGGCGAACGGACCTTCCGTATACGTCACGGCCTGGGCATCGTGGACGCCCGCGCCCTGGGCGCTCGAGATCTGGCCGACGATGACTGGATTCTCCGGGTCGGCTAGATCAATCGCGACGATTCGACCTCCGTTGAGATTGGAACCACAGAGATAGGCGAACCCGCTGTCAGTGTCGATCGTGACGTCATGACTGGTTGATAGTCCCCCACCGGTAAATCGCTGTACGAGCGTGACCACGCCGCTATCCACATTCGATAGATCGATGACGTCCATGCCGCCGCCGCCCAAGTCGTTCACGACATAGCAGTATTCGCCGTAGACCTTCACGTCACCCCACAACGTATTGGTATGTGAAATGCTTTGAACGATCACGGGATTGGATGGGTCCGTAATCTCGACCACGACCATCGCGTTGCGCACGCCCATCAGCGCGTACTCCCGACCTGAGGGAGAGACATAGCCCCAGCAGTCGTTTCCGGTGGACGGATTGCTGGGGAAGCCCGAGAGGGGGATATGGCTCAGCAGTTCGACGTTCTCCGAAGGGAAACCCGCTCGAGCTTCGGCGAGGCCGAGCGTGGCGAGCAAGAATGAGGCCCCAACCAAGCCCAGGATCAGCGAGCGTCGATCGCGAATAACGGTGTTCATTTGTTCTCCAGGTTCTCGCATGTTTGTTTTCTGTTTGCTCCCCCAATGTTCGTACCCTCTCCTCTATGGATGCATTCACGCCGCTTGTCTGCGACCGATTCGCGGTATCACCATAAAGTCAGTTGCGTCCGCGGACCGCCGCACGGGGGTCCTCAGACGCCGCGCGAACCGTCCCCCATAAGAATCTAGCCCGCCAAGCAGCCAGTCGCAAGGCCAAAATCGGCTGCAGGGCCCTGTATGTAAATTGGGATGGGAATCGGCGCGCCGCCGCCCGGCACCGCCCTGCCCCTTGACATGATGAACGGATCGTCGGCCCCGGCCCGACCGGCGTTCAGACTTGGGACGAGAACGCCGATAGCAATCATGTGCGTTTGGCGCCGGCCGGGCCGCGCTGGAAGGTTCGATAGCGCCCGGCGCGAAAACCATCCATCGCCAGGGGTCCCCCATCCCAACGTCCGCCGGTTTCTGTAGGCTATGCCCCCTTGATCCGACCCGTGAGCGGCTCGGGTCCCTCGGTGGGCCAGGCGTGCAGGGCCCAGGAGGGTCGCATGCATGAGCACGCATTTCACGGCCGAGATGCCACAAGCAGTCACCGAACCATCCCCGACTCGCCTGAGCCCCCTGGCCTGGCTGGCCATCATGGGCGGAGCGCTGACGGTCGGCGTACTCATCTTCTTGTCGCTGAATCATCACGGACCGGCACATGAGCCGCATCCCGAAGCACCCCCCTGGTGGGGCCTGGGCATTCTGCCGTTCGTAGGGATGCTTGGCTGTATCGCCGTGTTGCCGCTCCTGCCGTGGACCCACCATTGGTGGGAGAGCAACCGCAACCGTCTCGCCGTCTCCTTGGGGTTCTCGGCTCTGACGTTGCTGTACTACGGGCTTTTGTTCGACCCGGCGAAGATCCCGGCTGTGCTCGAACACGCCATTGTCGTCGAGTACATCCCCTTCATCGTCTTGCTGTTTTGTTTGTATGTGATCAGCGGTGGGATCTCGCTGAAAGGCGACTTGGCGGCCCGACCGCTGACCAACACCACGTTCCTGGCCGTCGGCGCACTGATCGCCAGCTTCATCGGGACCACCGGCGCCAGCATGCTGCTGATTCGCCCGTTGCTCCAAACCAACTCCGAGCGCAAGCACGTCATCCACACGGTGATCTTCTTCATCTTCCTGGTGAGCAACATCGGCGGCACCTTGCTGCCGATCGGAGACCCCCCGCTGTTTCTGGGGTATCTGTTCGGCGTGCCGTTCCTCTGGACCATGGGCCTGTGGGCGCCGTGGGCGGTCTGTTGCGCGATCCTACTGGTGATCTACTTCATCTGGGACTCCATAGCTTACAAGAAGGAAACGCCAGCCGACATTCGCCTAGACGAGACACAAACGCAGCCGCTGCGGCTCACCGGCTGGGTCAATCTCCTGATCTTGGGCGGCGTGGTCGCCTGTGTGGCTCTGGTCGATCCAAACAAAGCCGTTCCCGGCACAACGTTTACGCCCTTCCCATTCATGCGAGAGCTGTTGATGCTGGGGTTGGTTGCGCTGTCGCTTTGGAGGACGCCAGAGGGCGTGCGGGCGTACAACAAATTCAACTACGCCGCGATCATCGAGGTGGCGGCGTTGTTTGTCGGCATCTTTATCACCATGCAGGTGGCGATCGAATACCTCAATGCCAAGGGAGCCGATTTGCATATCGACACGCCCTGGAAGTTCTTCTGGGCGACCGGCTCGCTTTCGAGCTTCTTAGATAATGCCCCGACGTATGTCGTGTTCTTCGAGACCGCCAAGACACTGCCTCAAGGCGCTGACGCCGAGATGGTGGACCTCGGCGGACGTGGAGTGATCGACGCCGCCTACCTCGCCGCCATCAGCCTCGGTGCCGTGTTCATGGGGGCGATGACCTACATCGGCAACGGTCCCAACTTCATGGTCAAGGCCATTGCCGAGCAGACCGGCCTCAAGATGCCCAGCTTCTTCGGCTACATGTTCAAGTACAGCTTGCCGATCCTCCTTCCCGTGTTCATCATCATTATGCTACTGTTCCTATTGCCCTGGTCGCCGTGGAAGTTCTGAGTGTGCGGTGGAGGAAGGTTCGATGATCAAGCGAATTCTTGTCGCGCTCAGCGGCACGCCGTTCACGGCAACCGCGACGAAGTACGCGCTCGAACTGGCAAAGTTGCACAGAGCGGAAGTGACGGGCGTCACCGATGTTGATATCGCACAGTTGATGAAGGTTGGGCCGGTGCCGGTCGGCGGCGGCGCGGCGGCGGCGAGCCTCGCGGAGCATCGCATCCACGTCACCGAGGAGCACGTGGAGCAGGCGATTGCGGACTTCGAGCAAGCGTGCGCCAACTCTGGAATGATCCATTGCGTCGATCGAGAGACGGGCGATCCGTTCGACCGGCTCATTGCCCTTTGGCGCTATCACGATCTGACGATCGCCGGGCTTCGAGGACTGTTCGAGTACGGCGTCGTTGAGAATCCCGACGACGTCTTGATTCGGCTGATCAGCGAGGGCGTGCGGCCGATTCTCGCCGTGCCCAAAGAGTACCGGCCCATCCGCAAGGTGCTCGTGGCCTATAACGGCTCGATGGAGTCGGCCAAGGCCCTCAAGCAGTTCGTGCAGATGGATCTTTGGCCGGACATCGCGCTGCAAATCGTCTGCTTCGACATGACGCAGCAAGAGAGCGAAACGCTCCTGGCCGATGCGTCGAGCTATTGCCGCTCTCATGGACTTGCCGCCCAGACCCAGCACGTGGACGGCGGACCTCGCGATCACCTGCTTGAGTACGCCCACCAAGGCGAGGCCGACCTGATCGTCCTCGGCTCGACCTCTCGAGCCCGCATCTTCAAGCGCCTGCTCGGCGATACGGCCCTGCATTGCATGCGAAACGCCGACGTGCCGTTGTTCCTGACGCAATAATCGGCTCCGCGGCTAGGTCAGATAACCCACACATTCCGTGCGGCCTGAACTCGTCGGCGGCGTGATCCGATAGGGAAGATACGAACGAGGCGTACCTCTAAATGCTCGATCCCATCAGCGCCATGTCTGCCCTGACCGGAGCAGTTGCCGCCGCCAGCGGTTTGGCACCTCGCCTAGTGCGTGTGGTGCAGCCGGTCGAGCACGCTGAGCGAGTGGCGGGATCAGATCGTCGCGACTCGGTCGAGCTGTCATCTGCGGCCAGATTGTTTGCCGCGAAGACAGAACCGGGAACTGCCGAACAACCAGGTGGCGGCGCGAGCGTTGGTGGTCAGGGTGCTGACGTACAGTTGACCGATCAGGAGCGCCAGGAGGTCGCCAAGCTCAAGCAGCGCGACCGGGAAGTCCGCACCCACGAGCAGGCTCATCGTGCCGCGGGTGGAGCGCATGCCGGCGCGATCTCGCTTCAATTCACCCAGGGCCCCGATGGGAAGCGCTACGCGGTCGAAGGCAGCGTGCCGATCGATCTCTCGCCTGTGAAAGGTGATCCCGCCGCCACCATCCGCAAGATGCAACAGGTGCAGCGGGCGGCGCTCGCCCCGGCTGATCCTTCCGGTGCGGATCGAAGAATCGCAGCTCAAGCCAGGCGGGCCGAGCAACAGGCCCGGGCCGAACTGACCGCGCAGAAACGCAACGCAGCTCAGGGAACCACCGCGATCACCGATGATGAGCAACGAACAGACGACAACGCTGCCGATCAGACTTCACAGGTCGATCTCGTGAATCCCTATGCCGCCGCGACGGGTGCCCTCCAGCACTTGACCTTGGCTCGGTTCGTCGATCTGCTCGCCTGAACCCATTACGACTCTGGCCTGCCGCCGAGGCACACGAAGTCGAGTACCGGCGCAAGAGAAAACCCGCCCGGCCGTGAGAGGTCCAACTCTTCGGCCGAGCGGGTCTATCAGAGGGGGATAGTAGGAGACTACTAAAAGCTCTCGAATCCCTCGTCCCTACCGCCGAGGGGAATTTGCGCCTCCGGCGAATCGTCCTTGGTTACCGTGGGCCCCGTGATCGAGGCGACGAACCGCGTGGAATTGGCACGCATCGCCATTCGGGCTGGGCTGACGCACCTCGGGATCGTGGACACCCGTCCCCGAATCAGCTCGCGTCGAATCACGGCGTAGCGGCCCCGGCCGGACCAATGATCGGAGCATCACGATCCGGCGGCGTCCGGCCGACCGAACTCCTATCATGTCGTGCGATGAGAATCACTGTCAACGGGGCGTCGATCGGCCTTGAGGATCGCTTTACGGTTTGGGACCTGATCGAGCGGTATCATCTGGCGGATCGACCCTGTGCCGTCGAGATCAACCGCCAGCTCGTCCCCAAGGCTCGCCATCGCGAGCATCGATTGATCGAGGGCGATGAGGTCGAGATCGTTACGCTTGTAGGAGGCGGCTAGACCCGCCAGGACTCGTGGGATGACACCACAGCTTCAGATCAGCTCGGGCAGTTCGTTGACGCTGGGCAGCCACACGTTCGGAAGCCGGCTCATTGTGGGCACGGGCAAATACGAATCCTTCGAGATCATGCAAGCGGCGCTGGATGCCTCCGGGGCGGAGGTGGTCACCGTGGCCGTTCGGCGGGAGCGATTACTGGACGAGAACGGGCGATCGCTTCTTGACTTCATCGACACCGATCGGTACACGATTTTGCCGAATACGGCCGGCTGCTTTACGGCGGACGATGCGGTTCGGGTGGCGCGACTCGGCCGGGAGATCCTCGAGCAGATGGCCAATCCCGGCCAGGATTGGGTAAAGCTGGAGGTGCTGGGTGATCGGCAGACGCTCCTGCCCGATCCGATGGGCACCCTCGAGGCGTGCCAGACGTTGGTCGCCGATGGTTTCCAGGTGCTTTGCTATAGCACCGACGACCCGGTCATGGCGGTTCGGCTGCGGGACGCGGGGGCGACAAGCGTGATGCCCGCCGGAAGTCCGATCGGCAGCGGTCGCGGGATCGCCAACCCGGCCGCGATCGCGATACTCTTGGAGATGTTGAAGGATCCGGCGAGCGGAGGCGAGCCTGAGTACCCCGTGATCGTGGACGCCGGTGTGGGGACGCCGAGCGACGTCACCACGGCGATGGAGCTCGGCGCTGACGGTGTGCTGCTGAACACCGGCATCGCCCACGCCGGCGATCCCGTGCAGATGGCCGCAGCGATGAAGGCGGCCTGCGAAGCCGGCTACCTCGGGTTCCGAGCCGGCCGCATTCCCAAGCGAATGTACGCCACCGCGTCTAGCCCCTGGGCGGGTCTCATCAGCCCCGTTCCGGGAGAGTAGCTCGCGCGGTCGTGGCCTCAGCGGCGAGGATCTCCTCGACGGTATCAAGCGTTGTGCGAAAGTGGTGGCGAGCGCCCTGAGGTAGGCCGCTTTACCCTTCCCACCCAACTCGCAACGAATCACCGATTCGGCGATCCGGCTTCCGACACCTGGCCTCGGCTGCGCAGCGACCGCCGTGTCAACGCTCAACCCGCCGCCCGAGGTACTGGGCCACTTGCTCCACGTAGGCATTGACGGTCGGCGTGTCTGGGGCTTCGAGGTTCAGCCGCAGCAGGGGCTCGGTATTGCTCGGGCGGACGTTGAACCACCAATCGCCCAAGTCGAGCGTCACGCCGTCCAGTTCCTCGATCTCAGCCGAGGGGAACGCGTCCACCAGATCATCGATCGCTGCGTCTTTGTCCTCGGTCTCAAAGTTGATCTCGCCTGACTGGACGTACCGCCGAGCCGGTCGGATTTGCTCGCTGAGCGGTCCGTCGGCGCGAGCCAGGGCGCTGACCGCGGTGGCGAAAGCGATCGCGCCCGAATCAGCGAAAAAGTTGTCGCGGAAATAGAAATGGCCCGACAGTTCCCCTCCGAACACGGCATTATGCTCAGCCATCTCCTGCTTCATGAACACGTGGCCCACCCGCGACTTGATCGCCTTGCCGCCGGCCTCGGTGATCATTTCCGGGAGCGATTTCGTCGATCGCAAGTCATAAACGAC
>JAZFYE010000118.1:0-7505 GCA_036475395.1 Phycisphaerales bacterium
AAGTCACCTTCTCGTCGAGGTCTTCCCTCGGCCGTTGTTGGGGCGTGCTCATGCACTTTTCCCCCACAAGATGTCGCGCTTCCGTTGCGATGTGAGAGTCATGCCGCAGTCACCCATCGCAAGTCGCTCCCGGAACAGACTCCGTTCTGTGGGGCATTGTCGCCAAATAGGCGCGAAGTGCAAACGCCCCAGCCGTCCGGTCGATCCGACGTTGAGAATGTGGACAACGATGGCCTCACGACGCACCGACACTCCCGCAGATGGGTGGCTTCCCAGGCGTCTGACGCGCGTGCTCCCCCCGGCCGGCTCGGCTCCACATCGTGGCGGTACCATACACCCAATCCAGACTTCTCGATACACATATAAGACGGAGGCAGTCTCCATGACCATCACCATCACCTACCTCGGACACGCCGGCTTCCTGCTCGACGACGGCTCGCATCGGGTCGCGATCGATCCCTTTCTCACCGGGAACCCGCTCGCCAAGACCAAGCCCGACGACGTGAGCTGCCAGTACATCGTGCTCACCCACGGCCACGCCGACCACTTCGGCGACACGCTCTCGATTGCCAAGCGAAATGACGCGGCCGTGGTCGGGGCTTTTGAAATCTGCACCTACTGTGAGCAGCAAGGCATCGCCAAGACCGAGCCGATGAACCCCGGCGGTCAGATCAGCACCGACTTTGGTTGGGTCGCCCTCACCCAGGCGTTTCACTCGTCATCATTCGACGGCCAGTACATGGGCATGCCGTGCGGCGCGGTCGTCAACATCGGCGGCGTGACGATTTACCATTGCGGTGACACCGGGCTCTTCAGTGACATGAAACTGCTCGGCGAAATCTACAAGCCCGACATCGCGTGCATCCCCATCGGCGATCGCTTCACCATGGGGCCGGAGCTCGCCACGAAGGCGGCCGAGTTCATCGGTGCGAAGATTGCCATCCCCATCCACTACAACACCTGGCCGCCAATCGAGCAGGACCCCGCGAACTTCAACCCCGCCGGCGTCGACGTGAAGGTCATGGCGCCCGGCGAGCGCTGGCAATACGGATAACTCACCGGAGGGCAGGCCAAAGGCCTGCCTTACGCGCTTCATTCGTCTTGTTTCGGTAGTCTAGCAAGTGCACGACGGAACGCGCGGGGAAGGCGCCAACCGCATTCCGGACATCGCCCCGTTTGGTTGCCCAGCAGGCTGTACCCACACCGAGCACATTCATCCTTTGGTGTGTGCTGTCTCTTCTCGCCTCGAAAGCGCGTGCCGCATCGCATGCAAACGAAGGCCATTCGTGCGTACCAGTACACTTCTATCCAGGCATAACCGCTCAGAAGTGACCAAAGTGGGAAAAGGGCCGCATTGACAACACAGCGCAACCCATTAGCTACAGTGCGGCGATAGCGAACATGCTCATTTGTCTTGCAGCTTGGACAGTTATTTCGCCCCCAAACAACCATGATTCACAATCCCAAACGATCCTTCTCGCTGCACATCGCGTCGATACATACTTGGATGTGTTCGGTTTGATCCACGCCGAGCTCTTCGATTCCCTTGGCGATGTCCTCGCGGGACACCGCCGCGGCAAACGCCTTGTCCTTCAGCTTTTTCTTCACTGATTTGGGGGCGAGATCAGCAATTCCGTTCGGCCGAACCTTACAACACGCCCCGATGAAACCAGCCAACTCGTCGACGGCAAACAATGCCTTGGCCATCTTTGATTCGCGCGGCGTACCTGAATACTCAGCATGACCGAGGATTGCGGTGATAATCTCGTCATCGACATCGGTATTGCTGCGCAGATGCTCGACGCCGATGAACGGATGCTCTTCCTGCGTCGGGTGCTTCTCGTAATCCATATCGTGCAGCAGACCGGCCACGACCCAGCGGTCCTTTTGGTCGGGTTCGAGCTTGTCGGCATACGCCCCCATACACGCCGCGACCGACTCCATGTGGATGCGAAGGGCCTCGCTCTGCGTCCATTCGTTCATCAGCGCACGGGCTTGGTCTGGTGTCATGGTCGCATCATATCCGCTTCCGATCCACCGAGCAGCCTTGCGATGGTACAACTGCGCGGTGGATTTCATAACACGCTTGCCTCGTTACTCGCTACCTTATGACAGCCCACCCTGAAACGGAGCTTGGTCATGGGACAGCTGCTCTTGACAAGTATCGCATCTTTGGTTGTAGCTCAATCCGGGGGTAACTATTCCGGGGGCGACCTTCTCACCGTCGCCGAGCAAAGCGACTATCACAAGACGGCACGCTATACCGAAGTAATCGACCTGCTGGACTACATTGAAGCGCAATCGCAGATCATGCGGCGCGGCGAGTTGGGCGTCACCAACGAGGGTCGATCGATTCCATTGGTGATCCTCGCCAACCCCCCCGTTGCGACCGCCGAGCAAGCCAAGGCGTCGGGCAAGGCGATCGTCTTTGGGTTCGGCAACATCCATGCCGGCGAAGTCTGCGGCAAGGAAGCGCTGCTCATGCTCACGCGAGAACTGGCGCTTCAGCGGAATCACCCCCTGTTCGAAGACCTCATCATCGTGTTCGCACCGATCTACAACGCCGACGGCAACGAGCGCATGGCCCCCGACAACCGCCGCGGCCAAATCGGACCCGACGAGATGGGCCAACGCCCCAACGCCCAGGGGCTCGATCTGAATCGCGATTACATCAAGCTGGAGTCGCCCGAGGCGCGAGCGCTGGTGCGGTTCTTCACCGAATGGGACCCGCACATCACGATCGACACCCACACGACCAACGGGTCGCGTCATCGCTATACGCTGACGTACGACTATCCGTTGAATCCGTCAGGCCACCCTGCGCCGATTGACTTTGTACGCGAGCAACTTCTGCCGGCGGTCACCAAGCGCCTGCGCGAATATCACGGCTACGAGATGTTCTTCTACGGCAACTTCAATCGTGACCGCACAACGTGGACGACCTATTCCGCCCAGCCGCGCTTCGGCGGGCCGTACCAGGGTTTGCGTGGACAAATGGCGATCCTCTCCGAAGCCTATTCATACGCCAGCTTCAAGGATCGCGTGTTGTGTACGCGAGAGTTCGTGCGCGAGATTCTTATTTACGCAGCCCAGAACCGTGAGCAGATCATTGCGATTCACACACAAGCAGCCCAGGAGACAACGGCTGCGGGGGCGAATCCACAGCCCGATGATCTGGTCGGCTTGCGGCATCGGCCCGCAGCGTATTCGCAGCTGGTGGTGATCAAAGGCTTCGTCGAGGAGGTTGGCGAGGACGGGAGGCGACGCCCAACCGAGCAGGAGAAGGATTACCCGGTCGTCCATCTCGGCCGATTCGAGCCGACGCTGAGTGTCCGAAGACCGTACGCGTACATCCTTCCGCGCGGCCTGGAGGCGATCGTCGACAAGTTGCGTCAGCACGGGATCAAAGTCGAGCCGTATGAGGGTGAAGGGTTAGTCGAGGTGTACACAATCGAGAAAATCAGCCGCCGGGAGCGCGCCTTTCAGGGACATCACAACCTCACGCTCGATGCTCACTCCGATCTATTGCGCCAGCAATTCACGGAAGGCTCATGGATCGTGCGAACCGCTCAGCCGTTGGGTACTCTGGTTGTCTACTTACTTGAACCCGAATCAGAAGACGGCCTCGCCGCGTGGAACTTCTTCGACGAACATGTGTCCCAAGGCGGCGTCTTTCCCGTGCTGCGGGTTCGATCCGCCCGGGATCTTTCACAATGACCAGCCGCCCGAAAGAAAGGAGGACGGCGGTCTTGTTCAGTGTGCAGCCCCCGCCAGATTGCGTCTAGCCGCGTTCCAACATCGCCAACGTTGTCTGCGGCGTTGAAATGAACTCGCAGCCGGTGTCGGTGACGAGGACCATCTCTTCCAAGCCGATGTAACCGCGGCCGCCGGTGTCTTCAACACCCAACTCCAACGTGAGCACGTTCCCGGGCTCGATCTTGTAGAAAGGCGTGCGGCCGTAGCGCTCCCATTTCGGACCCAACACACCGCCGCCATCGTGCGCAGCTCGCCCGACATGGTGACCCGTCGCATGCTGATATTCCGGATACCCAGCATCCGTGACGATCTTCCGTGCAACCGCATCGATCCGCCACCCCTCGACGCCAGGCCGAAGCGCATCGGCCGCGCTGTGAATCGCCTTGACCACCGTATCAAACGCACGGCGCACCTCATCGGGCGGCGCCGTCTCACCCTCAGCCGGCACATACCACGCCCGCTGAAGGTCAGCGCAGTAGTCATCCAACATCACGCCGAAGTCAAGATGGAAGATGCGCCCGGGGTGAATGCTCAACTCAGCCGAGGGATACCCATGACCAATCATCGAATCCGGCCCGGTTGTGACGATCGGACACTGATTGGCGTCCCACGCGGTCGTGCCACCACAAGCTGCGGCGCGTCCGCGCATAAACTCGGCGATTTCCATTTCCGTTCGCCCCGGCTGGGCAAACTCACTGACTTCACCAAAGATCTGCTGCGTCACGGCGATCGCCTTGCGAATCCGCTCCAATTCACTCGGCGTCTTTCGGCTACGAAGCCCCCGGATAATCCGATCGGCCGGCACCAGCCGTTCACCGTAGACCGTCTCGGCCAGGTGTTCGTTGAGCAACAGAAACATTCCATGTGTCAGCCCGTCGGATTTCACATCATCCAGTGAATAGTTGACGGCAATCGTCTGCGGATCGAGGCGAGTCAATGTTTCCAGAAGCGGATGACGAATGCCCTTCACGTACGGGATCACTTCACTCCATGCGCCGGTTGACTTGACCGCATCATCCTCATACTTGCCCACGATAGCGATGCGATCGCCACTGCGCGTCATGATCAGTGCGCTTTGCCAGGTCAGGTTCTGCCCCAAGATCAGCGGCAACACCGGATCGCCCGCTTCGGTCGTTTCGCGCACAAACGTCAGCCAGGCGTCGATCTCGAATTCCTCGAGCAGAGTGACCGCCTGGTCGACTTTCTCATTGACGATTGACTGCGTTGGGCGCATGAGGCGGCAAGAAAGACTCCGTCCCCTTTTTCGCTAGTGGTGCAGGTCTTTGACGAGGCCTGTGATGCGTCGATCCGCGGGCATGAGCAGCAGGGCAATCGACTCGAACAAACGAGCCGTCAAACGCTCAAAGGCCGGGTAGTGCGCTCGCGTTTGCTCATTGAATTGATCCAGCAGCACGCCGGCGTCCTCGAGCGCTTCGGGCTCATCCTCGGCCCAGATGTCGATCGTCTCCGGATACACTTCGGGGTGATATTGAAATGCGTAGCTGCGAAGACCAAGCGCCCAAGCCTGCACGTCGCACCGCTTGGACTTCGCCAGCACCCGGGCACCGGGTGGCAGCTTGGTCACCTGCTCACGGTGCCAATGAAACTGCATCGACTCCCAGGCCAGGCCGGTGTGGATGATGTCGTCACGACCGGCATCGGTGAGGCTCACCTCGTGCCAGCCGAGCTCGATCCCGCTCTTGATCGGTCCCACCTCACCGCCCAGGGCCTTGGCCAGCACCTGGCAGCCCAGACATAGGCCAACGATGGGCAGCTCGGCCTCATGAGCGGCCTGAAGGAACTTCATCTCCGGCTCAGCCCAGGGATGGTCATCGTTGGCCGACTGCGGCCCACCGGTCGTCACGACACCGTCCACATCATCCAGATCTATGGGGATCGCATCATGTTCGTTCAGCTCAACGACGCGAAGCTTGTGCCCGTAGTCGCGCAGCGTCGCGGCGAGTCGAAGCGCCCCGGTCGTCGCACTGTGCTCGAAAACAACAATCGCCATGATTGGGGAGAGTACGGTGTACGATCGGCTGCATCAAGCGGCGAGGCCCGATTCAGCGAGCCTCGCCTATTCAAGCATCATGCTCGATCATGATCGTCGCGTCGTGCCCGTCCAAGTACGCCTGGGTGAAGATGACGCGGCTGCTACGTCCCAATGACCAGTCGACCCAGCGCACGGTGTCAAACCGCCTCGCCGGGGTCAGGTCTTTGCCTTCGAATCGCGGATGCGGCCGGTCCGAAAGGAAGTTGAAGATCACGCCCTGGGCGGCTGCCTCGAACGCCGCCGCCACAAGTCGTCGAGCCGCCTGCTCATCCATCGTATTCAACGTCCCTGAGATGCAGACATAGTCCGGCTCAACGTCGCTCAAGATCGCCGGATCGCCCAGCAGATCAGCCACGCGAAACTCACAATGGGGCAACTCACGCTCACGGGCGGTTTCAATCATCTGGTGCATTGCGTCGATCCCGACGTACCGCGTAAACGCCACACCGCGCTCAATGAGTCTCGCCGCAAAGTCGCCCTGTCCGCAGCCGGCATCAAGAACGACGCATTCCGCGAACCGGGCCAGGTCGATCATGACATCGAAGCGCAGCACTTGGGCTTCGCGGCTGTTCCACAGCGTCGCCTCGAACCCCGGCCCGTACTGCTGCATCGCCTCACGGTAAGGCTTCAGATATTGCTCGGAGGTTTCATCGCCCATGGGCGCCGCTAGTGTAGCTGGACGGGGCGCCGATCTCCCTCTGAGCCACCTGAGGCACGTCGGCGCTCGACGCGAACCCGTCCCTGCTACGATACGAACTGAATAGTACACCGCCGCCGATGGTCGTCCGACGGCGGGGCAAGGCCGATCCGACTCCTACCGCCCCTTTTCTGAGGAATCCTCCATGAATCAAACGAATGAGCATCCGTCGCCGAGCGGCTCGACGCGTGTGGCGCCGCAAGTCGTACACGTCGTGGCCAAGCCCGGCGGACTGTCCACGGCGCTGTGGTTCATCTTCGGCCTGTTTGCGTTCGCCGCGGTCTTCGTCGTCGGCCTGACGGTGGGCCTGATCATGATGTTCGGCTTCTCCAACATCCAGACAGTTATCCTGGAGGAGCTCTACCGGGACGGCGACCGCAGCACGGTCGCGGTTATCCCCGTCGAGGGAATCATCGAGTCGGGTCAGGCGGCGTTCGTTCACAACGCTGTGGACTACGTGCTGCAACAGTCCGACATCCGCGCGGTCGTTCTTCGTGTCGATTCTCCCGGCGGCGAAGTCACATCATCCGATCAGATCTGGTACGAGATCGAGCGTCTGAAGAAGGCGGGCCTGCCGATCATTGCGAGTTACGGCGGCATGGCGGCGTCCGGCGGTTACTACATCTCCTGCGGGGCGGACGAGATCATCGCCGAGCCCACCTGTATCACCGGGAGCATCGGCGTCATCGCACAGATCTTCACGCTCCAGGACCTCATGGACAAAGTCGGCATCGAGCCGGTCACCCTCGTCGCCACCGGTTCGCCCGAGAAAGATACCGCCAACGATCTGTTTCGAAGCTGGACCGACAAGGATCGCCAGAAGATTCTGACCATGCTCGACGCCGCCTACGACACATTCAATCAGCGCGTCAAAGCCGGCCGTAAGACTGCCATCACCGAGGCGGCGAAAGTCGACGCGCTGGCCGACGGGTCTATCTTCACCGCCCAAGCCGCCGTCGACAACGGCCTGATCGACGGGATCGGGTATCTCGACGACGC
>JAZFYE010000119.1:0-17795 GCA_036475395.1 Phycisphaerales bacterium
CCGCGCCACTCCCGCTTCGGCACCGTTGAGGTCGATCGGCTCACCCTCGCGCCGCAGCGTCAAGCGCCCCGGCGTGGCCGCCGTCGACGAAAGCAGGATGCGGACCGTGATCGTCTGGCCCGGTTGAGCGATCGGCGGCGTCTCGATCCGCACCACTTGCACGTCGCCCGTCACTTCATACTCGATCGGCGCGACGTCGATGGGGATCGAAACCCGACTCAGCTGGGGTGTGTCTTGGCGAACAAGCGACCCGGCCGCCGCTTGACGAGCGGCCTGAAGCGCGTCCCCGATCGTCTCGTTGCCGTCACTGACGAGCACGAGTCGCTTAGCGGTCTGAGCGGGGAACATCGCCAACGCCAAGGTGATCGACTCGGCGAGATTCGTCCCTTCCATGATGCGCACATCGAGGTCGTCGTCGATGTATTCGCCTTTCGTCGGCACGGAGATGACCGTCGCCTTGCCGTCGAAGACGATCAGGCCGAACCGGTCATCGGCAGTCTTGGTCTTAGTGTCCGTGGCGAGACGGAACCACTGCCGCAGGTACTCCACGTTGGAGTGCCGGTCCAGGTCGGAAATCTCCGGCAGGTCGGCGAAGCGCCGGACCGAACCGCTGAGGTCCAGCAGGCCGATGACGGTGAGGTCGTGGTGCTCTTGGACGGTGCGCGGACCGGCCAACATCACGGCGAGCGCGGTCAACAGCCCCACGCGCAACAGCGTCACGACGCTGCGGCGCATTGGATCGAGCCCGGACAGCCATCGCCAGCCGAGCACCGCCAAGGGGATGCCCAGCAGACTTAGCAGCAGCAATTCAGGCTGGTCGAAACGGAGGTTCACGATCCATCCGGTTTGGCCGTTGGGTTCGGCACAGCCTCGGCCGGCGCCGACTTCGACGATGACGCAGCCTTGCGGACCGTCTCGTCAAGCTTGCCGAAATAGCGCCGGATCAGCTCGTGGTAGCGCCGCGGGACGGCGGTCTGATCGACAGCTTGCTCCGCCGCCGACTGGGCACGTCGTATGACCTCGCCGCTGCGCTGCGTGCGCTGCGGATCGCCTTCGATCACTTCGTCACCGAGCCAGCGGGCGATGATGTTCTTCGCCGCTTCGTCGCCGCCGATATCGACCGTCTCGGTTTCACTGAAGGTCGGTTGTTGCGGCGGTGTTGTCTCGGCAGGTTGCCCGTCACCGGTTCCCGGCGTCGAGCCGAATTCGCGCAGCCACTGCTCGGCGAAGCGCTGCTTCTCTTGCTCGCTTAGGGTGTCGGCGAGTTTGCGGGCGGCGTCGCGCAACCGCCGGCTGTCGGCTTGGCCCTTATCCGCTTCGCGCTGGGCACTGGCCAGACGGCGCAACATTTCCTGTAAGGAGCGGCGACCTCCCGTGTCGGGCGACGGTTGCGGCTGACCACGTGGCGGCTCGCCTGGCTGCGCCATGGATCGTTCCTGCATCTCGCGCTGCGGTTGATCGCCCGATGGTTGGCCGTCCGGTTCGCTCTGCGGCGATTGGGGTTGCTCACCCTCAGGCGGCTTTACCGCGACCTCGCGCTGTTCGGCCACGCGGCCGTCGTCGGTTCTTGCGTCGGGCTGTGTATCGCCGGCCCGTCGTTCGCCTGGCGTCTGTTCGGCGTCGCGCTGCTCCCAAGAGCGTTCATCGGAGCGATGCTCGGCCGGACGCCCTTCTTGCTGATCCTCCGATTGGTTGGAATCAGGCTGGCGCTGCTGGTCGGACGACTTTGGTTCAGGGCGCTCCAGTTGATTCGCAACATCCTCCATTGCGTCGGACAACGCCTGAGCCTCGTCATCCGCCTGCTTGTCGACCTGCTGCTGCTGCTTGGATCGTTCGATATCATCAACGAGCTCTTGCGCCACGTCCTCGTCAACATCCTCTTCTTCCAACGCGCGTTGAAGATCCTCCTTGGACGCTTCATCGCCCAGCAGGTCATCCACGTGCTGTTCGTCCAGGCCCAGATCGCGCAGCGCTTCGCGGGCGCTCTCTAATTGCTCGTCAATCGCAGCGTCGCTCGGTTCGGTCAGTCGCTCACTCATTTGGCGTAGATGCTCGGCTACGTCGCTGCGTTGTTCAGCGGACAGGTCCTCCTTACTCGCCATAAGTTCGTCGAGGAGATCCGCCGCCTCGCCGAACTCGCCGTTGCGCAGCGCTTCGGCGAACTCCTGGGCGGACATCGGCGCGTCGGCGGGATCCACTCCGGCAAAACGCTCGGCCACGGCATCGGCGGCGCGCAGGTTCCGCTGTGATTGCGCAGCCATTCGGTCTGCCAACTCTGCCAGCCGTCCGGCGGATCGATCACGCGCCTCCGCCACTTCATCCGACGACGTTCCTTCATTGCCGAGCTGTTCAGCTAAACGCTGCAACGAAGAAACGTCTTCCCGCATCCGGTCATCCAGCCCTTCGTCGTCGATTTCGGTGATTGCTTCTTGGATGGTCTGTGAAATTTCCTGCTGCTGTTGTTGGAGTTGGGCCTGATCTTGGGCCGTTTGCGCCCGGTCTTGCCCGCGTGTGGTTCGAGTCAGCGGCGGCAGGAACGCAAACCCCAAACCCAACACCACGATCAACGCGCCGGCTACGATCCAACCGCGCGTCACCACGATGGGCGTGGCCGACTTGATGTCGAGCCGTTGGGCAAGACGCTCAGCGTCCTGTTGAACGAGCCCGGCGAAACCCTCATCTCGGACGCGCCCGATTCGGATCGCTTCGGCCGATCCCAGCCGGTCGCGCAGACCCAGGCCCCGATCAAGGCGGACCGCGACCGCCAGCAGTTCCGGGCGGGTCACAAGAGAATGAGCGATACCCGCTGCGAGCCCCGCTCCAAGTACAGCCACATAAACCAGCACCGGTATGTTCAGGGTCGCCAGCCGATCCACGGCCAGCAGAACCAGCCCCGCCCCGGCCGAGACCGCGATCGCGGTCCCGGTCCGGCGGATGGCCGCGGCCGTGGTCAGCCGGCGTCTCGCTTTCTTGATTGTCTGCTGCACGGTGGTCATAGGTCTATGGCCGCTGAGCGGGTATCGGGGACGCCAAACCCTTGCCGATCAATCATATCGGTCTCGCGGCCACCGCCCTCGCCCACCTGAAAATCGACCAGGAACTGGAGACAACTCCCCGCGTCGGACCATCGTATATGGGGATGCGCCCATTGCAGCGCCCCCAGGAGAAGAACCATGCGATTACTCACCCTTGTCTCGTCGTTCTCGGTCCTGCTGCTGTCAGCCAATGCTCAGGCGGCCGGCCTGCTCGCGCCGACTGACCAGACCCTCCCGCCGCTGCGCGTGACCGACCATCTCGTGGATGTCGAGATCCACGATCAGGTCGCCCTCACGAGCATCACCCAAACCTTCCACAACGACACGAATCGGCGGCTCGAAGCCACCTACATCTTTCCGCTGCCCGAGAACGCCGACCTGACCAACTTCCAGATGACCTTCAATGGCAAGATGGTTCAGGGCGAAGTCCTTCCCGCGGACAAGGCCCGGCAAATCTATGAATCGATCGTTCGCCGCACGAAGGATCCCGGTCTGATTGAGTTCATCGGCCGGCGACTGTTGCAGATGCGCATCTTTCCCATCGAGCCCGGCAGCGACACCACGATCAAGCTGCGCTACCAGCAGATCAACCGTCCGATCAGCGGCATGAGCGGGTACCACTACCCGCTGCGCACGCGCAAGACCGCCGGGCAGGCGTACGGGCTGGTTCGCTTTGCCGTGAACCTGCATACCACGGCGCCGCTCAAGAACGTCTGGTCGCCGAGCCATGCCGTCGAGATCGTCCGGGATGGTGAGTACGGCGCGAAGATCGCCTATGAAGCCTCCGGCGGAAGTCTCGAAGACGATTTCCTGCTGCTGTACGACACCGATGCGAGCGATCTCGGGCTTTCGCTCGTCGCGCACAAACCGGAAAAAGACAAGCCCGGACACTTCGTCTTGATGCTTACCCCCAAACAGCTTTGGCCTAAACAGTCCTACCAGCCGCAGGACGTCGTCTTTGTGATCGATACCAGCGGATCGATGTCCGGCGAGAAGATCGAGCAGGCCCGCCGATCGTTGCAATTCTGCATTGAGAAGCTCGACGATCGCGATCGATTCTCCGTGGTGCGGTTCTCCACCGGCTTTGATGTGCTGTTTGATCAGCTGCAAGCGGCGACGAGAGACAACCTTGCCCAGGCCCATGCGTTTATCGATGCCTTTGAAGCGCGCGGTGGGACGAACATCGCCGACACTTTGCAGCATGTGATGACGATGCGCCCCCGCGGCGATGAGGCCGACCAAGCCAGGCCGTTCGTCGTCGTGTTCCTGACCGATGGCAAAGGCAACCGCGGGCCGGATGAGATTCTGGCCATGCTGAAGAACACCGACAGCCAGGGCATGCGCATCTTCCCCTTCGGCGTGGGGCACGATGTCAACACCATCCTGCTGGATCGATTGGCCAACGAACACACGGGCCGCACGACGTACGTTCAGCCGGGCGAGAACCTCGAACTCGTGCTGGGCGATTTCTTCGCCGTCATCAGTCAGCCCGTACTCACCAACCTGCGCTTGACCCTTCCGGGGATCGGGGTGACCGAGCAGTTCCCCGCGACGTTGGGTGATCTCTATCACGGTCAGCAGCTCATCATCGCAGGCAAGTTCAGCAGTGCCGCTACGGGACCGGTGAAGCTCACGGCCATGCGCGAGTCAAAGCAAGTCGAGTATTCCTGGCCCAAGGCGGCATTCACGAACACGGCCGAAGCTGAGTATGTGCCGGCCGTTTGGGCCGGGCGCAAGATCGCGTACTTGATCGATCAGATCCGCGCCCACGGCGAGTCGCAGGAGATGATCGGCGAGATTCTCGCACTGAGTCAGGAGTACGGGATTCAGACGCCGTACTCGAGTTGGCTGATCGTGCCGGAACAGCAGCAGGTCATCGTTCGACATCGCTTCCGTGGCGGTGGCCGTGGTGGTGGCAGCAGTTTTGGCGGTGGCGGTCAGGGTGGCGACATGCCCAGTCGTCGCCAGGCACCAGCCGGGGCTAGAAAGGCGATCGGAGCCGACACCCTCGGCAGCACAGCCGGCCCCGATGCACTCGGCCTTCCTGGGTACCTCTTCGGCGACGAGTTCGGTGAGGTGTCGCTGAGCGAAGCTGAGTTGGCGGTGGCGCAGGAGTCCGGCGAAATCGCCAACCTCATCGCGCGGAAGAACGCCGCCCTCAAGGAGATGCGCAGCAAGGACGATGACCGCCTGGACGCCCGTCTGCTGGCGGTTCGCCGGATCAACAACAGGTGGTACCACCGAATGGGGGCCTTCCTGGTGGACGAGCAGTTCACCGAAGACACCGAGGTCATCACCGTCAAATTCGGATCAGACGCCTATTTCGACCTGGCCCGGGGCCGGTCTGATCTGCGGGAAGTCCTAGCCGCCAGCCGACTTGTGGTCGTACTGGTGGCCCAAAAGAAGGCCGTGCTTGTCTCAGACACCCAGGGAATTGAGAAGTTTTCCGACCAACAGCGGGAAGAATTCCGGCTCCTAAGCGATTAGAGGGGTAGAGGTCGGCGTTGCTTGCCACCGCTGACCTTCGATCCTTTCTCCTCTTCCCCCACGCGGCCTGACCGGGTTCTGCCCGATCAGGCTGTGTTTTTAGGTACAGGCCGTTCCCGCGACCGACCGTAGAATCCAGCATGATTCGGCAAATAGCCAGCTGGGGCAGATTGGGGACGGTGGCGCTCCTGCTTCTGACCCCACCGCTTTGTGTCCAGCCTGTCCTCGCCCAACGCCAGGCCCAGTTGCCATGGTGGCAGCGGTCGGCCGAACGAAGAATCGGCCACTATCACATCAAGACCGACCTGCCCCCTGACCGAGCGAACGAGCTGGCCTGGCACCTGAACCTGATGCACGAGGAGTACGCCAAGCGATTGGCCTCGCTGCCGCCGCGCTCCCCCACCCCGTTGAACGTGATGATCTTCGCCCAGCGGCGCGACTACCTGCAAACCTTGCGAACCCGCTACGGCGTGGACGGGTCGGGCACCGGCGGCTTCTTCTTCGTCAATCCGTCCGGCAGCGCGCTCGCCCTGTGGACCGAGTCGCTTCCCGACCGCCGCATCCTCAATGTCATCCAACACGAGGGCTTCCATCAGTTCGCTTACAGCCGGTTCGGCTCCGACCTGCCCAGTTGGGCCAACGAAGGCCTGGCCGAGTTCTTCGCCGAGTCCGTGCTCGTCAATCGCAGGTTCATCATCGGCCAGAGCAATCCGCGCGTGATCAACGCCGTCAAGAACGCGATCGAACTGGGTACGTACATCCCGTTTCGCAAGATGCTTTCGATAACGCCCCAGCAGTGGTCCAGCGCGCTGCGCGAAGGCGACGCCTCCAATCAATACCACCAGGCGTGGTCGATGGTGCACTTTCTCGTGTATGGCGACGGCGGACGATATGTACAGCGGTTCGAGGCGTACCTGCGGGCGATCAACGCCGGCTTTACCTCGCAGGACGCGTTCATTCGAGCGTTTGAGACGGATGATATCGAAGCGTTTGAGACTCGTTGGAAGCAATACGCGCTGGCCGCCAAGCCCAGCGCCTTTGTCACCGCGATGGAGCGGATCGAGTTCCTGGCCGAAGGTGCGCTTGAGTTGAGCCGCAAGGGGAAGGCTCCGCAAACGATGGAGGAGCTGCGAGAAAGCCTCAGCGCCATCGGCTTCACCTATACGGTCCACAAGCACGGGATCCAGATCGAGCTGAAAGCGTCGGATGAGGAGATGTACACGATCCCGATGGACGACCTCGGCCCCGAGCCGCCGGCGTTTATCGTCACCAAAGCGAAGCGCCGGGGGATGAGCCTGCGCGAACGGAAGTTCGAGGACACGATCCCCACCCCGCCGGCGATCGACACCGAGAATCTCGAGCCCAAGGCGCTGTCGATCCGCTGGAAGCGCGACCGCGAGACCGGCGAATTCAGTTACGAGATTCTGGTGAAGTAGCGGTAGGGCACAGAAATGCTTCGCGCGCGCGGTCACACTGGCGCGCGCCGACCCTGGAGGGAGAAAATTGACTGACGGCGGGACCCTCGTTTGCACGGCGTAATCGAGGATCGGTCACTGTGGCGCGCGCAGGCGTGGTCGCGCGGTCAATCTGGCGCGCATCAAACTGACCGCGCCGCGCGAACTATGGTTACCCGAGCTTAACTTTGCACCTGCGGGGGTTAACTTTGCTTATCCGAGCGAGTTTGAGGCTTAACTGTGCTTAATTTGGACCTTCCCGGCGCGCGCCGGGAGGTTTGCGCGCGCAGGATTGACCGCGCTTTATTGACTATGCGGGGGCGTGAAGGGCCCGCCATCATATCTGCCGTCCCTTGGTCTCTTCCTCTTCCAGCCATCGGATCAATGCGGTCAGGCGATAGAAGCGCCATTGCGCCGCAGCGGGGATGCTGTCGAAAGATTCGGGACAGTCACCAATTTGTCGTCCTGGTTGAGTAGTCTATTCAAGGTGTGCAGGCCTTCTCGGATTTTCGCGCGAATCGAAGAAATAGGTGACGGCGCCTGATTTTTCAGTGAGGGGGGGAGTATTGCGAACGGGTTTTGCGGCGGGGTGGGTTTGATATGCGGTCGGCGTTCGCCCCCGGTGTATTCACCGGGGGCGAAATGGTTGCGCGGGGGGTGGGGTGATTGTGGTGGGGCGATGACTTTCGCTTCTCCCCGCCGGGTCAAGCCCGGCGGCGAAACCCGGGTCAAGGTGAGGCGGCGAAACCATCTGTGTTTATCTTTGGTTGGTTTCATTCAATCGAAAAAGCCCACGGCGTGTGTGCCGTGGGCTTTGGTGGGCGTGGGGTTGGAAGTTTGGCGTTACTCGACGATGCGAGGGGTGTTGAGCCAGGCGAAGGAGTCGGCTACCGGGGCATCTTCGTTGGTGTCAACGTCGGTATCAATCGCGTCGAAGGGGTGGACGTTCACGTCAACGCCGGGTGCGTCGATCTGGTGGGCGGCTGCCTTCTCGTAATCGAAGCGGATGCCGCTTTGACGCAGGGTTTCGAGCTGCGCCTTCTGGATGGTTCGCAGTTCAGCGAGCTTGCCTTGGAGCTGCTTGAGGTTGCCGATCTTGCCCCAGCGGTCGTAACTATCGAGCGTGGCCTGGAGATCCTTGGTCATCTCGATGAGGCGTTCGTTGCGCTCGATGGCGTCGATCTGTCGATCAAGCTGCCACATCTGCGTCTGGAAGGTCGCATACTCGCTTTCAAGGCGATCGCAGATTTCCATGAGCCGGGCCTTTTGCTCGGCGAGCATGGTGGTCTGCTGCACGTTGGAGGCGGCGCGATCTTGATAGTTGAGGCGGACATCGTTGATGCGCTGCGCTTCGCAGTAGGCCTGATCGACGGCGAAGCGAACGCCCTTGAACCGTACGAAGGTGACCCGGACAGGCTGATTCGGGTCCGACTCAGCTCGCACGACGAGGGTCTTGAGTTCGGTCAGATCCTCGGTGGTCATGGCCACGACTCGGTTGGCGATCTCAGAATCGCGATCGAATTGGGCCAACTGATGCTCGACCTCGGCCAGCTCACCACGGACGGTGGCGATTCGGTCGGGGTACTGGTCGGCCATTTGCTCGAGTTGGCGTCGCAGGGCGGCGGGCTCGTCCAGGGCCCGGTCAACGACCATTTGGGCTCTGGCTCGGATTTGATGGAGGCCGGCCGCGACTTTGTGCGGACCGATCAGCAACGTCAGGCCACCAAGTGCCAGTCCACTGATCAGGCCCCACCTGATAATAGATCGTGTGAAGCTCATTGTTGGTTCCTTTCAGCTTAGAAGCCTGACGGGGGGTTTCGTTCGAATTCGCGTCTTGGGCACGCGTGTCTCGTGAATGTCATTGGGAGGCGGGCCGGGCGGTTTTCACGGCTCACGCGTCTTTTTGGTGTTCGTGGCGGACCAGATGTGGTGGCACGGGCGTTGGGGGGTCCGAGAAGTGGTTTTTTGACGCCCAGGCGTGGAATGTCCTCAAATGAGCGGTTTGCGACAACTGAGTACGGGAGCAGCCTCGTACACTTGACAGACAAGGAATCGCCGCCGGACGCGGTGGTTGGCCTGAAACGCGGGCCGCCGCTCGCCCAACAACCGGATGGAGTGATGAATACGCTGACGACATCGTTTGTCAAGCGGCTTCGGGACCGTGATGAGGCTGCGTGGTTTGAACTGTGGGAGACGTTCGGCCCGGTGCTGCGCGCTCAACTGGCCAAATGGGGTCGAGGCCGCATCGGGGTTGAGACCGTGCGTGATCTGACGCAGGAGACGCTGGCGGCGTTGTCCGACTCGATCGACCGGTATGACCCGAGCCGAGGGGCGAGGTTCAGCACGTGGCTTTTGTCCATCGCCAAACACGCGTTGGGTGACGAGATCGATCGCCGCATGGCCCTGAAGCGCGGGGGCGGGCGCAAGCCGACCGAGTTTGACGAGCGGTTCATGGGTAAGGCCGCGACGATCGAAGCCGACGCCGCCTACGAGCAGAACGTGTTTCGGGCCAAGGTCTACGCGGCGATTCGCAAGACGGAAACCGAAGCGGAGTTTATGCCGTTTCAGGTGTATCGAATGCGGGTGTTTGACGGTATGCCGGGCAAGGACGTGGCCGTCCAGCTCGGCGTAAGTGAGCCGACCGTGAGCAGGTACTTGCAGCGGGTGCGTGACTTGTTGCGACGCCGGTTGGCGGAGACGATCGCGACCTACAGTTTTACGGCTGAGGAGCAGGAAGAGGCCAGGCGGGCGGGCCTCAGCGACGATGATGCGATGTTCGACGACGGACTTCGAGATATCTATCACAGGCAATCACAGCTGCTCATGCAGGACGAGACGGCAGCTTCAGAGGTGTTCTAGTTCGGATAACTCTCACTCCGGCTGCGTTAGGCGGCCGGCTGGCAGGGAGGTAAAGAAATGGTTGGCGGAACCATCGGCGGAATCATCCTGTTCCTTCTCGGCCTGGTCGTGGCTGGCCTTGTCGTCGCGTTCGTGCTCGTGCCGCTGCTCAAGGGCATCGGCTGGCTGATCGCTGGCGTGTTCAAGGGCATTGGCTGGGTTATTGCGCACATCTTTCAGTTCATCACCGGCATGCTCAAGGACTCCGTGCGCTTTGTCGGGTCGCTGATCGCGATGATCGTGCTGATGCCGCTTGTGTTGTTGAATATCGTGATCGGGCGATGGTCGGCGGCCGGACACTTCGGCAAGTCGATGAAGCGCGAATTCAGCATTGGCAGTACCTGCATCTACCGGGTCGCGTTGCAGCGGCCGCTGCGGTTAGTTCTGCTGGGCGGTTTGCTGGAAGGCGTGGAGGAGCGCGTCAACGAGGCGATGATCAATGCCCCCACGTCCGACAAGCCCTCTCGGCGCACGGGCACGTTCGACGGGTACACGATCATCGGTTCGTTGCCCGGCGGCGGGTCCGGCGCGAAGCTTTACATCGCTCAGCCCGACGACGCCAAGCGCGCCCGAAACAGCGCGATTCCCGAGCGTGTCGTCATCAAGTCGTTCACGCTGACCGACGGATCATCGCTGCCGCAGATTATCCGCGAGTCCCGCGCGTTGGAGGCCGCCAAGCAGCTCGGGCTCGTGCTCGAGCATGACTTGGACGAGCATCGGTTCTTCTATGTGATGCCGTATCACGAGGGTGATCATCTGGGGCTTATCACCCGCCAGATGCACGGCAAATCCGACGCGAACGGCCTGGACGTTCGACAGCTTGGCACTGTGTTCGGGTACGTCGAGGATCTGCTGGGAACACTGGCCGAATACCACCGCGGCGGGCTTTGGCACAAGGACGTCAAGCCGGAGAACATCATCATTCATGACGGCGAGGCTCATCTAGTCGATCTGGGGCTGGTCACGCCGCTGCGCTCTGCGATGACGCTGACAACGCACGGCACGGAGTACTTCCGCGATCCGGAAATGGTGCGAATGGCGCTGCGCGGCGTGAAGGTGCATCAGGTTGACGGCGCGAAGTTTGATATCTACGCCGTCGGCGCCGTGCTGTATTTCATCACCGAAAGCACATTCCCCGCGCACGGCGGGCTCAGCGCGTTCAACAAGCGAAGCCCCGAAGCGATGCGGTGGATCATTCGTCGATCCATGGCTGACTACAACAAGCGTTACGAAACGGCCGACCAAATGCTCGCGGACTTGCGGTATCTCAGCAGTGCGCACGATCCGTTCTCGGTCAAACCGGCACAGTTGCCGTCGTTGGCTGGATCAGGTCATGGGCAGTTCGTCGTGGATCAAGCAGGCGTGGCGCATGTGGTTGCATCAGCCGGTTCGCCCAAGCCGCCGAATGATCCGGCGGAGGCTGCTGATGTCAGAGGCTGGGGTGTCTCGGTTGGTCCACAAGGCGTGCACGTCGGTTCGTTCCCGTCGCCAGCCGCTCAACCCGCACAGCCTTCGCGCGGTCGACGACCTCTGCTTCGGGTTACCAACTGGTGGACCGGGGCGTATGACGTGGACGATGCCGGTGAGGCGTCAGTCGCCCGTCAGCCTGCCGGCCCTCAAGCGGCGGTCGCGGTCGCCTGCCAACA
Organism: Phycisphaerales bacterium; assembly: GCA_036475395.1. Classification (GTDB taxonomy): domain Bacteria; phylum Planctomycetota; class Phycisphaerae; order Phycisphaerales; family SM1A02; genus JADFNO01. Next base: position 11,521 of record JAZFYE010000119.1, read on the forward strand.
AGGCGCGAAGGTCTTTAGGGAACAGGCCAGGGCGTTCCGAGCGGATACCGCGGCCCTTCGTCAGCAGATGCGCGATCGCATGATGAGTCCAAGACGAGCCGCTCGCGAGCAGATCAAGGCCGCTCGCGCTCGGGCCAAGGAGATCCGTAACCGCACGCGCTCTCATCTTCGCCGCCGTCATTCCGAGCACCGCCCGACGCCGGTGATGGGCTTGTTCGCGGTGGCGTTTATTCTGGCCTTCGTGTGTCTGTGGCTACCACTGAATCGGCGCAGCACGTCGGTGACGTCAAGCCAAGGTCTGGTCGTGGCGCCGTATGCGCTGCCTGCACCGCCGCCGGAAGCAGCCGGCCGGGCCTGGCTCTTTCTCAACGACCATCCCGCGGCCACGAATCCTCGGGTCCAGGTTGAGATTCAGAAGGTCCTTGGGCAGTATCGCGGCCGCGGCTGGCGCGTGCTTACCGACGATGCCGATATCGAGGTCGCGGTGCGAAAGTTCCTCCCGACGGGGCAAATCGATCCCGACAGACCGCTTCCCCCGCTGCTGCGCAAAACGATTCTTGACAATGATCTCGCCGGAATTCTCCGCATCACCGCCAAACCAGGAGAAGGCGCGCCGCACGAGCGGATTGACTGGGCCCTGATCACAGCGCTCAAGCTCAAAGACGGCCGACCCTTGATCGGCGAGCACAGTCACAACTGAGCCTAGCCGACTTCGCACCATCCGAGGCCCAACGCAACACCCGCGACTTTAGTTTGCGGGTTTCTTTATGCGCACAACCCCGTGGGCAGCGCGTGACATCGCCGTGGGCCGTCGCCACATCAGTCTCGTATCGTGATCAGTCCTTCGCCGATGAAGCGTCCGACCGCAAGGAGGCCGGATCGCGCCGGGCGGAGGTACCACTGTCGGCCACGATATCGATGTGGTAGGGGATCGGCCCGAGGGTGTACGTGTCCATATCCAGCAGGAAATCACCGCCGGGCCGCCTGGACTCGCCGCGCTCAGCCCGAGCCACGACCACGTTCGTCATCACGAACTGGAACGTGTTGGCGTCGGGATCGACCACGACCCGTGCCGTCTCGGCCCCGAAATGGAGCGGGCCGGCTTCCACGTTGAACCTCAGCAAATTGCCGGTCAGCGGGTCGATATCTTTCGCAGAGATCCACCACGATCCGATCAGCCCCCCGTCGGGTTGCTTCAGCGCGACCTGATGCACGTCACGAATCACACGCGAGACCGTATGTGAGCGAGGCGCGCCGCTGCGCAACATCACGATGCACAAAAGGATCAACCCTGCGAACGATAGAGGCAGCCACAGCCGTCGATACCAGCGCGGATTCGGGTGGTGGCTGGCGGGTGCGTTGGGTTCCATGCTGAGCGATCCCCAATTCCTGGCGGCTGGACCGCCTCTACTGAAGCATCGGATATTCCCCGCCACCGATGCAGCGCCGCCCGACTGTTCTCGGACCCTCACGACACCGGCCTCGTCATCTCTCGTCCCGCCGGCCCAGGGTGACGCGATCATCGGCCCTATTATCTTCCCTCGTCAATCCTCCATGCCCTCACACGCCTGATTCCACATGACACTCGACCAGATCGCGCTTCACAACCTCGCCTGGCTGGCCGTCGCATTTCTCATCGTGGCCACGCTCTACTCCATGGTCGGGCACGGCGGCGGGTCGGGCTATCTGGCCGTCATGGCCCTGGCCGGCTTCGCCCCACACGAGCTGCGCGCCACCGCGCTGTCGCTGAACGTGCTCGTCGCCTCGATCGCGTTGGTCCGTTTCGCGCGCGCCAAAGCGTTTACACCCTCGCTCTTTTGGCCGTTCGTTCTTGCCTCGGTTCCGTGCGCCTTCATCGGCGGCCTCATCGAACTTGATCCCACTGTCTACAAGATCGGTCTCGGCGTCGTTCTGCTCGTGGCCGCGTATCGCCTTTTCATGTACCAACCCGCCGGCGGAATTGAGACCACCCGCGCCCTACCCATCACCGCGGCACTGGTCATCGGCTCCGTGATCGGCCTCGTGTCGGGACTGATCGGCGTGGGTGGAGGCATCTTCCTCAGCCCCATCTTGCTCCTGGCCCATTGGGCCACGGCTCGCCAAACCGCCGGGATTACCGCCGCCTTCATTCTCGCCAATTCCATCGCCGGCCTGCTCGGCGTGATGATGGGATCACTCCAAGGCGACGCTCCATGGCCGCTTCACCCGGTCCCTATCGTCGTCTGGGGCGCCGCCGTCGCTGTCGGCGGGTTCGTCGGATCCGGCATCGGCAGCCGGCGTCTTGGCCACATCGCCCTGCGCCGAATGTTGGCCGTCGTCCTCGTCATCGCCGCCGGGAAGATGTTTTTGCCGACCTCAGCCGATACGCCGCCGACCGCGCCTCCGGATCCCAGCGAGAATCCGACCACGGCGACGTGAAGGATTCGCTGGTTTGTGTCACACTGCCGACTCTAGATACGACGACTTTCAACCGAGCACGTAGATATGACCGCCCATCCCGGCCGAATACTTCGCGATGCCATGAGCCGAGGCACGGTCGTCGCGCCCGGCGCGTTCAATGCGCTGGTCGCGCGCGCTGTCGCACGAGCTGGGTTTGACGCGTGTTACATCTCCGGGGGGGCGACCGCCAACGTGGCCGGCTATCCCGACATTGGACTGATCTCGCTCAGCGAGATGTGTCGCACGATTCGTGAAATCACTCAGGCCTGCGGCCTGCCCACGATTGTCGATGCCGACACGGGTTACGGTGAAGCGGAAGCCGCAGCGCGCACCGTTGTGGAGTACGAGCGGGCCGGCGCAGCTGGATTCCATATCGAGGACCAGGTCTTCCCCAAACGATGCGGGCACTTAGAGGGCAAGACGCTCGTCGCCGTCGATCACATGGTCGAGAAGATCGCCGCGGCCGTCGCATCAAGACGCAGTGACGATTTTGTGATCATCGCACGCACCGATGCACGGTCTGTAACAGGTATGGATGATGCGATTGATCGCGCCAACGCCTATCGCCAAGCCGGAGTTGACATGATCTTCCCCGAAGGATTACAAAGCGAGGACGAGTTCGCTGCGTTTGCCGCCGGATCGCCCGGTCTGCTCCTGGTCAATATGACCGAGTTCGGGAAGACGCCGGATATATCAGCAGATCGCTTCGCCGAGCTGGGCTATCAGCTGGTGATCTATCCGCTGAGCGTCATGCGGCTGGCGATGAAGCAGGTCGTCGCCGGTCTCGAGGAACTCAAGAACAAGGGCACGCTGGCAGGCGTATTCGATCAGATGCAAACCCGAGCTGAGTTATACGATTTGCTGAACTACACCCCTTCCGAGCCGTGGGATTTTCCCAACCCGTCGAGCTGAGCATGGGTGCGTCGCCCGAGCCTGAGCAGCCGATCGCCCCCGGAACGCAGACCGCACCCATGGATGCCGACGGACTGCTTCTTGACTTTGTGCGCGATCGAGATGCCGTTTGTCCGCGCTGCGGCTACAACGTGCGCAATCTCACCAAGCCGGTCTGTCCGGAGTGTGAGGAACCGCTTCTACTGAAAGTGGGTGGGCGGACCTACCCCGTCCGCTGGCTGCTCGCCACCGTCGCCCCCGGAATTTTCACCGGCATCACGGCCGGCGTCATGGCGGTGATCTTCTTGATCGTGGGGCTACCCCCGTTCGTCCCACTCGGTGCGATCCTCACCGGGTCGTTTTTGCTGGCCAGTGCAGCCGTCGCCGGGGCGATCATCCTCTGGAGCCGGCGATTCGTCAGGCAGCCCCAGCCCCGCCAGGTCTTGTGGGCGGTCTTGCTGTGGGTGATTCACCTCTGTGCCTTCTTCCTTTTCCTGTCCTATATACTGCTGCCCTGAAAGGCATCGTTGGGACGGTCAAAGCCGAAGTGGACGCCGAGGCCAAGAAGGAACAGCGGCGCAAGGCCAAATCCAAGGGCAAGAAGCCCAAACCTCAGGACGACGGCTGACGGGCCTGCACACACAGCAAACGGCGATTGCGTAGCTGCAGATGCCGTTCATCCTTCGCCTTGAAGCGATCTTTCCCATTTCCTTGCCAGCGATGTGGAGTACAGACTGTGCACCGGACAGATCGCCTTGATCTCTTGCGCTTGAAGTGAGCCATTATGTCGAGATTCTACGTCGCGTATGGATGAGCAACCACGAGATGATAACCCGTACTTTGGAGCCTTCAAAGGCGTTCTTCTCGTCGTTGGCTGGGTGCTTTTTGGCCTTGGAGTCTATTATTCGTATGTGAACTCCTGGGCAGCGGCGTCGCTTTACTTGTCCTTGGGCCTAGGCTGCCTGGCCTGGTATACGAGGCTGACAAAAAACCGACCGCGACTAGGTTCTGATGAGCCAGGTATATAAGAACCCTTTTCGCCTGCCGAATAATATTTTTTGCTTGACAACTAGATTTGTCGGTCTACAGTGGTGCTCAGTGGTCATGGCTCAGCCGTGATCGAGACCCGATTGGGGTCCCATCCGAGTCGCCACCCTGGGAGTGGACCGCCGTGTCAGCCGTTGCTCGAACCAGCATGCAGGTCATTGAGGAGCCTTCCCGGGCGGCCATGGTCCTGCACCCCATCCGCAATCTGCTGTTGTCGGAGCTGGACGAGCCCGCCTCGGCGGCTGAGCTGGCCAGACGGCTGGGCCTGCCCCGTCAGAAGGTCAACTACCACCTTCGGGAGCTGGAAGATTCCGGCTTTACCGAGCTGGTCGAGGAACGCAAGAAGGGCAACTGCCTGGAGCGCATTGTCTGTCGCACGGCACGTTCCTATCTGATCAGCCCGGAGGTGTTGGGGTCACTGGGCCGAACGCCTGACGAAGTGCAGGATCGATTCTCATCGACGTATTTGATGGCTTCTGCCTGGCGGATGGTGCGTGATGTTATCGTCCTGCGCCGGCGCGCCAAGAACGTCGGCAAGAAGTTGGCCACGTTGACCCTTCAATCAGATGTGCGCTTCGCATCTGCGAAAGATCGTCACGCGTTTACTGAAGAGCTCGCCAACACGTTCGCGAACCTGATCGCGAAGTATCACAACGATGACGCTTCGGATGGCCGTGCGATGCGCTTTCTCATCGGCGCCCATCCGACAATAACCAAAACAGAGGAACAAGCCGTGGCTGAGGAGAAAGACCACGACGCTTCCAAGGAGACTAGCGATGACTGAGACACAACAAACCCGATCGATCGAGACTGAATTTGAAATCGCAGCGCCTGTCGATGCAGTGTGGAAAGCGCTGACTGATGCTGACGAATTGACGAACTGGTTTCCACTCAATGCCCGCGTCAAGCCGGGTGTCGGTGGGTCGATCGTGATGACGTGGGGTAAAGAACTGGCTGATTGCGATCTCGAATCGGCGATCCGCGTTTGGGAAGAGAACAAGCACCTTCAGTTCGTGTGGATTGACGCCACGCCACCGGAGCAGGCTGTCGAGGCCAAGGCCAACGGCACGTTCGCGCCGGTTCCCGTTGCGGTCGATTTTCATCTTGAAGCGCACGGCTCAACGACCCTTCTTCGCTTGGTTCATACCGGATTCTCGCCCGATCCAAGTTGGGATCATCAGTACGATGGCACCGTGCGCGGTTGGCAGTTTGAGCTGCGCGGCTTGAGGCACTATTTGGAAAACCATCGTGATACCAAGCGCGTCGTTGTTCACGCCAGGCAAACTTTCGATCAGATGAGCCTTGCCGAAGCCTGGGATCGCCTGATGAGCGACAACGGCCTTTGTGCTGAGGGTACAATCGCTACGCTCAAACCGGGCGATCGCTATTCGTTCACGATGTTCACCGGCGACGCGCTGGAAGGTAAGATCCACATCATCAAGCGCCCCCATGATCTTTGCGCCACGGTCGAGAATCACAACAACGCTTTCCTTCGCGTGCGCATCGATGATCCGTACGGCACCGATCCGCACGGGGAAGTGAATCTCTGGCTGTCCACATACGGTTTGCCAACCGAAGAAACCGATGCGCTCCAACGACGATGGGACGAGATGATGGCACGACTATTTGCCGCGGCACCCGCTGCCTAGGATATCCACCGTTTACAACGATCTGAGAACCCGTTGGATCAGACAGAAAGGATGAATCAAAGATGAAATCTCGATTGTTCGTATGTGGTTTCGTGCTGGGCAGTGTCACCGCTTTGCTTGGCGGCCATGCGATTTCCCAAGACCACGGGGACATGGATCCCGCCCAGATGCAGCGCATGATGCAACTGGCTGAGGAACTTGCCACACCCGGCGAGGCCCATAAGCGACTCGATTTTTTCGCCGGTGAGT
>JAZFYE010000120.1:0-2877 GCA_036475395.1 Phycisphaerales bacterium
CCCGTTGCGCCTTGCGGATATGTGGAAGTTTCGCGGAACGCCGGGTTCTCAAACACCTCGAGGCGACCCGCTAGCCTGTCATGTTGAATGTCGCCTTAGGGTCACAAGCGGAAGTCCAGCGTGGGCCTCGGAATGTCCGCTGCTGGGGGTAGAGCAGACATCGATTTCGGGCGGTGGCATGTCCGCTTGTAGCCAAAAGACGACATGCGGTCCCTCTCCAATCCGCATAGATTCTCCGAGCAGCTACAGCTACACTCTGCCCCATGTCGGAAGGCACTCAACGCAGACTGGCGGCCATCGTCTCCGCCGACGTGGTGGGCTATTCGCGCCTGATGGGTGCGGACGAGGTCGGTACGCTGGCGGCGATGCGAGCCCACCGGGCCGAATTGTGGAACCCCACGATTGAGCAATACGGCGGCCGGGTGGTCGGCACCGCCGGCGACAGCATCCTGGTCGAATACGCCAGCGCGGTTGCGGCCGTGGAATCGTCGATCGTCGTGCAGCGCGGCATGGTCGAGCGCAATGCCGATCTGCCGAACGACAGTCGAATGCTGCTGCGCATCGGCATCAACATCGGCGAGGTGGTGATCGAGGGCGACGACATCTACGGTGATGGCGTCAATGTTGCCGCGCGGTTACAAGAGATCGCCGAGCCGGGTGGCATTACGTTTTCGGGCAACATCCACGAGCAAATCGAAGGCAAACTGGACGGAACCTTCACCGACGACGGCCTGCACGAATTCAAGAATATCGTCCGGCCGGTTCAGGTCTGGCGCTGGTCGCCGCTAGAAAGCGATGTGCCTGCCGCGGCAACGGTCGATGTGCCGCTGTCGTTGCCCGACAAGCCCTCCATCGCCGTTTTGCCGTTTGAGAACATGTCGGGCGATCCGGATCAGGAATACTTTGCCGATGGCATGGTCGAAGAGATCATTACCGCGTTGTCGCGACTCAAATGGCTGTTCGTCATCGCCAGAAACTCGAGCTTCACCTATAAGGGCCACTCGGTCGATATTCGGCAAGTAGCGAGCGAACTCGGCGTTCGTTATGTCCTGGAGGGCAGCGTCCGCAAGGCCGGCGAGAAGGTCCGGATCACCGGGCAGTTGATCGACGCGGCGACGGGGGCGCATCTGTGGGCCGACCGGTTCGATGGCGACATGGAGGATATCTTCGACCTTCAGGACCAAATCACGACCAGCGTGGTCGGCGCGATCGAGCCGAGGCTGCGCTTGGCCGAGGTAGAGCGGTCGAGGCGAAAGCAAACTGAAAACCTCGATGCCTATGACCTGTACCTCCGCGCGTTACCGCACGTCGAGGCGATTACCATCGACGACAATATCGAGGCACTGGCGTTGCTCGAAAAAGCGATTGCTATCGACCCCAACTTTGCTCCGGCGACGGCATATGCGGCTTGGTGTTATGAGCAGCGCGTGGTGCGCGGCTGGTCGACGGCGGCGGAAAGCGATATTGAGAAGGGTGTCAAGCTCGCGCGAGCGGCGATCGCCGCCGACAGCGAGGACGCGACAGCAGTGGGGACGGCCGGGTTCGTGCTGCTTATGCTTGGCCGGGAATTCGATGCTGGACTCGCCGCCCTACAGCACGCGCTCGACCTCAGTCCCAATTCCGCGATCCTGTCGATGATGTTCGGTTGGGCCAACATTTTCGCTGGCGACGTGGATGTCGCACTTGCGAGTTACGAGCGCGCCCGGCGCCTGAGCCCGAACGATCCCCACGCGTATTTCTTCCTCGTCGGCACCGGCATGGTCCACCTGTTGTCCGGCCGCTACGACGAGGCGGCCGAGATAGCGAGTAAATCGGCCGCACTGTATGCCGATTGGGATACGACCTATTGGGTCCTGGCTCCCGCCTACGGCTATCTGGGACGAGCCGAGGACGCGAAAACAGCCATCGCTAGGTTACTTGCGCTGGCCCCCGGCTCGACGGTCTCGCGCTATCGCGGCAGCCTTCCTTTCAGGGATAACGACCGGCTCGAGATCGTGCTCGAAGGCTTGCGCAAGGCGGGCCTGCCGGAATGACCGCTGTGGGTCATAAGCGGAAGTCCAGCCGAGGTCACGGGAACGTCCGCTTTTGGGGGAAGAGCGGAAGTCGATAGCCGGGTGTTCGAGAATCACCCGTTTTCGGTACCCCGGCACGAACAACCGGCGAGCCGCAAGAATCGTGGGGCGGAATCGGGGGTCCTCCGAGACCTTTTCGGTACACCTCCTTTTGCGTGATTTAGGGGGCGCGTCACGGATTTGTAAGGGGGGGTGGTTTTGGCGTGGAGGTGGGTGCTTTTCACCGTGCGATGCTGACGGGGATGAACGGCTGCGCGGCTTCGTAACACGGGATGGAAGACGGCGGGAAAGGATCAAAGAGATGTTAGCGAATAGATTTGCTGGGCTCGCGGCGCTCTTCGTATTGGCGCTCGCGGCGGTTCCGGAGGCCAGCGCCGGGTCGCTGGCCCACCACGGCGCCTACCAGGCGGAAAATCTCAGGCATCACAACGGTGAGCATTACGGGCACGGACACCGAGCCCACAGCACGGCTCAGGCCGACTGGCACGCGTTGACCCGCCCGGTGCACGGTTGGAAGGGCCACAAGGGCTTCGGCTGGGGCCGCCACCGAGGTCATAGCTTTGGCCGCCACATTGAGGGCTGGATTGCCTTCTTGAAGGCCGAACTGAAAATAACCAAGCAACAGCAACCCCGCTGGGAGGTCTTTGCCGACGCGCTGCGCGACAGCGCCACCCGCTGGCGGCGGCTGCACGACGAAATGGGGGAGGCCAGGGAAAAGGCGGAGGAACAAGGCACGGAGAAGGAGCGCAAGCCTAAGAGCGCTGTCGAGCGCCTCGAGCGATGGGTGACGTTCGCCGAGCTGGGA
>JAZFYE010000121.1:0-3159 GCA_036475395.1 Phycisphaerales bacterium
CAGGAGCACACCGCGTTGATCGATCAGCGTTTTCTGACGTCGATCGAGACGCTGCAGAACGAGCTCACCGACTCGGACATCTCCAGCGCCCTGAGCGCGTTTTTCGGCGCGTTTTCCGAGTTGGCGAACAATCCCGAGGATCCCGCCGTCCGGTCGCTGGTGGTGCAGCAGGGAATGACGCTGTCGAACAAGATCAGCGCGTTGCGCGAGGACTATGCGGTCGTGATCCGGGAGATCGATCGCGAGCTGGGCGCATCCGTGACCGCGGTGAATGACATCCTTGACCGGATATCACTGCTCAATACACAGATCGCGCAAACGGAGCAGGGGGTCACAGAGACGGCGGCGCTGCGCGATCAGCGTGATCTGCTGATCGATCAGCTGGCTGAGAACCTCGACGTGAGCGTCATCGAACAAGCCAACGGCGCGACCGACGTGTTCGTCGGTTCGGTCCCGATTGTTCTGGCAGGACAATCGCGAGGCGTCGAGCTGCGTATTCAAACGGTCCAGGGGAAAACGGAGGTCTCGATCCGTGTTGCCGCCGACGGGACGAAGCTGAACGTGAGCACGGGTCGAATCGGCGGATTGCTGCGGCAGCGCGAGGAGACGGTTCAGCCGGCCATCGACGATCTGGACACCTTCGCCGGCCAACTGATATTCCAGGTCAACCGCGTGCACTCGCAGGGTCAAGGTCGGTATGGCTACGACCAAGTGACGGGGACGTACGCTGTGGATGACACCACGGCGACCCTCAACTCGACCGCGGCCGGTTTGGACTTCCCGATCGAAAACGGCAGCTTCTTCATCCACGTGACGCACAAGGACTCGGGCACGAGAACCACGTACCAGATCAACGTGGACGGCGATGCGATGTCGCTGGACGATTTGATCAACGAGATCAACGTAACGGTTGCCGTGCCCAACGTGACGGCGAGCGCGTCGGCCGGGAACGCGCTGGTGCTCAGCGCGAATAGTGGATACGAAATCAGTTTCTCTGACGACACGAGCGGCGCTCTGGCGGCGTTGGGGCTGCATACGTTCTTCACCGGCGCCGATGCGTCGACAATCGCGGTGAACGAAACGATCCAGAACGATCCGAATCTGGTTGCGGCGGGGGCGGGACACGTGCCGGGGTCCAACGGGACGGCGCTGGCGTTGGCCGACCTGCAGGATGTCGCGCATACAGAGCTGGGCGGATCGAGCCTCCGCGAGTTCTGGCGCAACGCGGTAACCTCGCTGGCGGTCAAGGCCGGCGCCGCCAACGACGCCGTCAAGTCATCCGCCCTCGTGCGCGAAAGCCTGGCCGCCCAAGTGCAGGCCGTCTCCGGCGTCTCGCTGGACGAGGAAACGATCAACCTGCTCATGTTCCAGCGCCAGTTTCAGGCCGCCGCCCGCTTCATCGCCATCATCGATGAAACCCTCCAAACCCTCCTGTCGATCATCTGACCTCATCTTCCCCCTCGTGCCTGACGCCTAATGCCTAGTGCCTAATCCCTTCTCATGAGCAGCATTCCCTCCAACCTGGCCCGCGTCCCCAATACGCTTGTCTCCCAGATCGTGCGGAGTTCGCTGACTCGAACTCAGCAGGATATTCTGCGCTTGCAGATTCAATTGGCGACGGGCAAGGCAGTCAACCGCGCTTCGGACAACCCGGTTGCGGCGAGCTCGATCAGTGTGTTGGACGACCTCATCGAGCGGCGCGATCAACGATTGCGCAACCTCTCGCACGGGGATTCGGTGCTGGGCAACGTCGATGCTGCCTTGGGAGACGCCTCCGAGATGCTGTTGGAGGCCAAGGGCATCGGGTCCAGTCAGATCGGGATCGGGTCCGACGCCGAGACCCGCAGGAATCAGGCGCAAGTGATCGACGCGATGATCAATCAGCTCATCGGCATCGCCAACCGGCAGTTTCAAGATCTGTATCTGTTCGGAGGCGATGAGACGGCAAATGCGCCAATCGTCGAGCTGCTCGGCGGATTGCAGTACCAAGGCGTGGGTGATGGGATGACGACCGACCTTGGTTCGGCCGGCCCGATCCCGATCACCATGTCGGGGGAGGATGCGTTCGGTGTGCTGAGCGCGCGAGTTGAGGGCGCGGTCGATCTGAATCCCACGATGACCGGCAACACGAGGCTGGTGGATCTCAACGGCGCGCGGGGATTCGGCATCAGTCTGGGCACCATCAACGCGGACGTGAACGGCGTGGACGTAGCCATCGATCTGTCGGACGCCCACACGGTGTCGGATGTCATTGCGACGCTCGAAGCGGCGATCCAGACCGAGGATCCCGGGGCGACGGTGGCGATCAGCGCTTCCGGCTACGCCTTCTCCATTGTCCCCAGCGGCGGGGTCACGGTCACGATCACCGATGCGGGCGGCGGCAACACGGCGGCGGATTTGGGTATTGCACAGGTCTTTGACGGAGTCACGATCGATGGCTCGGATGTCGATCCTCGGATCACCGACCTGACGCTGGTGACCAGCCTGTCCGGGGTGACGGTTCCGATGGGGACGATCAGAATCACTAACGCCGGACAGTCGCGTGATCTGGACCTCTCCGGCGCGGCGACCGTACAGGACATCATCAACGCGGTCCAGGGATTGGACCTGGGGGTGCGCGTCGAGATCGCAGACACCGGCGACCGACTGAACTTCATCAACGAGCTGTCGGGCGGCCAGATGGCGATTGCGGAGGTGGCGGGCGGAACAACGGCGACTGAGCTGGGCGTTCGTTCCTTCGCTGCATCGACACGGCTAGACGATTTCAATAACGGGCTCGGGGTGGAGATCCTCTCCGGGGCCGTTGATCCAATCACCGGCCTTCCCAACCCGGCCAAAGACCTCGACTTTCGGATCACGTTGAAGGACGGGAGCACGTTCGATGTCGATCTTGTCGGTTCACAAGACGTCTCGGATGTGCTCGATGCGATCAATGCGGCGGCCACGGCGGCGGGGATCCCGGTTCCCGCGGACTTCAACGCCGCGCTGGCTGCGGACGGGAACGGCATCGAGCTGACGGACAACACGGCGGGCGTGACGACGTTGGTCGAGGCGCTCAACGGATCGCATGCGGCGGAGAACCTGGGGATCCTCGGCTCCACGACCGGCGCAACTTTGACGGGTGAAGATCGCGCAACCGTTGCCGTGGACAGTGTCTTT
>JAZFYE010000122.1:0-2325 GCA_036475395.1 Phycisphaerales bacterium
TGGCGTCGTCGTTGCGGGCATCTCGGGTTTTGGTTCAGCGAGCATGGGTGAGCTGGACATCAGGTGTTCCTCAAACAAATCTCATGCGTTTGCGAAAGGCGATCAGGCTTGGCAGATCATAGCCTGCTCGTCAACGAGCCGGTGCTCTTCTAAACGGAAGGATTCTCCATGCGCGGGAAGAGCGCCAGTTTCTGGATGGAGGCGCCGCTTTGCAAACCGCCCCAACTCGCTAGCTCCTGAAGCTTGCCGGTCATGGGGTCGATCGATTGGTTCAGCGATGCCCAAAGCTGCTCAATTCTCTCGGGCATGACCGCCCACAACAGCAGCGACGCGATGCGCAGCGCCTCGCAACACTGGTACAGGATCGCGGCCAGCTCATCTCGCCTCGACTCGTCCTTGGCGAGCTTGTACGGCTCGGTGAGGTTGATGAACGCATCGACCTTGCGGACGAGGCCGACCGCGGCGCCGATTGATCCGCTTAGGTCAAGTTTTTCCATCGCCGCCCAGGATTGATCGACGGTTCGCTGACAGATCGCAGGCCAATCGTGGTCGGCGATCCTGCGGGGCGAGCCGCCGTCGGTCTCTGATGGTACGGTTCCGTCGAAGTACTTGCCGATCATGGCCGCGACCCGGCTGGCGCAATTGCCGATGGTGTTGACGAGGTCGGTGGTGTAGATGTCGTGGAAGTGTTTCGCGCTAAAATCAGCGTCCGTCGCCCCGAGCGGGCCCTGCGTCGCCATGTAGTACCGCCACGCATCGAGCCCGTAGGCGCCGAGATACCGCTGGATCGTTGGCAGGTCGATGAAGTTGCCCAGCGACTTGCTCATCTTCTGGCCTTCACGAATCCAGAAACTATGGGCGTAGATACAGTGGGGAAGCGACAGGTCAAGGGCCATGAGGATGGCGGGCCAGATCACCGCATGGAACCAGAGGATCTCCTTCCCGATGACGTGGTAGTCCGGGGGCCAGTATTTGCCTCGCTGGGCAAAGGCGTCGCTGTCGGGTTCGCCGAGCCCTAGGGCGGTGACGTAGTTCATCAGCGCGTCGATCCAGACGTAGATCACGTGCTTGGGATCGTTGGGCATAGGCACGCCCCACGTGAAGTTCGTGCGGCTGATGGGAACGTCTTGGAGCCCCTCGCGCAGTCGGCCGAGCACTTCGTTGCGCCGCGCCTGGGGGCGGACGAAGTCCGGCTGCTCGTCAAAGAGCTTCTCGAGCCGCTCCTGGAAGGCACTGAGACGGAAGTAGTAATTGCTCTCTTTGGCGCGAACCAGTGGCTTGTGGTTCACGGGGGACCTGTACTGGAGTTCCTTGGCCTTGGTCTGGGGGATGTACTCCTCCTGGCCCTCGTCGTACCAGCCCTCGAACTCACCGAGGTACACGACGCCGGCGTCAACAAGCCTCTGGACCAGGTACTGGACTCGGCGGGTATGGCGCGGCTCGGTGGTTCGAATGAAGTCGTCGTTCGTGAGCCCGAGCAGCGGAAGAACCCGCTGAAACTCTGCCGCGTTGTCATCGGCCAATTGCTGAGGTGAGATGTCCTGCGAGCGCGCGACCTTTTCGATCCGTACGCCGTGTTCATCGGTTCCGGTGAGGAAGAAGACGTCGCGGCCGGCGAAGCGCATGAATCGGGCGTAGATGTCGCATACAGTGGTTGAATACGCGTGCCCGATATGCGGCTTGTCGTTGACGTAATAGATCGGCGTGGTGATGTAGGACACGTCGCAGGCCATGGGCGGGCATTGTAGGGTGGGGTGGAGAACGTCGCGGTCGCTGGTTGCGTACAACCGACGGTGTGCTCCGGCCATAAGGCGGGGTCATTGGCCGACTCGGGGGTGGCGGTCTGCGGGGCATAGTGCACGGGATTGCCAGCCGTCGGCGAGTGATGGATCATGTGGGTTTGCGGACCTGGTGTATCTGGAACAATTCGTGGATCGGGAAGCGTTCGAGAAACTGGCTCTTTCGCACCTGGATGCCGTGTACCGCATGGCGGTCCAGTTGGCGCGTCACCCGGACGAGGCCTCGGATCTCGTGCAGGAGACGTACCTCAAGGCCCTGCGGGTCGCTGAACGCTTCGAGGAACGGGGCGGGGGCATTCGGCCGTGGCTGTTCAAGATCCTCCATAACGTCTTTTATACGCGTCTGGCCAAGAGCAAGCGTCAGCCTCTGGCCGTCGAGGAGCTCCACGGCGCCGCTGACGAGGGGCCCGCGCCGGACGAGCCCTCGCCCGCCTGGAATCTCGAGAGCCTGCAGTGGGAGTATGTGGATGAGCGGCTGAAGGAGGCGATCGATAACTTGCGGCCCGAGTATCGGACGGTGCTGCTG
>JAZFYE010000123.1:0-15415 GCA_036475395.1 Phycisphaerales bacterium
CTGGGGCGCTCGCCGCGATGCTGGTCGTGTTCGCCCTGGGGTCCGGCCGGGCCGCGGCCCAGACGATCACCGAGATCATCGACTCTACGGGGGACGGCGCGGGCAATGGCCTTAATGGTCCTATCGGCATCGCCGTGGACACCGCGGGCAACGTCTATGTGCCGGGTCTCAACAGCCACAACGCCTTCAAGATCACGCCCGCCGGGGTCAAAACCGAGATCATCGACGCGACCGGCGACGGTGGTGGTAATGTCCTTAATGGTGCTTTCATGATCGCCGTGGACCCCGCGGGCAACGGCTACGTGACGGGTCTCAACAGCAACAACGCCTTCAAGATCACGACGGCCGGGGTCGTCAGTGAGATCATCGACGCGACCGGCGACGGCGCGGGCAATGTGCTTACTAGTCCTTACGGCGTCGCCGTGGACGCCGCGTTCAACGTCTACCTGGCGGGATTTAACAGCAACAACGCCTTCAAGATCACGCCCGCCGGGGTCATCACCGAGATCATCGACGGTGCGGACAATGGCCTTAATGGTACTACCGGCATCGCCGAGGACGCCGCGGGCAACGTCTACGTGACGGGTACGTTCAGCGACAACGCCTTCAAGATCACGCCCGCCGGGGTCATCACCGAGATCATCGACGCGACCGGCGACGGCGCGGGCAATAGCCTTGATGGTCCTAACGGCATCACCGTGGACGGTGCGGGCAAGGTCTACCTGACGGGAGAGTTCAGCAACAACGCCTTCAAGATCTCGCCGGCCTGCCCGTGGGACCTCGATAACAGCGGCATCGTCGGCGCGACCGACCTGCTCTCGTTGCTCGTCACTTGGGGGAAGTGTGCCGACTGCAACGACTGCCCGGCTGACTTCGACGGCAACTGCACCGTCGGTGCCACCGACCTTCTCGCCCTCCTCGTCAACTGGGGACCGTGTCCGTAGCACCGAGGCTAACCCGCACATGCTCAGACATGCGAGAACGAGGATGCGGGGTTTTTTCTTGCCTAAAGGGATGCAACGGGCTGCCGCCGGAAAGAATCCGACACCTAAAAAGGGCGATTCGGATACACCGGGCGTTCAAGCGATGGCCGATCGAGTCACCGTCTCAGGAACAGGCGGATAACAGGGCGTAGGCAGGTCAAGTGTCCTGCCGCAGCTTACGATCCGTCACCTTCGCCGGAGTCGTCAATGCGCTCACCGACCATTGTCCGGTCGCCGCGCTTGACAGTGAATCCAACGGCGCGATCCCCCTCGATCTTGAAAACGAGCACGGTGTCCTCGAACAATTGAAAAGAGTGATCGCCCAGATTCCTCAGCGGAATGGATTCGCTCTCTTCACCTTCTTCCTGGTTGATCAAGTAGCCGTCCCTGGCGAGCATCCGAACACGAAGGCCAATTGGCTTGATCTCGTATCGGCCTAGATAGCGCTGCAACTGAACGTCTGTGAGTGGCGGACCGAAGCGCTCACGCTGGGCCTTCGCCTTGAGTTTGGCGAACCTGGAATCATCGAGCAGATTGGCGAAGAGGGGGTCGCTGCTCAGGTCGTCAACCGCATCGGTCGCGGTCAAGTTGAACTGTTCCATCGCATAGTCGAGCAAATCAAAGGCACTGTCGTGGTCGTCAACTACAGTGTGCGCCGCCAATTCGACGAACACTGTTCGTCGCGCCAACCGCACCGCTCGTTGATATGACAACTCATCATCACCTTCTGCGACCTGAATCGCGATTTCTCGGGCACGGGCCACGCGCTGGATCGTCGCCGAACTCTGCCCAAGTCGGAGATAGCCCTCTCCGGCACGGAAGAGCGCGAGCGCCTTGGAAATTGTCCCGTCCGGTCGATCCGCTGCGATCGCATCGTAGACGGACACGGCGTCCTCCCATTGCTCGTGGGCGCGATACACGATTCCAGCCAGTGGTGCCGAAGGTTCATCGCGCCAAGTGCCTCCAAGGACCTCATCGAGCAGCCGCTCGTCGAGTTTCTCCGATGACGAGCCTGGTGAAGTAAGGTTGAACGTGTATCCAGTGATTCGGCCCTGGGCATCCTCGGAGAACGCGATCTTGTAGTCACCGCTTTCATCTACGAACAGCAGCGGTTCAACCGCATAGTACTCGCGCGACGGCGACTTGATAACGCCCGGCCGCACTGAGTCGATTTTCGTGAAACGCTCGCTCGGCGGCCAGCCTTCGCCTTCATAGCAAGTATGGCAGTACAGGTTCGGTATGTAGAGCCCTGCGAAGCGCGCCGTGTCAATGTTAAGTGGCTCCGATGGGACCGGCGCGCTCTGTTCATCAGCGTCGGGGAACCAGCGGTCCATCAGCCGCCGCGCTACAAAGTCGACAAGCTGGGTGGGCGGACCGGTTTCGCTATCTCTGTTGCAGGCTATATATACACCCAAGTTGTGTTCGGGAACCAGATACAGCATCCCCGAGTAGCCGCGCATTGTTCCGCCGTGTTGGATCACGCGCTGCCCGTTGCGAAACTCCTCCCAAAATCCGTAAGCGAAGCCTGGGAATGACCGGTGGCTTCTGAACTGTGGTTGCTTGACCAGGTGCGCCGAGTTAGGCGAGAACAATCTTCCGTGATCGTTCGAGCCGTCACCCAGTATCGCAATCATCAGCTTCGCCATATCTGTCACGGTGGAATCAATCGACGAAGCCGGTGTCGACGCGTAGTACTCGTATTGTTGACGTACGTATCGTTCATCTGAATAGCTATACCCGACCGCCAGATCTTCTTGCAACCGGACAGGTATCTCAACGTACGTGCGGGACATGCCCAGTGGCTCGAACACGTTCCTTCGCATGTACTGACCGTAATCCAGGGAGGATACTGATTCCAAGAGATAACCCGCCAGGGCGATCCCGTATGTGTCGTAACAGCTTTCCCGTCCCGGCGGTCGAATGCGCCGCAGATCACGGTTCAGGAAATCAACGAGTGTCGGCCGTTGCGAAGGATCGGAAAAATTGCGGTTCGCTCCAGGCTGATCGAATCCGCCTGTGTGCGTGAGCAGGTGATTGAACGATACCGGTTCGGGAAATCGATCGTCGACTTCCAAGCCCACAAGGTATTGGTTAACGTCATCGTCCAGATCAATCAAACCGCGATCGGCAAGTTGCACAACGCCCAGCGCGGTTATGGCTTTCGAAATCGACCCGATTCGAAAGAGTGTCTTGTCTGGCGTCACCGGTGTTTGCTTCTCCAGGTCGGCTACACCGTAGCCCTCGGATAGAAGCAGTTGCCCGTCCTTCACGACCGCAATCGCCGCGCCGGGGATGTGTTCCGTGGCCATTGTCTGGGCGAAGATCGGACTGAGGAACTCTCTCAGTGATTCGCGGTCAAGCTTGATTCCTTTTGCAGACTGCCCATAGGTCCACGATGCGCCTGCCATCGCCAGCAGCGCCGCCAACGCTCCGCAGTACGTTCGAGCCAGTCGGATCCTCATTTCCATGCTCCCAAATGTTCTCATTCATCTTCCGCCAAGGTTCTAAGATCGTTCCAGTACCGAGGCTGAGTGTCATTCATTGAATTGGCCGCCTCGACTTTGAAAGCGCGTTTCGGCAAGGTGATGCGATCGACAGTCGCGCCGTGCGCTATAACCGTGGTGAACCGCAGCAGCCCAGCGCCGGAGGAGGTGACTCTAGCACGACGCCGGGCGCCAAGCGGTTTCCGCAGGCAGCTCAAAGAGCCATTTCTCCACGTCCACACCGGCATAGGCGGTGATATGCAGCGCCCGGTGGTCCACTAGATTCAGAGTCGTGTGCGGGAGTTCTGAAGGCTGCGGCGACCTGTGAAGCAGCCGAACGGTCGGTCGGCAAGGCTGGCGCAGATTGGGGGCGATGACCACGGCGGACTGGCCATCGCTGAGGCGCACCTGGCTGCCCACGGCAAAGGGTGGGATCCGCCGCAACACCGCCAGCCGGACGACCGGATCGAACCATCCGTCGAACTGCGAGTCGGCAAAATCGTGCAAGGCCGCCACGGGCGGTCGTTGGTTGCCGTCGGCGCCGCTCAGCAGATTGTCCAGCACGTTGGCAGCGGCAACGATGCGGGTGAAGACATGGATTCTCCGACCAGCCTGCGGCTCACGCACACGCCCCCGGGTGAGCTTGGCCATGTCCGGCCATCCCGAGCCGTCGAAGCGCTGGTGGTGGTGAAGCACCGCATGTCTTGCCGTGGTGGGTACCCCGGCATCGACCAGCATCTTGTAACCGACCACTGGATGACGGTCGTAGTCGATCCCCTCCCGATCCTCATCGCGCCCGAGAACTTCATGTATTCCTTGCGCATTGCTGCTCAATCCCACTTTGCCAAGGTCGTGCAGCATTCCCGCCAAGCCGAGGTTGGCCACGTCTCGAGCCCGCCGGGCCGACACCCTCGGCCTTTCATGGATGAGGTAGCTCTCTAGTTCAAGGCCGACCAGGATTGCTAGGTACGCGACGTTGGTGCTGTGACTGAACAGCTCGGTCTCTGATGCGAACATCTGGTCAGTGAGGCCCGCCACCTTTCCGGTGGCGACGAGCTCACGCACGAGGCCTCTCACCGCTTCGCGGTAGAAGCGGATCTGGGTGGTGCTGATCGTCTGCCGCGAGATTTGCGTCAAATCGCGTTTGAGGTGGCTGTACAGCTCCAACTTGGCCATGGTCAACCCAGGTGCAACCGCGGCGTCGAGGTCCGCTGTGAGGTCGTCTTCCACCCACAGCTGCGAAATCCCCAGGCTTCGGAGCCGCGCGATGATCGCCCCGTTCAGTTTGGCGCCGGGCTGGAGCGCCGACATGCCCGGGGCGCGCGGATGCATGATCGGCGCGCCCACATGCATCCCCTGCTCCACCTGGTCAATGCCGATAAGTAACACCTTGGCCTCTTCGGAGACGGACGCCCCGCCCCGTATCATCGGCCGGACCCAGATGCCTCTTCATAACGGGCGAGTTGCTTGGCCCTTCCTGGCCTCTGCCGGCCGGAGCTGCTCGTGATGATCCTGAGGACGTGGCAGTCGAGGCAGGTGAGGATGCCATCTTCAGCGTCTCTGCTTCGGGTTTTCACAAACTCAACTACCGATGGCGCAAGGATGGTGTCCCGATCAACGATGCGGACCCGGACCGCTACTCGGGAACCGCGACTCCCACCCTAACGGTCGTGAGCGCCCATGTAAAAGATCAGGGCAATTACGATGCGCTGGTGTATTTTGATGGCTGTCTGGTCGCCAGCGATCCCGCGACGCTGACAATTACCTGCACGGGAGACCTCGACCGCAACGGCTCCGTCGGCGCGGCCGATCTGCTGATACTACTTGTGAGTTGGGGCCCGTGCGAAGGTTGCCCCGCCGACTTTGACGGCGACGGCACCGTTGGTGCCTCCGACCTTCTCGCCCTGCTGGTCAACTGGGGGCCGTGTCCGTAGGGACGAGGCCAATCGGGGGAGTGGGAACATAATGGCGGATGCCCCTGGAGGTTCGACCTCAATTCGATGATTCAACTGTGACCGAAGTACATCATGCTGATGAGCACCGTGCCGCAAATCGCGTGTGCGATCACACAGGGCAGCAAATTTCGTCCGGTCATGAGGTAGGCTATGCCGAACACTACGCCTGCCCCTGCCGTGGAAATCATGCCCGCGACTCCCTGGTAGCTGTGCATCAAACCGAATAGCACCCCCTGAACGAGGACTGCCGCTCCCCAAGCGACGCTATTCAGACGGAACATTTGTGCCAGCCTTGTCATAATGAAGCCGCGAAACAGCAGCTCTTCACCGAGCCCCTGCGATATCCACGACACCACGCCGACGAAATACAGGTAAAGCCAGAGATTGCCGCGCACCTCGTCAAGGAATGAGTCATCGGGAGTCTTGAAGAACGGCTCAAGCATGTATAGGAGCCCAAGCATTACCGAGAGCGCGGCCACGGCAATTACCACGCCCTGGACCATCGCCATCGACCATCGTCGCGGCTTGCGGAGTCCGAGGGCCGCCCATGACTCGCCGCGGCGTCGCAGCAAGAGCGTTAACGCCACGACCGCCAACGGCGTGCCTAGAACCGACAGCAACATATTTCCTGTCATAAGCGTAATCGCAACGATGCATACCAGCGTTAACAACAACGCCGCGACGATGTGCAATAGCGCCGCCCACCAAGCCATCGGCTCTAACGCCAGCGTAGATTCTTGCTCTGTCATGCTTTTTCCAATGCAATCACGACCAACACTTCCCATTCGACCTTCGGTCAGCGACAGCGAATTCCTGACAGTACTCACCGACTAGGGGTCGTGTCCGTAACACCGTGGTCAACTCGCACAGACCTTCTACAATAACTAGAGCAAGATGTTACGGACGACATACACTAGCGCCGCTCACGGGAAAGGGGCATGAATGACCAACCCGTCACGAAACGGGTCTGACGGTCGGGATGAGCGCGGTCGGTTCGCACCCGGCAATCCCGGCGGTCCCGGCAACCCACACGCCAAACAGACCGGCAAGCTCCGGTCCGCCATGCTCAAGGCGGTCACCGAGAAGGACATGCGCGACGTTGTCAAGAAGCTGGTCGAGCTGGCCAAGTCCGGCAACGTTCCTGCGGCCAAGGAAGTGCTGGACCGATCCCTAGGCCGACCCGTCGAGGTCGATCTGATCGAGCGGCTGGATCAGCTTGAAACGTTGATGGCCGAGCGGGAAGGAGTACACCGATGAGCATCCGGCAGCGGTTGGCGAGCTTGGAGCGACGGATCATCGAAGCCGCCATCGGCGAGAGCCACACCTGCCCGACCTGCGGCGGCCCGATGCCGGGCGTGAATCGCCTGATGATGTGCGACGAGAACGGCAGACCCGTCGATGTGTATGGTAACTCTATTGACCAATGCTCTCAGTGCGGACTGCTCGTAGGCCAAAGCGGCAAGGCGCTACGTTCCGCAACTGCCGTACCGGCACGGGGCGAGGTTCACGTGAAGCGAATCACACTGGTCCACGGTCCCGCACATAAACCGAAGGCTCGCAAGTGAAATGATATCGACCGCTGATCCAACCCCCGAGGCCGACGTTACCGTAATCGAACACCCCTACGTTGCCTTCGGCGCGTCGGCGACCTCGGCCAGATCGGGGCCCGTGCGCAAGCATGGCGCAAGCAGTCTCGTAAGTCCCTTATTTGCAAGGGAAAACACTAGAACCTGAGTCTAGCGCTTCTGCCAGTTCCGCCACAGCCGCAGCATCAAGGCCGTCATCATAGACACAGCCCGACGCGCGTCCAGATGACGAGCAGGTTTGCTGGACGTCTGGCCATAGCAGAATCCGAGGCGGTTCCCCTTGTCCAACCACAAAGAGGCCCGCGCCCTGCCCGGGCGGATCGGCTGCGCGATGATCACCCTAAGGCTACGGGGAAAGTTCTACGCCTCTTGTGCCTTGGCCTCTACCTCTGCCTCTGCCTCTGCTGCCGAAGCGCTATTCTCCGCCTTTGGTGCAACAACGAGGCCGCGCTCGATCAGCACCGCCTGGCGAATCTCGTCGAAGAGGTCGCCATTCTCACGCAGGAACGCCTTGGCGTTCTCGCGCCCCTGGCCCAGTCGTACTTCACCGTAGCTGAACCACGATCCGGACTTGACGATCACGTTGTCCGTCACTGCCATATCCAGCAGATCGCCCGAAACGCTGATCCCTTCGTCGAACATGATGTCGAACTCGGCGTCGCGGAACGGCGGGGCAACCTTGTTCTTCACCACCCTGGCCCGAACCCGGTTGCCGATGTTTCGATCGCCGTCCTTAATGGCCCCGATGCGGCGAATGTCGATGCGCGCGGCGGCATAGAACTTCAACGCCCGTCCGCCGGGCGTGGTCTCGGGCGAACCGAACATCACGCCGATCTTCTCTCGCAGTTGGTTGATAAAGATGACGACGGTTTGGCTCTTGGAGATGGCGCCGGTGAGTTTGCGCAGGGCCTGGCTCATGAGCCGGGCCTGGAGGCCCATGTGGGGATCACCCATGTCACCTTCGATTTCGGCCCGCGGGATCAGCGCGGCCACGGAGTCGATCACGATCACGTCCACGGCATTGGAGCGGACCAGCAGCTCGCAGATTTCCAGCGCCTGTTCGCCGGTGTCGGGCTGGGAGACGAGCATCTCGTCGAGATTGACGCCGATCGTTCGCGCCCACGATGGATCGAGGGCGTGCTCGGCATCGATGAACGCGGCCACTCCACCCGTTTTCTGGGCGTTGGCGACGACCGTCAGGGCCAGCGTCGTCTTGCCCGAGGATTCCGGCCCAAAGATTTCCACCACTCGTCCGCGGGCCAGGCCCTTGCCTCCGAGGGCCAGGTCGAGGCTCAGGGCCCCGGTGGAGATCCCCGGGATCAAGTTCATCGCATCCTCATCCAGGCGCATGATCGCCCCCTTGCCAAAGTTCTTCTCGATCTGGCTCAGGGCCCTTTCCAGGGCCTGGAGCCGGCCTTTGTCCTCGGCGATGGTGTTGGTCATACGTCGGCTCCCCTTGCCGTTGGCGGATGGATTCATCGTACGCTTTGTAGTTGTTGACACCATAACTAAGCCCTCGTTTTCGGTCAATGTTCGGTTTATGATAGGATTGCGATCTCATCGGCCATGTCAAGGGGCTGTTAGGATATTTTTCGGTATTTTTGTCATTTTCAGCCATACTGACACGTTGCGAGCGGCCTCGGCGGGCCTATACCGGCAACAAGGCGGCATCACGCAAGCGCTTGCGCGCCAGACGAATCCATTTCAGCCGAGCTTTCACCTCCAGCAGGCCGTTCTGGCGAGCAAGCTCCAGGAAGGGATCGTGTTGTTGATCAGGCGATGATGCGATATGGCCAATCTTCTCAAGATGGCGATCCAGGACTCGCTCTGCTTGATCGAGCCAAGCCGACCGCTGTTTGGGCGTCAGCAACTGAAGATAGAGCATGCGAGTTCGTAGCGGATCAACGGTGACCGATACCGCAGCCGGAAACGGCGGCCGAATCCACTCCCGCAGTGCCGTGCGACCGCTCGTCGTGCAGGTGTAGTAGCGAACCTTGCGGCGACCCTCCTTTTGGAGCCGCGAAGCCACCGCCCCACGCTTCTCTAGCCGCCTCACCATCGGGTAGACCGAACCGGCCGAGTCACTGAAGCGTGCCGAAGGCGACTGGCGGAAACGCGTACGAATCAGATGGGCCGTACACGGCTGATGGCGGTGGATACAGCCGAGGGCGGCGGCTTCCAGATCAGTGAGAGGTTCCATGGTGATTCACGAGAGTCCCGTGGTGCTCCGCCATAAGGCGGTGTTTTGAGGAATTGCCGCAAAACATTGTAAGGAAGTATCGGCAACGAACTCTAGTCAACTACTACGAAACGTACTAGTTGGTTCGAGGGCGTCATACCGCATCCCGCCACACAAGGAGCGAGACCGATGCGATTCATTGAACAAGGACTGACACTGCTGGCCGTGTTGGGGTGTATCGGAGTCGCACAGGGGCAAGAACGGGTCATCAGGCAGGGTCCGGGGCAACCAACGGGACCCGCCGTTCAGTTGGCCGAATTGCGCCAACCCATCGTCGAGCTGCCAATAGCGCTGGCTGGCGCACAGATTCTCGTAGATGACGTCTATGTCAATGGCGAAGGACCATTCCGCTTCATTCTCGACACAGGGGCGATGGGTGGCGGCCGCGTGGATGTGTCGCTGGTTGAGAAATTGGAGCTAGAAACGATGGGCCAGGTCACTGGTTCAGACGGATCAACCCGGCCGGGACGCAGCATGTCGATGCACCGGCTGGAAACCCTGGATTTCGGTGGATTGCACTATGAAGGCGTGCGGGTGCTCAGCCGCGATTACAACCAGGCTGGTGCAAGCGTACACGGCCACATCGACGGCATTCTCGGCTACGCCCTTTTTGAGGACTACCTGCTCACGATCGAGTATGGCAAGAGAACGATCCGCGTCGAGCGCGGCGACCTGCCCGAACCCAACGGCGCCGACGTGGTGGAGATGTTCGGCCAAGGCGTACCGTCGGTGGACATTGTTCTCGGCGGGCAGGCCCACCGTGCAATGCTCGACACCGGCGCGATGGCAGACATCGTTGTACCACAGTCGGTGGCCGACTCGCTGGAATTGGCCGGCGAGCCGGTCGCCATCGGCCAAGCGCGAACCGTCAGCGGATCGTTCCCCATAAGCCGGGCAACCCTGGCTGGAGATTTGCAGATCGGCCAGCAAGTGCTTTCCCAACCGGCGCTGACGATTACGCCATCGGCGAG
The DNA here is from genome assembly GCA_036475395.1 of Phycisphaerales bacterium. Taxonomy (GTDB): domain Bacteria; phylum Planctomycetota; class Phycisphaerae; order Phycisphaerales; family SM1A02; genus JADFNO01. Next base: position 10,218 of record JAZFYE010000123.1, read on the forward strand.
GACAGGTGTGTTACTGGGCGGACGGGCGCTGCAACGCTTCATTGTCACCTATGACCAGAAGAACGGCCGGGCTCGCTTCGAGCAAGCCAACTCACCGGTGCCGGAAGCAGCGCCGCAATGGTCCCGGCTCGGGCGCGAACCGATCAAGGTACCCATGGAATTCGTGATGGGACTACCGACCATCGAAGCAAAGATCAACGGCCAAGGGCCATTTCGGTTCATCTTTGATACGGGGGCGGGCACGGTCGTTCTTGATGAGTCTCTGGCCAAGGAGCTTGGCATCGAGCCGACTGGAACCACGCGCATCGGCGATCCGGCCGCTCCCGACGCAGTTGAGGCAAAAACCTACACGGTCGATCAGATCACCATCGGTGAAGCGCAGTTCGGCGAGGTAAACGCCGTTTCGTGGGGCGGTGGGATGCACCGGGCTCGCGGTATCATCGGTCTTCCAGTGCTTTACGAAGCGATTGTCTCGATCGATTATCCCAACAAGCAATTGACGATCTGGCGCGGCGCATTGGGACCGAACGATGGATCGATACCGTATCGTCTGGACCAAGGATGGATTATCACAATCGACGTCGATGTGGCCGGTGAGAAGATTGTTGGTCACATTGATAGCGGGAACATGAGCAACGTGATGCTTCCCTTAGCGTTGGCTGAACGCCTTCCGTTGAAGTCGCCGCCTCGACTTGTGGGACAAGCGCGAACTATCAGCGGTTCATTTGATATCCACAGCGCGACCTTGGACGGCACATTGAGCTTTGCCGGCCAGACGTTCGAGAACCCCCAACTCAATTTCAACGATCACCTCTTGAACGCTGCGAATCTTGGTCGCACGGCGCTCGAGCCGTTCGTACTGACCATCGATCAGATCAATCAGCGGCTGCGCTTCGATCGGCCGGATACGAATCAAGGCCCCCAACGACGCGCTGCGGTGCCGTCTCCGGAGCGACCCAAGTACGGAGTGATGTTCAACGGACTCGGCTCCGGCCCGTTGACAGTCAGCGGTACGCAGCCGGACAGCATCGCCGAGCGCGCCGGTCTGCAAGCAGGAGATGTCATCATTCGCCTGAATGGGAAGGACGCGGATAACTTGAGCCAAGACGAACTCGCGACTCTTTTTCGATCATCGCCTGTAAAGCTCGTCATACAGCGCGATGCAAAGGAAGTTCAGATCGAGATGAGATTCCCCGAGAATTCGCCGTCGGTCCTTCAATCCCGTTCCGGCGTGTCGGCCGAGAACTCCGCCCCACCCCGTCTTCCTGCGTGCGGAGTCCCGGTCGGCGGCGGCAATTGAAGTGATCGCGATCGAAGCAGGCGACATCATTCGATCGTAATAGGGCACGAAAGGGTCCACCAAAGCCGATTCGCCTCATTTCCGGGGGCCAGGAGTGCCATCGCGACCACGCCCGATGAAATCGGGACGGCTATCTCGATGCCATGACGCCTTGATGCCATCTTCTACGGACACGGCCCCCAGTTTACGAGGAGGGCGAGGAGGTCGGAGGCGCCGACGGTGCCGTTGCCGTCGAAGTCGGCGGGGCAGCCTTTGCACGGCCCCCAACTGACGAGCAGTGAGAGCAGATCGGATGCGCCAACTATGCCGCTGCCGTCAAGATCCCACGGGCATGGCATTCCAGGCGCTGAACCGACGCCGGGCCAGAACCCGCCGAGCAGCGCGAACTGGCCGCCGGTCATCACCGGCCCGGCATCATGCTGGCCGATGGTGCCGGCCAGTTCGAACCCGCCGCCGGTGGACGAGCCTCCGCCACCTCCGTCAATGGTGTGCCATGTAAGATCAAAGTCGCCTCCCCCGACCGGCGCCAGCGCCGCGGCACCGGCGGTCAACACGATTGCCCAGAGGTACGCAAGCAACGTCTCGCGCTTCATGGGGCACCTCCGTTTCGGTCCAAGACAAGCCGCTGAACCAGCGCTTCCAGCGCTGTGAGTCGAGCTTGAAGTTCTGTGATCTGCGAGTCCTTGTACTCGACCTCGCCGTGCAGCTCCTTGATCGCCTCGATGAGCAAGGGGGTCAGCTTGCTGTAGTCCATGCCGTTGGCGTCGATGCCGTTTTCTTCGTAGGTGACAATCTCGGGCAGGACCGCGCCGACCTCCTCGGCGATCAGGCCCACATCGTGATGCCCGCCGTGGTCTTCGTCCCAGTCGAAATAGACGCCGCGTAGTTGAGCCACCTTATCGAGGGGGTCATTGATCGTCTCGATGCTGCGTTTCCAGCGGATCGAGGATGGAGCGCCGTAGTTTATTCCGGGGCCCGCAGCGAAGAAGTCGTATGCGCCACCGGCCCCTCTGACGCCGATACCGCCGCTGCTAGCCGTTCCGTTGACGCCCCAACCGCTGCCGTTCTGGGAACCATGCACTCCGATCCCAAAGGCGCCTGTGCCGCGGTTTTCTCCACGAACCGCCGCGGAGTTCGGGCCCGGCGAAAAGCTGTTCACCCGTCCGTAGACACCGACGGCGGACCCCGAGGTGGAGAGGGTCTCGCCCAACACACCGTACGCCAAGCCCGTCGAGGAGGTGGCAATACCGAGCACGCCCCGGCCGTCAGGGCTTTGGCTGAGGCCGTACACACCGTAGGTGACACCCGTCGAGGAAACGGCCTGGCCGTATACACCTCGGCCGCTGTCGGCATTGCTTTGCCCGACGACCCCGCGGGCGTTGCCCGAGGTGGCGGGTGCCCAGCCGAAGACGCCCGTGCCGTTGGTGCTGTCGCTCTTGAAGTACCCACCCCTGGTGTTGCCCGAGGTGGCGCTGGCGTACCCGAACACGCCCCTGCCCTCGGTGCTGCTGTCGCTTCTGCCAGACACACCGGTACCGCCACCCGTCGAGGCGGTGGCGTAGCCGAACACCCCCCGGCCGCCGGGGAGGTCGCTCTCAAAGCGGCCCCCATAGGTGGTGAGGCCCGCGGTGGCGGTGGCCAGACCGAACACGGCCGTGCCGCTGGCGCCGTTTGTCTGGGCATAGATGGCTGGCTCGCTGTTGGCGGCGTTGATGATTTCGAACAACCCGGCATTGCCGCCGCCTTGATTCAGCCCGCGCAAGGCCGCAGCGTTGTTGGGATTGAAGACTCTGAATTCACCGGCATGCCCCGTACCCGTGTTAAACGCAAGCACTGACGGGGCACTTCCGTTGTGAGTCACTCCCAGCGCGGTGAAATTATTAGCCGGATCTGTGCTCTCGATCCTCACCGCCTGCCCAACGGTCGTCAGCCGCACGTGCAGCGGATTCGTTGGACTCGTCGTGCCAATGCCGACGTCTTGGTCCTGATCCACGAAGATGCCGCGAGTCTGAATCGCGTAGGGCACGCGCGTGACCGGCTGACGTGGGCTCAGCAGGACGGTGTCGACGGTCACGCCCAGCCAGCGGTCGGCGTTGGTAAAGGCGTTCGCGCCGAAGTCGAGCAGGATCAAAAACAATCCGTCGGCGACGGGCACCGCGTTGTGGATCTGCGTCGAGCCGATCTGGCTGCCGCCCATCTCCGCATCCCACAGCCTGAACTCGAAATCGAACGGTCCGTTCGCCGGCTCGCCCGCGTCGAGGAGCCGACCTTGATAGGTGAGTGCTGTGCCGCCCCCGGCGAAGGCGATGCTTGCGCTGAGAGCCAACGTTACGATCGATGCCACGACTTGGTGCATTCTCATTTCGTTTCTCCTGCCCGGATGTTTGGTATCTACCGTAGATCATCAGCCGCTCCCTGAAGCCAGGTACCCCCGTGCAGCCGGTCGAGAACAGTCTACCACAGGCGGGCTGAATCCAACCGGCATTTGTGAGATATCAGCCCCAGTGGTCAGCAGGATAAGCAGATCGCTAGCCCCAACGGTGCAGTCATCGTCGAGGTCGGCTTGTCGATGGCCTTCTTCCCTTCCGGGGGCCGCCGGAGGCAAAGTGTCGGGTGTCGAGGGCTATCCCCAGTTGACCAGTAAGTGAGCCGGGCTGGCGGTGCTACGGACACGGCCCCCAGTTGACGAGGAGGGCGAGGAGGTCGGTCGCCCCGACATTGCCATCGCCGTCGAAGTCGAAGGGGCAGTCATCGCACGACATGCCGTAGTAGGTCAGCAATAAGAGCAGGTCGGTCGCACCGACGACGCCGTTGTCGTCAAGGTCCCACGGGCAAGGTGCGGGAATAACCTCGCCCTGTAACGCGAATGAGTAGTCGTGGGCCTCTCCAAAGAATTGGCTCCCAGGGGTCCAGTCCGGGAAGCCGAACTTTGGAAACCGGAAGTAAAGCTCGCTTCCCACGATGTCGCCGTTTTGTTCGGAGTGGGATGACAGGAAAAAGCCGTTCTGGGGCGCGTCGAGGTGCGTCATGGCTATCCAGTAGGTCGTGTCCGCGGCCAGTTCGACCGGGGCGAATTTGATGCTCATGCGAATTTCTGGACGGCCGAAGAACTCGGCACCGGTCAGAGACTCTGAGTCCAGACCCACGACCTGACTAGAGATGATCGTGCCGGGGCCGCCGCCGGCATCGTCGGCATAGACCTCCAGCAGGAAATCCCCGGCTAGACCAAGACCGGCCCCGTCACCCCAGATGTAGCTGATAGACATACCGTCCACGAGCCAACCTGGTCCGCCCTTGAGGACGAAGTCATCTGCTATTTCGAATCCCTCACCACCACCGAGGCCGGCAACTCCGTCCGGACCACCGTTGTCATAAATGAGGTCCGCCGACGCGGGGACTGTCCCGCCAATGAGGCAGAAACTAATCGCCGCGACCGCCGGGGTTGTGGAGCTTGATTTGAACCACATGGCTCAACCTCCATCAAGGTAGAGGCCGCACAGTGGTTCTGCCGTCCATGGCCGCAGGAGCCCTATGCGACCGGTCGAGAACAGCATACCACAGGCGGGCTGCATCCAAGCGGCATTTGTGAGAAATCAGCCCCAATTGACCAGGAGGATCAGCAGGTCGCTGGCGCAGACCTTGCCGTTGACGTCGAGGTCGGCAGGGCAGTCCTGGCACTCGCCGCATGGACCCCAACTGGCCAGGAGAATGAGCAAGTCAGCTGCGCCGACCACGCCATCGCCGTTGAGGTCGCCGGGGATGCCGAGAGTGAGATCGATTACAGCCATGTCCATCTCTGCGGGCGCGCTCTTGCCGTGCAACACCCATTGATCGAAGGCGATCTGGCCGCGATCGTCGGTCGTGGTCTCATCGAGAAGGAACTCGATGTATTCCTTGG
>JAZFYE010000124.1:0-22848 GCA_036475395.1 Phycisphaerales bacterium
ACGGGATCATCGGGCAAGGCCGGCGATTCGTCCACCTCGGGTCGTTCGCCAATCACCGACCGCCCAAGTCGCCGCTCAGCGCGGTTTCGCCGCACGTACAGCAGCAGAAGCAGAAAAATGACAAGTAGAACGGCAACGGGTATGACAACCACGAGCACGCCGCCCAGCGCCGCATCGGCCGCGACCGGCCGGCTGGGCCAGGCGCCGACGAAAGCCGGATAGCGGCGAGACACGCCGTCGCGCGCGATGTCATCGACGCGCTTGTAGAACCGGGCATGAAGCACCACCGCTTGCCCGTCGCCGATGGCGGGATCGTCCTCATGGCCCACGACATAAACCAGGATCGCTCGACCGGACTCGTCTCGTACGAACCACTCCGTTACGCCCTTGTAGAGCGCGGACAGCGGCGTTTGCTGTTGAACGCGGCCGGTGATCTGACACAACGACCCGCGGTAGGCCTCCGGATCTCCAAGCATCGCCGTAAGGTTGGGCTGCAAGCGGATCGGAGAATCGCCGACGCCCGGCGTCCACAGGCGCACGTTCTCCACGAGCGCGACGAACGCTGCTTCCTGATGATCGCGCCCATCGAAGGCCGTGGCCAGGCGAACGCGCTGGTCATCCGTCAGCGGCTCAATCGCCGCCAGGGTAATGCCAAGAATGACGCCGGACCAACTCACAACCTACAGCCTAGGTCGAATGGCCGGACGCCGCCCACCTGAGGAGGCCGGTCCCCCACCACAAGCACTGTGACGGCAAGAGACTGGACTTCGTCTGGCCCATGCTGTGGCGGATCGCGTGGTGAACGACTGAACCGGTCGCCGATGGCCGCGAACACGCGGCACTCGACGTCATGAGCGCAACGTGCACCCGACCGGCGATTATAAGACGTTGCCATGAACTGGATTGCCGCAAGTGGTCCATCCTTTTGATTGATGGCGCCGTCCAGCTAACCTCCCCCAGCCGGTGTTCCGACCAATAACGAGACGATTCACTTGGGCCAAAGAGTTCCCGCGCATGCTGCTATGCAATGTAGCCAGTCTCGAACCGGGGATGGAGGTGGGAGGATCGATTCCCCATCCGCGCCGTCCCTCCACCGAGCTGCTTCGCCCCGGGGTCACCCTGGATACTCGCATGATCAACAACCTGCGACGGCTCGGCGTCAGCGAGGTCTGGGTTCACCACGACGCGACGGCCGATCTCGACATCGCCGTCGTACCGAACCTCGCGGCGGCGAGGATGGACGTTTTCAACCAGCTGAAGAAGGATTTCAGCCAACTCTCCCGGTCGAGCGTCTCGGGGGCTCAGTTTCAATTGTACCGGCAAACGATCACCGATCTCGTTTTTGAACTCCTCAGCAGCGGTCAATACGCGCACCTCAGCCATCAACTGCTCGCCGATACAAGCCACGTCTTCACGCATAGCGCCAACGTCGCGTTCCTGTCCGTTCTCGTTGGCTTGGAGATGGAAACGTATCTCGTGGATCAACGCCCGCAGTTGGCTCCGGAGCATGCGAGAGACGTCGTACCGCTGGGGCTCGGGGCGATGCTGCACGACATCGGTAAGGCGGGGATGGAGCAAGGATCCCGACAACATCACGAGATTCACGCGCCGCCGGACGACCCCGACCTCCTGGAGACATATCGCGATCATGTTTTCAGCGGACGCGCGATGGTCGACGCCTCCACGTTTCCGGCCACGGCGCGCCATGCGGTGCTCAACCATCATCAGCGTTTCGACGGAACGGGCTGGCCGGACCAGGCCCTGAGCACGAGAGGGCGTCGTCACGGTCCCCAGCAAAGCATGGACATTCACATCTTCTGTCGAATCATCGCCGCCGCCAACGTGCTCGACAATCTGCTGAACGATCCAAGCCATCACAACTACCCCACTGTCGCGGCCCTGCGCGACTTCAACAGCAAGCGGTTCGACGGCGGGTTCGATCCGGTCGTCCGATACTTGATGATCCGCCGGCTTCCTCCGTTTCCGATCGGGTCGTTGGTCCTACTCTCAAACGACCGAAAGGCCGTGATCGTTGCCCTGAACTTTCGACAGCCTTGCCGGCCGGTGGTTCGCATTCTCGGCGAGGCATGCCGCAACGAGAACGGCGAGCTTCCCATGCTGGATCTGGACGCCGACCACGACGTCCACATCCTGGAGGCGGCGGGTCAGCGGGTTGACCAATACCTCTTCGATCTACCGAATCTCCGCACCGATGCCAACGAGGCCGCGTAGCCCGGCACAAATCCACAGCAGCTTGACTCACCGTGAGCGCCGCGTTGGGCCGTCAGAGTCGGCCTCCGGACTGGGTCGAACAGACGATCCGCACCGGTCAATGTCGCGCACGATCACTGTTTCGATGCAGGAGTCGCAGCCATCAAGCTATCCGGTTTGTTGTGCGTCCTTTTCTCCTCGTCGCCAGCCGCATTCCGGACATCCAGGTGCGGTCAATGCAGTGAGATTGTAACCGCATCTTGGACAGCATCCTCGAAGGATTCGAGCAAGACTGCGGATCCTGAACGGTGCGAAGATCGCTAGAGCTGGCGCCGTTGCAAAGATGATGCTGTTGAGCAAAAATCCGAGCCACAAGGGACCGAGTGGGAGTATTCGAGCTTCTGCAACCGAGCGATGCGATTTCTTGCGATCAGACGGTAGCAGATATCCTGATTTGACCGTCGTCGCCTCCTCAAGAGTAGCGGTCGGCACCCGAGAAGTATCGTACTCTAGGCCGTACCAAAGCGAGTGGAAAGGCCAGCCCGCCGCATCGACATTCCGGATCACGTAGGAATCCTCCGTTCCGACGTCGGATGCGTTTGCATACGAAGCCCAACTCGGAAGAAGATCCTCGGCACTATGTGCCGGAATTACACCCTGGTAGATTGATTCACCCGTGGACCAGGATGAAAAAACCCGGACATAGCCGAATTCTCGTCTTATTTCGATATTCCAGTCGCTAAAACCCTCACCCGTCCTTGTAAACCCCCGAACGGAGTGGTGCCGCGCATAATTAGTGACGGCTCGAAGGTCGCAACCCCAGGCGATCCCAACATTCACGAGAACGCCGAATAGTACGAAGAGGATTACCCAACGCAGCCGCTTCAAAGTGATTAGACACTCCTTGTCTCAACCGATCGATCATATCCTCCGGTCGTTGCGGCATCCAAACGAGGGCAAGACAAACGGGGCAGGCTTGCTCTGTAGAAAAGCTTGATAAGACGAAGGATCATGATGTTGTGGGTCACGGCTATGAGTCCCAGTTTGCGTCTGCGTGTGTGATAAGTGTGCAGCGCGAGCATTCCGCCGCACCGTGCGCTTCGCGTTGGGCTCGGCGATCCGCCAGCGCTGGCTCATGTGAGCGTGGACCGGCTCGTAAGCCGCCCGCTCCAGGTGAGTTCCTGCGGAGCTGGCGGCCCTTGGGCGGGGCGGGGCGGGGTGTCGGTCGTCCGATTTGGTTTTTGCCTGCTTCTGGTCCATAATAACGAGGCGTTATGTCCCATCAGCCCACCAGCCGAACCCATCGACTCGCGTCTGCCGCTCGGCGGGCGTGGTGGATGCTGTTGATCCTGATTCATGTGCCGGTGCTCGTGAGCGTTGGCCGGTCAATGCTCGCGCACCCCGAGGGGGGCAAGTGGCTGGGGTTCGTCGCCCTGTGTCTGACCGTCCTGGTTTTCGTCCTGAAGCTCCTGGACGCGCCGTTCCTGCGGTTCCGCACCCGACGCGGCGCGGCATTGGTGTTCCTGCTGGTCTGTGCGGTCGTTCACCACGAAGTCGCGGCATCGGAGGTTGGACGGGAAGTGCTCCAGCAAACGCCGGCGATCTTGGCGGCCGGAATTATCGTGCAGGGGTTCCGCCGATCGCAGCGCCGATGGCAACCCCGATGGCGCGAAGTCTGGCGCCACCTGATTGGGGCACTGCGATGTGTCATTGTCGTGGTGCGTCCTTGGGCTGTGATCCGCCCGGCCGAACTGCCAGTCACGCCGCGGACTTTTGATTCGCGCGTTTGTATCCCGCGCGCCCCGCCTGTCTAGCCCTGCGCGCTCGATACGTCTGGTACTCCCACGCGAGAACCCCAAGACACGGAAAACTCACTCATGGCAACGTCCACGACGACGTGTGCCGGCTGCTCAGGTGGTCACACCGAGTGCGTCTGCCTTTACGAAAGGCGTCGCGGTGTGTTATTGATCAACCTCGGCACACCCGACCACCACGATACGAAGTCGGTCCGTCGCTATCTCACACAGTTCCTGAGCGATCCCTACGTCATCAAACTGCCGCGCCGTTGGCGGTGGTTGAACTACCCTCTGGCGCGGATGATCGCCCAGTTCCGGGGGCCGAGATCCGCCCACGCCTATCGCCAGATCTGGACTGATCGTGGCTCGCCGCTGAAGTTCATTACTGAGGATCAGGTTTCGGCGCTCAAAGCGCACTTGTCAAACGATTGGCAGGTCTTCTACGCGATGCGCTACGCGAACCCAAGCATCGGCGATGTGGTGCAGCAGATCGTCGAAGCGGGCGTCACTGATCTGGTCGTGATTCCGATGTATCCGCAATACAGCGGGCCGACGACAGGCACGGCGCTTGAGGTGCTTTACAAGACCGTGCTTCAGCTCGGACTGCAACTGAACGTTGAGGTCCGCAACACGTGGTACGACGACACAGGCTACATCGACGCGCAAGCGCAAATGATTTACGACCAAGCGCAGGCGCACGGCCTGACGCCGGGCGATGCGTTCTTGTTGTATTCCACGCACTCGCTGCCGCAGTCATATGTGAAGGCGGGCGATCCCTATGAAGGGCAGGTGCGGCGCTCAGTTGAGCTCGTCAATGAACGGCTCGGTTGGCCGGGTGAGCGCACTGGATTGTCGTTTCAAAGCAAACTCGGTCCGGTTCCGTGGCTTGAGCCGTCCACGGAAACAGCGGTGGCGGATCTGGCTGCACGCGGCGAGAAACGCCTGCTGGTTTGCCCCATCAGCTTCACCGCCGACTGTCTGGAAACGATCGAGGAGGTCGGGATCACCTACGCCGAGCAGTTCGCCCAGGCCGGCGGCGAGCTGTTTCTCTGCCCGAGCCTCAATACGTTCGAGCCGTTCATCAAGGCCCTGAGCCTGCTTGCTCGCCGTGGCTCACACTCGGGCAATTCCTATCACGAACCGGACACGCCGCTGCTGAACCAAAGGCAATCCGCGGTCGATCTTCGGGCCGCGATCGAGTCGCTCACGATGGTGGGCGTGTCAATGCGGAGTCGCCTCAATGGCGGCATGGGTCCCGCCATGACGCATGTGACGGGGCAAGACTTCCGTCGCATCAAGCGCCCGCAGTTCGACACCCTCCAGGTGCTCCAGACGATCCATCACGAGAACGACTTCCGCGAGTGCTGGCTGTGGAACACCTGCAATCGTTTTGAGTTCTACGGCTTTCTCCACCGCGACCACAATGATGATCGCTCGTTCGACAAGACCGTCAAGAATGTGACACGACACTTGTTCGGCGATCCCGACACGGATCTGCCGGTGAACGTCTTGCGCGGCGCCGATGCGTTGCATCACGTGCTGCGGACCGCCGCCGGGCTGAACAGCTCACTCCCGGGCGATAGTGAGGTTTTGGCCCAACTCGCTTCAGCTTGCCGGATGGCGCGGCATGCCGAGACAGCCGGATCGACGACCGACCAATTTGTCAACCAAGTGCGTTTGCTCGTTGAGGATTTGCGTCAATCTACGCTCTGGGGCGGGTTCAGTTGCGAGTATTGTTTCGCCGCGTTGCGCGATCTCGTCGAGACGATGCAGCCCGCGCTTCACAGCGCCAACTGTGTTGTCCTCGGCGGATCAACAACCTCGCTCTCCATACTGCGGTCCTTGATCGAGTCGTTCGACGTCCCGAGCCGGAACCTGACTATCATCTACCGCGGCGAAGGCCGGCAGCGCCTGATCAAGCTGCTTCGAAAGGCGATCGGGCAAGGACAGCGCCTCCTCGTGCACAAGTATTCTGAACCGGCCGTCACCGATGCCATCGCCGAGGCGGACGTCTTGTTCCTCGGCGTCGATCGCAGGGAGCCAATTCTCAGGGCGCAGCAGCTTGTGGGTCTTCGTGACTACGCCGCCCGCCCGCTGACGATCGTCGACTTCAATACGTTCGGCTCAACGGAAGGTGTCGGGGCGATCGACGGGATCCGTGTGATCGACGCCCGGCAGCTCGAGGCACAGGTCGATCGATTTGCAGAAGCACTTCTGACGCAGGTGGAACTCAATAGCGCGGCGGAGGCGGCCGAACGTGCGATCCTCGCGTATGTCGAATCAATCACGAGCGACGGGGATTGGCCCGGCGAGTTTGCGTCGGACGCACCGTTGCCCCAAAGTATCGACGCGGAGCTGTCACCGGCAAGCCTCGAAGTCAATGAGCCGGTCATCTGTGAAGGAGACAGCCATGCCCAGCTTGTCCGTCGTTGATCATGAAGTTTTCGAGCGCTACGCGGGTCTGTCGTTGCCTCGGCATGTGTCGTACCCCATGCCGACGTGGTGGCGCGACGTTGAGCCGGACGAAGCGGCTGCAATTCGCGCCGATGCCGCGGGCCGCACCCCGGCGCGAGATTTGTCGCTCTACCTGCACCTTCCGTTTTGCGAAGCGCTCTGCAAGTTCTGCGCGTGCAATCGCACGATCCTGCGGAAGTCCGCCAAGGACGCTGACGCACGAACCACAGACTATTTGAGCGCCCTTGAGCAGGAGATTGGCTGGATCGCCTCGTTGGACGGCGGACAACGCCCCATACGTCAAATCCATTGGGGCGGCGGAACGCCGACGTACCTTTCGTGCGCTGACATCGAACGAATCCACAGCGCGCTGACGGACGCGTTCAATGTCGCTGACGACGTCGAGATCTCAATCGAGATCGACCCGCGCGTGACATCGCTCGAGCAACTCAAGCTCCTGCGTCGCCTGGGGTTCAGCCGCGTGTCGTTGGGTGTGCAGGATTTCGACGAACGCGTCCAGAAACATATCCATCGCATTCAGCCGTACGAAATGGTGGCTGCGTGTCTTGACACCTGCCGAGACCTCGGCTTTGTGAGCGTGAACTTCGATCTGATCTACGGCATGCCGTATCAAACGCTTCAGACCGTCACCGCGATGATCGATCGCACCATTACCCTGTCGCCCGATCGGATTGCGTACTACCACTACGCGCAGATTCCTCAGAAGATCGCGACGCAGCGCGGCATCCACCACGAGCAGATGCCGGATTCTCAATCGAAGTTGGCGATGTTCCTGGAGGCCGTCGAGCGCTTCACCTGGGCCGGGTATGAATTTGTCGGCCTCGATCATTTCGCCAAGCGCGATGAAATGCTCGTACAGGCCATGCGCGACGGCACGATCAACCGCAACTTCCAGGGGATGACCACCGGCGCGGATCTCGACCTCATCGGCCTCGGCTCGTCCTCGATCAGTCAATTCGTCCGGTTCGCCTACTTGCAGAATATCCGTGATCCGGCGGCGTACGCCGAGCGCATCCACAGCAACCTAGACCCCGCTCTACGCGGCACACGGCTCACGACCGACGACGGCCTTCGGCAATCGGTGATCCGTCAACTGTACTGCTACGCTCAGGTCCGCCCGTCGCGCATCGAAGAGCAGTTCGATATTCGCTTCCAAGACTACTTCGCTGATGAACTTGCTCGGCTCCAATCTTTGGAGGCGGACGGGTTGATCGAGGTCGAGAACGACGGCACGATCACGTTGACGTTCCCATTGGGACGAGTCCTCATGCGCAACGTCGCCGCGGTGTTCGACGCCTATGTTCATGCAGACGCCTATCGCCTTGGGGAGCAGCATGCCTTCTCCACCAGCGCCTAAGCTTGACGCTGCGGCAACGATCGCGCCGGTTAACGATCTGCTGTTGCGCGCCGCTCGACGCGAACGAACCGAGCGCACGCCGGTGTGGCTCATGCGGCAGGCGGGGCGGTTTGATCCGAAGTATCTCGCGATTCGCGATCGATGTGGTTTGGAGCTGGAGGAGCTGTTCCGTGATCCGGAGCTGGCGTGCGAGATCACGATGCTGCCGATTCGGTTCGGCGTCGATGCGGCGATCCTCTTCCAGGATATCCTCACCCCACTCGCGCCGCTGGGGGCGCGCTTTGTCTATCGTCCGGGACCGGTGTTGGAGCCGCCGATTCGAGGCCGCCGCGACATCGACCGGTTGCGCCCTATCGATCCGCGCCACGAGCTCTCGTTTGTTTCGGCGACCATCAAGCTCGTGCTGAGCGAACTCAAGGGCGCGCTGCCGTTGATCGGGTTCGCCGGCGCTCCGTTGACGCTGGCCACGTTCATGATCGAGGGCCGGAGCCCCGGCACCAAGGCCGACCAAACACGACAGTTGATGCATCAGGAGCCTGCGCTGTGTCACACGCTGCTGGATCTGCTTGCGAACGTCACCGCGGACTACCTCAAGATGCAGATCGAGGCGGGCGTGGATGTCGTGCAACTGTTCGAGTCGGTAGCGGATTTGTTCTCTCGCGAGGAATATGAACAGTTCGCCCATCCGTACCAGGAGGCGGTGCTTCGTCGACTTGACCAGTCGTGTCCAACGATCTTGTTTGTGAAGGAGCAGCCGTACTTGGATCTCATGGTGCGAACGGGCGCGGACGTGCTGAGCGTAGGATGTTGCATCGGTCTTTCCGAAGCGCGGGCTGAATACGGCGATCGCGTCGCCTTTCAGGGCAACGTGGACAATCGTGTGCTCCACCGCGGATCGCTTGCTGAGATTGATGAAGCGGTAAAGCAGTGTCTACGGTCGGGTGATCGAACCGGCCACATTCTCAATCTCAATCACGGCGTTCTGAAAGGCACGCCGATTGAGAATGTTCGCAGATTCATCAACACGGCGCGTGCGTTCACCTACGACCGCCAGTTGGTGGACGGGGTTGGGCAATGACCGAGATGACCACAACATCTCGTGACGTAATCGTCATCGGGGGGGGAATCAGTGGGCTTACCGCCGCTTGGCGGCTCAAGCAAGCGGGCATCGATGTGTGCGTGCTCGAATCGGAGCACGAGGTCGGCGGCGCGATGCGCACCGAGCGGCGGGACGGCTTCTTGCTGGAGAAGGGGCCGTTCAACGTCATCGTGCGCGACGGGGCCTTCGAGCGACTGCTGAAGGATCTTGGCAATGAGATCGAGGTGATCGAGGCGGCTCGAATCGCCGCCCAGGCTCGCTACGTGCTACATGATGATCGGCTTTACAAGGTTCCGTCCAACCCATTGGACTTGGTGACAACGCCACTGCTCACCTTAGGCGGCAAAGCGCGGCTGCTCCGCGGCCTCGTCGCCAGCCGGCGCCCCAGGGCCGATGACGATTCGATCGATAACACTGCTCGTCGGCGATTCGGCCCCCAGGTCGCCGATCGGCTGGTGAGCGCGTTGTGCGTGGGCATCTTCGCCGCCGATAGCCGCGACCTCAGCCTCAGCGCCTGCCTTCCGAGCGCCGCCGAGATCGATACACAATCGCGCAGTCCACTGGGCTTCATGATTGCCAAACACCTCCGACAAAGACGAAATGGCAAGACGCGTCGGCGGTGGCGAGGGCTCATAAGTTTTCGCCAAGGCCTCGGCGAGCTGCCGAAGATACTCGCCGCGCAGCTCAGGCAAGAGTTGTTCCCGAGTTGCCGCGCACTGTCTATACGCAAGGTTGGCCGGCGGTATGAGATCAGTTGCTCGATCGAGGGCGGAATCGGCCCGACATTTCGAACGGGCCACTTAGTGCTTGCGGTTCCAAAGAGCGCAACCGCCACACTGCTCGTTGATGTCGCACCGGAGATTTCCGAGCACATCAAGGTGATCCCCTCGTCTGGGCTTGTCGTGCTGAATCTTGGATTCGAGCGCGGGCATGTCGGACATCCGCTGGATGGATATGGCTTTCTCGTCCCGGCGACGTCATCGTCGTTTCCGCTGCTCGGCGTGCTCTGGGCGGACAGCGTGTTTGAGCGCCATGCGCCGCCGAATCGCCGGCTGCTGCGCGTCTTCATGGGCGGGTCACGACGGCCCGATATGTTGACAAAGCGTGATAAAGAGCTGGTTGACATCGCCTGCACCGCGCTGCGCGATTTGTTGCGATTGACCAGCGAACCCCTGTTGATCGATGTCTGTCGATGGCCCGACGCCATCCCGCAGTATCGTCCAGGTCATGTGCAGCGCGTTGTCCAGATCAATCAACAACTCCGGCAACATCCGGGGCTGCATCTCATCGGCAACTACCTCGACGGCATTTCAATCAACGATTGCGTTCGCACCGCCTCACGCGCCGCGAGCGAGATCGCTCGACACATCGAGGCGACGAAGAATTCACACCAACGCCAAGACACGAATGACCACAGCGCAGCGACACGCCAAACAATCGCTGCGACTACCAGTTCTTCATGACGAGCAGGAACACGCCGACCCAGGAGATTGAACTATGTTCGAGACTACAACCTTGACGTCGCGACTCATCCGCCGGCCCAGACGGCTGCGCACCAGTGAAACCATCCGTGATCTGGTGCGTGAAACGACGTTGACGCCGCAGAAACTTGTTCTGCCGTTGTTCATCATCGAGGGGCACGAACGAAGCGAGCCGATCGAGGCGATGCCCGGTCGCGCCCGCTTGTCCATCGATCTGGCGGTGGATGAATGTCGGCGCGCCGTCGATCTGGGCGTACGCGCGTTCGCGCTGTTCGGGGCGATCGACGCATCACTCAAGACGCCGGAAGCGGACGAGGCGCTCAATCCCAACAATCTCCTGTGCCGAGCCACGCGCGCGATCAAGGAGGCGATCGGCGAGTCCTGCGTCATCACCGACGTTGCGCTCGACCCGTATTCAAGTCTCGGCCACGACGGGCTGATCGACGAGCGTGGCGTCGTGATGAACGACGAGACGGTGGACGTGCTGGCACAATTGGCTGTCATTCATGCTGCGGCCGGCGCTGATATCGTCGCCCCCTCGGACATGATGGACGGTCGAGTCGGCGCCATCCGCGCCGCGCTCGATGAGGCCGATCACACGCAGACGCTGATCCTCAGTTACACCGCGAAGTATGCGTCGGCGTTCTACGGCCCGTTCCGCGCGGCGCTCGATTCGGCGCCGGTGGACGCACCGAACGTGCCGAAGGATAAGCGCACCTATCAGATGGATCCGGCGAACGCGCGCGAGGCTGTCGTGGAAGCACTTCTGGACGCGGAGGAAGGCGCCGACATGCTCATGGTGAAGCCGGCCCTACCGTACCTTGATGTCATCGCCCGTCTCCGCGCGACGACCAACCTGCCGATCGCGGCGTATCACGTCAGTGGTGAGTATGCGATGGTGAAGGCGGCGGCGCAGAACGGTTGGCTTGACGAGCGCGCGTGCATGATGGAGATGCTCACGTCGATCGCTCGTGCCGGCGCAGACTTCATCCTCACCTATGCGGCCATGGACTATGCTCGATGGTGGCGTGAGACGTTCACCTGAGTGGCGATCGCTTGCGCGAGCGAATCAAAGCGTGGCTGCGGGGCTTCAACCCACGGCTCTATGCCGATCTCGCCAAGCGCGGCCGTCGTGGAAGGGCCGATGCTTGCGAACGGCAGCGTCAGGGCTCCGATCGCCCGGACGGCGGATGCGCTCGTGACCGTGACAATCTCAACTTCATCCACGACCGACTTTCGGTAAGGTCGTGCGATCGTCTCGTACAACACAGGGCTCACGAACGTAATTCCAGGCCCAACCTCCGGTTGCTCGGCTTGCGACGATCGGGGATAGCAAACGGTTGCGCCGTGCGCCGCCGCCCACAGTTCACTGAACAGGCTTTTCGCCGTGCCCCCTTTGCTCACAAGCGCCACGTGAAATCCACGGGCCTCGGCTGCGCTGCGCGATGATTCGCTTACGACTGCGATCTGCGGCACTCGAGCAACGTCGCCAGCCACGGATTCGATCGCGTACACGCTGGTCAGGACGAGCCAGTCATCGGGGCCGAGGCGCGCGATCTCTTCGCGAGCATCGGTGAGGGCATTGTGCTCAAGCACGGGCTCATGCACGACCTCCAACCCCGTTGCGCGCAACGCGGCGCCCAACGGCCCGTCCGGAGGTTCGTCGCGCGTGACCCAGGTTTTCATGTCGCAATGTGAAGTTGTTGTTTGAGACGTTGCCCGAGCACAGCCCCCAGTTGAGATGGTTTTGATCCGGTTTCGGTACCTTGGGCAAGATCACGTCCATCATCGCTGAAGAGCTGCGCGTGCAACTCGATTCCTCCATCGGATACTTTCGCCAGCGCGGCGACGGGCGTGTGACACCCCGCGTCTAGCGCGGCCAGGAACGAACCTTCAGCGTCCACGGCACGGCGTGACGGCTGATGCTCGAGCGCCGCGAGAATGTCGCGCGCCGTACTGTCGCGCCTCGTTTGAATGGCCAGCGCCCCCTGTCGTGGGGCGGGCACGAACCGATCGGTGGCAAGGTCCATCATGTGCGGCGCCGTCAGGCCTAATCGTTCCAGTCCTGCGGCGGCAAGAACGACGCCGTCCATTTGACCGGTTTCCATCTTCTTAATTCGTGTCGGTACGTTGCCTCGGACCGGGACCGTCTCGACACCCGCAAATCGCAAGAATTGCGCGCGGCGCCGCGGACTGCTTGTGCCAATCCGAAAACCGTTCGGAAGCTGCTCAATATCAATCGCCTGCCGCGTAAGTAGCACATCATGCACCGCGGCTCGCAGCGGCACCGCTGCAATCACCAGCTCCTCCGGACCGACCGACGGGAGATCCTTGTAGCTATGGACCGCAAAGTCGATCTCAGATGCCAGCAACGCCTGCTCGATCGCGCCCACAAAGCCGCCCACAGGCCAGTTCGGAGAATCGAACGGTTGATCGTGCGCGACGTCGCCGTACGTCTTGATGATGACCTCTTGAAACTCGAGCTCGGGGCGCCGCCTATGAAGCTCGCCGATCACCCACCGCGTCTGCCGCAGCGCCAGGGCGCTCCCTCGAGTTCCGACGCGGAGTAGAGTCATTCTTGAATCACACGAAAGCTCTCGGCCGCGGCGCCGATGATTTGATCGATGCACTCGTCATTGTGCGCCGACGAAATGAACATCGCTTCATAACCGGACGGCGGCAGCCAGACCCCCCGCTCGAGCATCGCGTGGAAGAACTTCGCGAATAGCTCGTGGTTGCAAGCCTGGGCCGCGACGGAATCGCGAACCGGCTCGTCGGCGAACGCCATTCCCAACATTCCCCCTCGCGCTGCAGTTTGCACGGCGACTGAAACGCTCTGGGCCGCCGCCCGCAAGCCGACCGCGAGACGCGTTGACTGTTCGTGCAACGACTCGTAGAAGCCGGGTCGGCTGCATATCTTCAGCGTCGCGATTCCACTGGCCATGCCCAAGGGATTTCCGCTAAGCGTGCCGGCCTGATACATCGGGCCGAGGGGGCTGACCAACTCCATCACCTCGCGCCGCCCCGCGTACGCTGCCACGGGCATTCCGCCGCCAATGACCTTGCCTAAACACGTCACATCGGGCTGGACGTCGACGACGACCTGATATCCGCCCCAGGCCACGCGGAATCCCGTCATCACCTCATCGAAGACGAGCAAGCTGCCGTGCGTATCGCACAGAGCGCGCAGTCCTTCGAGAAAACCGGCATTCGGCTCGATATACCCCATATTGCCGGCGATCGGCTCGACAAGCACACCGGCAATATCGTCACCATGCTCGGCAAAGATCCGCTCCACGGCTGCCAGATCGTTAAACGGTGCAAGCAGAGTCAACGATGCGATTTCATGCGGCACCCCGGCCGAGTTCGGCACGCCCAACGTCGATGCGCCCGAACCGCACGCGACGAGCAACCCATCGCAGTGGCCGTGGTAGCAGCCCAGGAACTTGATGATCCGCGACCGGCCCGTCACGGCCCGGATGAGCCGAACCGCGCTCATGACCGCCTCCGTGCCGCTGTTGACGAAGCGGATCAACTCGCCCGACCCAATCGCCCCCAGAATGATCTCGGCCAGCTCCGTCTCTAACGGGCAACACGCACCGAAGCTCAATCCGTTCGCAGCCGCCTGCTGAACCGCCTCGACCACCACTGGATGCGCGTGGCCGACGATCGCCGGCCCCCAACTGCCGACCAGATCGACGTATCGATTCCCATCGATGTCGAAGACGAACGGCCCCTCGGCCCGATCGACGAATACCGGCTCACCACCGACGGCGCTATAAGCGCGGACCGGACTGTTAACGCCGCCGACCAAGACACGCTGGGCCCGCTTAAACGCGGCCACTGACTGTCTTCGGTTGGCCTGAACCTGCGGCACAGCAGCGCGATCATACGCAAACCACAAGCCGGGGTGCGCCAACTTCATCGCGGGCGAATGGGCCGACCGGGGGTACCCTAACCGGGCATCGACGAGCGGCACAGGCGCGGCGATCCTGGTCTGCCGCCCGCTCTGAGCGGATATGGGCAGCTGGCTGGCTACCCCCTAAATCGACAAAAAAGTCCAAAAAAACGCAATTGGGCCCACCCACGGGAGCGCGACACTATACTCGCGGCTTAGGAAATGCTATTGAGACTCAATCGCAATAAGAGAGCTCTTTGATGATTTGCGTTTTCTGCCGCTGCGAGCCTCTCCTGCGGAGCGCCAAATCTGACAGGACGCGACGGCCATCGTTGCCGAACACCGCAACGAGAGCCCTTTTGCTTGCCGCGGCCATGCTCATCGCGACCGCCGCCGATCCCACCGCCCTCGCCGGCGAGCGCCGGTTCACGTTCGTGTATGAAGCGACCACGCTGCCAGCCGGATCGGTTGAGTACGAACAGTGGATCACCTGGAAGACCGACAAGGACGTCGATCCGGACTTCGATCGGATCGACTTGCGTCACGAGCTCGAGTTCGGCCTGACTGACCGGCTCCAGGTTGCGCTGTACCTCTCAGACTGGCGTTACCAGGATGGCGACAGCGTTGGGAACGGCGCTGAATGGCGCGATGCAGCCGTCGAGGTCATTTACAACCTCACCGATCCCGTCACCGAGCCGGTCGGCCTGGCGCTGTACGGCGAAATGAAACTCGGCGATGAGCTGGTGGAGATTGAGGGAAAGCTTATCGCACAGAAAGACATCGGCAAGTGGGTGCTCGCCTGGAACGGCACGATCGAAGCTGAATGGGAAGGCCCAAGTCTCGACGAAGACAAGGGCAAGTTCGAACAAACGCTTGGCGGCAGCTACCAGTTCTCGCCGAAGCTCCTCGGCGGGTTCGAGCTGCTCCACGAGATTGAGTACGAAGATTGGTCGGACTGGGGTGACCATGTGCTCTACCTCGGCCCGAACTTCTCCTACCGCACCGGGCAATGGTGGACGACGATCACTGCCCTTACGCAAGTAACGGACGTGGACGCCGAGCCAGACTTCCAGCTTCGGCTCATCTTTGGGTTCGATTTCTGACCCGAAAACCGGGCTGCTCGCAGGCAGATGGAGTGTTTGAGAATGCAACGGCGCGTGCATGATTTCCCAGTTCGGCGGTCAATCCTGGCGGTAGTACTCGTGGCCAGTCTTGTCGTCGTCGGCTGTGCCACGATCGACGATCTTGCCCCGCCCGTGGACGCGACGGTCCTTCAACTGGCGGCCGCGCACGAGATCGACGCCGACCGTCTGTCGCAAGGTCGCGTGCTTTACATCACGGCCTGCGCTCGATGTCACCGCCCGGAGCCGGTCGTTCGCTACGCGCCCCAACGATGGCGTCAGATTCTGCCGCGCATGTCGGCTCGCGCAAGATTCGGCCCGGATGAGGCCGAGGCTGTCGAGGCCTACGTGCAGATGACGCTGCAGGCCGCAGATCTGAGAGATGGCAGCGACCCGTAAGGGCCGGAACGGGGAATCGCCGCCTCCGCTTGACATATTTATGCTTTTGTTCGTGTAACTATGCAATGCGAAGCCGGACCCGCCGCCAATAGCGAATCCTCGATCTGATTGCTGACTATGCTATTCCCAGTCAGCAGCAGCTCCAGGTGTTGTTGGCGGCTCAGGGGATCGAGGTGACGCAAGTCACGCTGTCCCGCGATCTGCGCACGCTCGGCGTGGTCAAAGGTCCCAATGGTTATGCGCTTCCAGAGGCCCCGGCGGATGCAATTCAGGAGAACGACCGGCTGTGGCAGACCGTACGGCGAGAGTTGCTCGAGGCCGTCGCGGGCGGCGCCACGGTCGTCCTCAGGACGGGGCCGGGGCACGCCAACGCCCTGGCGGTGGAACTCGACCGAGCTCGTCTGCCCAACGTGCTGGGAACGATCGCCGGCGACGACACGATCTTCGTCGTGCCATGAACTTGACGCGCTGAGAGACCTGACCCGAGGTGACCTCGTTGGCACCCGCATATTGCCCGTCAATGACCCAGCACCCGCGACGGCGCCGGAGTCCGTCACAATCGCTCTTACCACGACCGTTCCGAACGCCTAAGTAAGAAGGGGATTTCAACATGACACCGATCGCTCCCTCCATTGAACCGTTGGCCAAGGACCTCCTTTCGCTGTCACAGCTCAGTCGTGACGAGATCTCGCAGATCCTCGACACCGCCTCCGAGCTGAAGCGCGATTACGGGCCCTTCCGAACCGCGCTGCGCGATAAGACCATGGTGATGCTGTTTGAAAAGCCTTCACTGCGCACGCGCGTGAGTTTCGAGGTGGGATTCACGAAGCTCGGCGGAGCGGCCATCTATCTGGATCATCAACACAACCGCCTGGGCGAGCGCGAGTCGATCGGCGATTACGCCCGTAACCTGGAGCGATGGGTGGAGGTCATCGTCGCGCGAACGTTCGAGCACGACACGCTCGTGCAGCTTGCCGAGGCGGCATCGATTCCCGTCATCAATGCGCTCAGTGATATGTATCATCCCTGTCAGGCGCTGGCCGATGCCTTGACGCTTCGGGAGCATTTCCCGGACCTTGATCGGATCAAGCTGGCCTATCTCGGGGATGGCAACAACGTCTGCCACTCTCTTATGCTGATCGCGGCGAAGCTCGGCTTTGACATCACCGTCATCACGCCGCAGGTATTCGCCCCCAATTCCAAGATCGTCACCCTCGCCAACGAAATCGCGAACGATACGGATTGCGCGATTGAGTTGACCTCAGATGGATCGGCGGCGGCGGGTCACCATGCAATCTACACGGACACGAGGGTCTCGATGGGCGACGAGACCGAAGCCGCTCAGCGGCAAGCAACGTTCGCGGCGTATCAGGTGACCGAGTCCGTGATGGCCATGGCCGCCGAGAACGCGATCTTTATGCACTGTTTGCCGGCCCACCGCGGCCACGAGGTTGTTGCGGAAGTAATCGACTCACCGCAATCGGTCGTGTTCGATCAAGCGGAAAACAGGATGCACGCACAGAATGCGATTGTGCTGCATATGCTGGCCGCCAATTGCGCGCCCCAACATTGCGATGAGCGATCGCCGGATCATGCCGACGAGATCGTCACTGGATAAGAGAACCAATACCGCTATGTCCAAGAAAGTTGTACTTGCCTATTCAGGCGGATTGGATACATCGGCGATTATTCCCTGGCTGATCGAGAACCACGGCTGCGATGTGATTGCGGCCGTCGGTAATGTGAGGCATAGAGAACAAGAGCTGGTGGGGATCCAAGACAAGGCTCGCCTGTGGACGTGTGGATGATCACCCCTTCCCCTCAACAGGCGCCTGATACGCAGGCTTCGGCCACAGCCTCTGGGCCTTGGGTGGTCTTTCTCGCCTTACCCCCAGTTCACAAGAAGTATGAGCAGGTCCGCTGCGCCGACGGAGCAGTCGCCGTTCAGATCGGCCGGACAGTCATCGCAATCGCCGCACGGCCCCCAGTTGACGAGAAGGATCAGGAGATCGCTCGCGCCGACCGACCCGTTACCGTCGATGTCACCGAGCGCGAAGTACTCCAATGATGGATTCGGCGCGAGCGTGACCGGTCGAACGTCGTCGTCAACCTCGACGATGAACCGATCGACGCCGGGGCGGGTTCCCGCGGTGATGGGCACGGAGAACGTGCCGTCGCCGTTATCGACCGGCTTTCCGATTGTGGAGAGGCCGGCACTGTCCGGCGCGTGGCTCACGGCCAGCGAGTTGATGGGCTGGGCAATGGGCTTGCCCTGCCAATCCAGGAGCATGATTTGCATGGTGGTCATCGCCACACCGTTGGGAGGGATCGGCTCCGGATCGAACACGACGACTGATTGAACCGCATCAGGCCTTCCCACGAGATCGGCGCGCCAGTCGTCGAACATGTTCTGCAACTGAATTACCGGATCGGGATCGCCGGGGGCCTGGAAGGGAACGTTGAACTTCATGAAGTAATCGCCGTCGGCGCAGCCGCCTGCGTTGCACAGCGAATCATCGGTGTCGCCGATGCGGGCCACGACCATGGCGCCGATATGCCCGGACTTGAAAAAGTTCGGCGGCGGGCAGCCACAGCCGGTGGGGTTGTTCGGCGAGCAGGAGCAGCGTCCGTCGCCGCCCATGAGTCGCGCCGCCTGCATTCCCGCCATGAGCTTGGCGGGGATATCGCCATCTGTCTCGAGCACCGCCTGCTCGATGGCCGGGACCACACAGGCCCCGGCGAGAATATTGCCTTGAATCGCGTAGACCATTGTCCCCTGCGTCCCGATGACACCCCCGGCCCACTGAAAGGTCGACGCGCCGGTGAACGTGATCATACGGGCCTGCGTGTCGGCGATCCCGTATTGCCGAGACTGATGCCCGCTGATTTGCGCAAGAAGCGCAAGGATCTCCTCGGGCGGGGTGCCGAGCATCAAGTGCTCGAAGATGACCGGCCGCCGGATGCCGTCGAAGTCCCCCGCCGCCTGCACCGCCGCGCCGCCTTGACCGACCACCACTACCGGCACCAGCGCCAACAGATCGAAGTTCGTGAGGCAGGTCACGGTGCCGACCGCGACCTCCTTCGTCTCGCTGTCGGCGATGACGATCGACCACGTGCCGTGGGACGTCGAGCTAACGACGCTTGCTGCAAGGGACGCGGCCAGGTACGCACCGAATTTTGAAACACGACACATCGTTGACCTCCCTAAGTGTGTCACCTTTCGCCCATGATGGACCGGCCGGGGGCCCGATGTCAAGGACATTTCCGATTTTTGATACTCGCGTCCGGACTGACCAGGCGGAGATTTGATGACGGCCCGATCATACGGTCACAAACACAGCCCGCGGCATCAACGCCACGGGCTCTCTTTCTGCTTCCTCCGGCGTCAGATCTCACATCGCCCGTGTGTCGTCTTAACCCCAGTTCACAAGAAGTATGAGCAGGTCCGCCGCGCCAACAGAGCAGTCGTCGTCCAGGTCGGCCGGACAGTCATCGCAGTCGGCGCAGGGGCCCCAGTTCACGAGCAGGATCAACAAATCGCTCGCACCGACCGACCCGTCGCCGTCCAAATCACCAGGAATGGCAGGAGGTCCGATGTTGCCGGCGATAAGGTACGCCTTGCCGGTTCCGCCGGAATCGTTGGCGGCGGTAATGAGGTAGTCAGTTTTGCCATCGCCATCGACATCACCCATCCCATTGGCATCAAATCCAAACTGAGCAAACGGCACATTGTGCGTATAGGTATCCAGAACCTTTCCGGTAGCGCCATCGAAGATTTCCGCCCGGCCGGCCTGCGTGCCTCCGGCGTTGTGAACCCACGAAGCGAGAATGAGGTCTTCGTGGTCATCACCGTTGATGTCGCCGACAAACCGACCGATCCCGAATCCGCCGGTACCGGTGAACGTTCGCAGCAAACCGCCGTCAATACCGGAGAAGACGTGGGCACGGTTCGCGCTGAAGTCGGTGACATAAATGTCCGGCGTGCCGTCGGCATTCATGTCCCCGCCGTCGAGAAAGAACCATCCGAAGTCGGCTGCGGGTCCTGGGGGAAGCAAGACATGCACCGGCTTGATCGGTCCCTTCTTTAGAAAATCTGCGCCCGAATAAACGTAGGCTCGGCCATTGCCGGACACGGCGTTCCGCGCGCCGATGACAAAGTCGTTTATGTTGTCATTCGTCACATCACCGATAAGAGCAGCGCCGCTGCCGAATAAGTCGAAGGAAGTTTCGCCGTCGACGGTGCCCATGATCGACGAATCAAGGCCGGAATAGACGTACGCGCGTCCTGAATTGGTGCCGGCCGCATCGTGTTGTATGGCAGTTACCAGGAGGTCGGCGCATCCATCACGGTTGATATCACCGATGCCGGTCACGGCATATCCGAACAGATCGCCCGACACGTCGCCGAGGAAGGTGCGCAGCACACTCCCATCGACGCCGGAGTACACGAATGCTCGCCCGGCCCCGACCCCAGTCGCACCGACGATCACGTCCAGCGTGCCATCATTATTAACGTCACCGGCAGCGCCAACGGAGCTGCCTAGTTGCCATCCGGCAACTGAACCGGTTATCGGCGGGAACAATAAGTCACCCGTCGCGCCCGAATAGACGTACACTCGTCCATGATTGGCTCCAAAGCCGATCGCAGACACGATCAGATCGTCCACGCCGTCCTTGTCGATATCACCAGTGTTCTCCGAAACCCAGCCGAAGGTATCGCCGGCGTTTTCACCGGCAAAGGTGTGGATCGCAACGCAGCCTTCGACGCATTGCCCAACGGCGCGCGGCGCAGTGCCTCCGAGAACAGCCACGGCGCCGCCCAGTGAGATCGCTAATCTTGTTCCAGTATCCATTGTTCAATCTCCAATACAAGTGCAGACGAATTCAAGTGAATCGAAGGAACGACGTTCACTACCCCCAGTTCACAAGAAGTATGAGCAAGTCCGCCGCGCCAACGGAGCAGTCGCCGTTCAGATCGGCAATACAGTCGTTGCAATCAGCGCATGGCCCCCAGTTGACCAGGAGGATCAGCAAATCACTTGCGCCGACGGTTCCATCGCCATCGAGGTCGCCCGTCGCTCGGGGCTCGGCCTGCCAGGCAACATGCGCGTTGAGGAGACCGAACCCGCGTACGAACAACGGATCGAATGTTCCGTTGGCGACATAGAAATCAGCCGTTTCAAACAGAGCCGACCGCATCTGCCCAACCGTCCAATCGGGATGCGCCTGCACCAAACAAGCAACCGCTGCAGCTTCCAACGGCGTGGAGAGCGAGGTACCGCTGACTGATGTGTACGAATCGTCGCCGCTTGGATCGATCGTAAACGTGTTGACGCCGCGAGCGAGCAGCTCCGGCTTGACTCGCCCGTCCGCCGTTGGCCCGTCGGAACTGAAACCCGCGATGTTGCCGTCCAGATCAACCGCGCCGCACGTCAGCGTGAGAAATGCATCGGCGGCCGGAACAAGATGCGCCGTCGACGGATTTGCATCGTGCCCACTGTTCCCGGCGGCCTGACAACAATGCACGCCGTTGGCCGTGGCTACGTTCAGACCGATCGTCATGACCGAGGTCATTCCGTCCAGTTCGTCCTGCGAATAGAAACCTTGGATGGTAAGCGACGATGTCGCCACGTCCCCACCGTTCGCTTCGATAAACTCCAAGCCCGCGACAAACCAATCCTCTTCGGCCTTGAATTCTGAGCCAATCTCTTCAACTTTGGCCAGGATGTACGATGCCGTGTACGCGCCGCCCACCATCGTCTGAGGCGAAAAGGCCGCGAGCGTGCCCAAAATGAAGCTTCCATGATTGTGCTGATTGAACGGATCGCCGGGTTCGGGTCCAGTCTCAGAATCGTCATTGACAAAGTCATACTCAGCCACAATCTGGAGTGGGTTGATCACACTATTGAATGCGATGTGACTCTTACGGAAACCGGTATCCAGAACACCGATGACAACCCCTTTTCCGGTGTATCCCGCGTCGTGGAGATCGATGAGGTTGATCTGTTGAAGTTGATCTTCGGATAAGCCGTAGAAACCGCCGGCCTGGAGCGGGTCCTTGTTGCTTGGTGTATCGGCGGCAGTATTGGGACTCGTAACGGGAAGGGGTCGCAGAGATCGAACAGGCTGTATTTGCTCCACGAAGGGGTAAGTTGCGATCTCGTGGATCTGCGCCGCCGTAGCCTCAACACTAACGGCGTTACACCACCGGCTGGTGACACGCAAGTTCGCCCCGGTCTCTTGTACGAGTTGGACATAGGGGTCGTGTACCGGTAAGTCACGCTTATCAAATAAACCCGGCGCGGTACGTCGCGCACGTCGGCGCTCGATTGCTCGCTTGTTGTAGGTTGTCTCTAATACCGCCAGCGCAGCATTCGTGTCAACATTCCCCTTGTCGGCAAACATGATCCAGACCGTGGTCGTTTCAGTCTGACCTCGCAAAGCGCGATCAACTGCAGGGTGGATTTTTGCATACCCGCCACCGGCGAACAACATCGGACAGACAATCGTGAGTACATGCAATACCATGACGACGTTAACCCCAATTGACTAAGAGGGTGAGCAAATCAGCAGCGCCGACGGAGCAGTCATCGTCCAGGTCGGCCGGGCAATCATCGCAGTCGGCGCAGGGGCCCCAGTTCACGAGCAGGATCAACAAGTCGCTCGCACCGACCGACCCGTCGCCGTCCAGGTCACCAACAACTGTCGGACTGATCGTCCCGGCGATGACATAAGCGCGTCCGCGCTGATTGAGATCCCAAGCTGCGGTGATGAGATAGTCCGCCTTGCCGTCGGCGTTTACATCGCCCAAGCCCTTGGCATCGAATCCGAACGTCGCGTTGGGAATGTCGTGCGTGAAGGTTTCGAGAATCGATCCATCGGCGCCGGAATAGATGAACACCTTGCCCGCATGGAAACCGCCGTTGTTACTAACCCATGCGGCGAGGACGAGATCGGCGTGATCATCACCGTTGACATCGTCGATCATCTCGCCGAGGCCGAACCCGCCGT
>JAZFYE010000125.1:0-17490 GCA_036475395.1 Phycisphaerales bacterium
TGAACTTCGGCCAGTAGAGAATGGGGGTCTCGCCGACGCGCAGTGTGTTGCCGCGACCGTCCAGATGGATTTCCACGTCATCCGGATCGCTGGGCGAGGTACGGCGTGTCACGGTGAGTCGTTCGGATCCGATCGAGAGATGCGGCGTGAAGAACTCGCTGGCCGAGGCCCGAACGTCCTTGCCCGTCCACTGATTCGCCGCAATCTGTCGCAATTCTTCAGCCCGGATGTAGACGGGAAGGCGCCCGCGATTGGCGTACGTTCGCATCACGGCGTTGAGCATGACAGCCCGGCCGGTGCGAAAGTCGTAGTACACCTGCGGGGCGCGAACCTGGTACTGCCCCTGCTCGGCGATTACGTTCACGTTCCCTTCGAGATAGATTCCGCGGATAGACTCGGCTTCGAGCCGCCCCGTCAGCATCTCCTCAATCGAACCGGGGTCGGTGAAGACGACCGCGCGCTGCGCCGAGAGCATGAGCTGTGAGATCGCCTGCCCGGTGCCGGATGCGACGTATTCGACGACGACCGAGCCGGTCAGCGTGACGGTGTTCTCTTTCTCGCCGGTCGTGAAGTCCAGTCGGTCCCACGAGAACCATACGGTTGCGTCCGGCACCAGCAACGGCGGCATCCGGCCTTCGCGCGGCGGGAGCGTGACGTCGGTCGGTAGCGCCGCCTGATCCTGTCCCTGGGGCGGGGCCGTCTGAACCTGCACCTGTTGACGAAGCGGCGGAGGCGGCTGGGCCAGCGTGCGGCGCAAGTACTCGGCCAACCGCTGTTCAGCACGCTGCAACAACCTGCTCGCGGCCGGTCGCTCTTGGTCGAGCAGGCTGACCTCAAGCGACACCGCGCCGCGGGCGCTGCCGGTCACCAGCACTCGGTTGCCCTGCACGCCCAGACCCGCGCGCTTGGTTGGATCGTCCACTTGGTCGAAATACATGGCGATCTGGTTGATCAGCCCCTCATCGCTCGGGATGCGATTGATCCAGACCGCCGCGGCGTCGGAATGAAACGTGTACGCGCCGATGCTGATCTGCACGTCGCCGCGAAGCACCAGGCGCTTCGTGTCGTCCACGTTCCATGCGCTGGCGCGCAATGCCTTGATTCGTACGTCGCCTGTGATCGGCTCGATCGGCAGGACGAACCCGCTGATCCGATCGCCGGTGATGGGAACGCGTCGCTGTGCGACGGCCGGTTGATTGGCCAGACTGATCGCGGCCAAAATGACAACGGCGCAGCGCAGCCTGGCGCCGTTCCTGTCAGCGCGCCTCTCACGGCGAATTACCGCACCGACATCCACCACGCCGCGGATCATACGGTGCGATGGAGGCGCTCACAACCGAGCCGGTTTCGGTTGTCAATTCTCGTGATGGCCGCCGCCGGTGGGCCGTAGGGAATCCTGGTTGAGGCGCACACCGCCGTTCGCCCTTCCGGGCGAGGGTCTGATCGTGCCGTGAAGTACGAGGTGATCATCTACTGGAGTGACGAGGACGGCGCTTTCATCGCGGAGGTTCCCGAGCTGCCCGGCTGCATGGCCGACGGCCCGACCAAAGCCGAGACCCTGAGCGCCGTTGAGCGCGTCGCCCAAGAGTGGATCGAAACCGCCAAGGAACTTGGCCGCCCCGTGCCCAAACCGCACGGTAGGCTCAGATCGGCGTAGCGGCGGTTCCTAATCCGCGAACATCGACTCGATGAACGACTCCGGATCGAACGCCTCGACATCCTCCAGCGTTTCACCCACGCCGATCAGCTTCACCGGGATGCGCAGCGCATCATGGATGGCCACGACGATCCCGCCCTTGGCCGTGCCGTCCAGCTTGGCCAGGAAGATCCCCGTTACGTCGATCGCCTTGCTGAAGATTTGGGCCTGGGCGATGGCGTTCTGACCGGCGGTGGCGTCCAGCACCAGCAGAACCTCGTGCGGGGCGCTGGGGATTTTCTTGGCGACGACATCACGGATCTTCGTGAGCTGCCGCATCAGGTTCGTTTGGGTGTGCAGTCGCCCCGCCGTGTCGATCAGTAATGTGTCGACGCCTCGCGCCAGGGCGGCGTCGCAAGCATCGAACACCACCGCGGCCGGATCGGCCCCCGGCGCGCCCTTGACGACATCAACGCCCAACCGCGTCGCCCAAATCTCCAATTGCTCGACGGCCGCGGCGCGGAACGTGTCCGCGGCCCCGAGCAGGACGCTGCGCCCCTCGTCGATGAGCGACTTGGCAATCTTGGCGATGCTCGTTGTCTTGCCTGATCCGTTGACACCGGCGACGAGGATTACCGTCGGGCCGGTCGGCGCCACCCCCAGCCGGCGATCTTCCTCGTCCCATCGTGCGACAAGTTGGAGTTTGAGGAACTCCAAGGCATCGTCGCCCCTGGCGACACGCCCTGCGCGGTAGGCGGTGCGGAGGCGGTCGATGATTGCCGCGGTGCCCGCGACCCCGACATCAGCGGCGATGAGTTGAGCCTCGATCTGGTCGATCAACTCGTCGCTGAGCGTCCGGCCCCGCAGCAGACTCCCCAGACCGCCGCCGAGGGCTTGGCGCGTTCGGGTCAAGCCCTTGCGGATCGCGCTGATGGTGGAGACAAACAGCCCCACGACTACTCGGCGCCTCCGCTGGTCGCGTCCCGGGAGGCCGTGTCAACCTCGCGCTGCGACTTGTAAATCTTGTCGAGTACGCCGTTGATGAACAAGGGCGACTTTTGGGTGCTGAACTCCTTGGCGAGTTCCACCGCCTCGTTGATGGCGACCTTCGGCGGCGTATCCGGGCTGGTGATCTCAAAGTACGCCAAGCGAAGAATGCTGCGGTCGACGACGGGTTGGCGATAGGTGGGCCAGTCGGGGGCGAGTTTAGCCACGACGGCGTCGGCCTCCTCGTGCAGCGCCCATGCCCGCACCGCCAATTCAAAGCCCTTCTCGTGAACGTCATCGTCGCCGGACGACTGGGCCAGCGAATCGCGCACGGTCTCGGGGCTGTCGGCGCTGCCGGTGTCGAACTGATACAAGGCTTGCAACGCGCAGCGGCGGATGTCACGCGACCGGGTCATCTCAACGTTTCCCCCTGGGCGGGCGCTGCAGCGACCGGATGGTGCAGGCGGCCTCGATGGCTGCGGTCATCGCCTCGGCGCCCTTGTTGCCCTTGGCGCCGCCGGCGCGTGCCTGGGCCTGCGCCAGCGTTTGGCAGGTCAGCACGCCGAACGACACGGGCACGCCCGTCCGGGCCGTGATCATCGTCAAGCCTTGTGCGAGCGCGCCGGCGATGTACTGGTCGTGTGTCGTTTCGCCTGAGATCACGCAGCCGAGGGCGACCACCGCGTCAATATCATCGCGCACCGCCAGCGCGCGGGCGATGGCGGTCAGCTCGAACGCGCCGGGGGCGCCGACGAGACGAAGATTCTCCTTCGAGCCTCCCGCCGAGATGAAGCGCTCGATCGCCGCCGCGGACATCGCCTCGGTGATGGGCGCGTGATACCGGCTGACGGCGAGTCCAATCCGCAGCCCGGCGGCGTTCGCGGTATTCTCCGGGTCGGCAAACATTCTGGCAAAAAAGCGGCGCCGTGCGGCGAACGGTGACCGGCGCATACTACGAGCCGCCACCACTGGGATCAATTCGCCCCGGTTCGATCCGACACGCGGTACGATGCACCTGTGGCAGCCCTGCTGGTCAAGATCGTCTCGGCCATTCAACTCACGCGCCTCACCATGGCCTTTGGCGCCGTGGCCGATGTCTGGTTCATCATCCTGCTGACCCGTGCTTCGGCTGCATACAAGAATGTACCTGTTCATGACATGAATCTTGCCCAGGCGTTGGCCGCGGGCGCTGTCGTGGCCGTCGGACTGTTCGCATACGGCGCCTCACTCAACGACGTGTTGGATGTTCGCCATGACAGCGCCTTCAGCCCGCAGCGCCCCATTCCCGCCGGACGGATCAAGCTTGGTCAGGCGGTCGTCGTCACCATCGGGGCGCTGATCGTCGCCGTGTTGGGGGGTGCGGCGCTGGGCACTTGGGCGTTGTGGATCACGCTGCTCACCGCGGCCGGCATCCTGTTTTATAACGCGGCCGGAAAATACATCCCCGCCATTGGGCTCGTCACGATCGGCCTGGTTCATGTCACCCACATGCTGATCCCCAACGTGCAGTTGCACTTCACTTGGCCAGTGTGGCTGGTCATGACGCACGCCATGGCGATCGCCACTGCCGTTCATGTGCTGGAGGAGAAGCGACCCCGACTCACGCTGCGAAGTTGCCTGGGGGCATTACTGGGATGGACCTTCTGGTCGGGGCTGGTGATCGGGTGGGGCGCGATGCAAATAGACGACGGGCTGTGGCCGGAGCAGGCCGAACCATGGGCGGTGTTGTGGCCGGTGTTGACGGCCCTAGCGTTCCTGGCCGTTGCCTGGTGGAAAGTCAGCGGCGTTCGCGGCGCAGCCGCCGCTGAGAAGCTCAAGCGGTATGGCGCCATGTGGCAAGCGCTGTACGGCGCCGCCTGGCTCGCGGCGCTGGGGCTTTTGCCCCAAGCCTTGTGGATCACCGGCTTTGCGATCGCAGGCTTCCTGGCCATGACCTTCATCAAGGAGATCACCGGCTTGTCGTCTCGACCAGTGGTCTACCGGTGAGATCACGGGCCCCCGGCAGCGCATAAGAAAACGGCTTGCCGGAACGGCCTCTCCTCCGGGGCCCTCGACGGCAAGCCGAGTGTCCAACTAGACTAGTCGAGATGCCGGTGCTTGCCAAGCGCAAGTCGTGATCTTGCAAGGATTTGATTATGCCTGCCTGTCAAGTTAGGCGATCTTGGCCGACCGATCCGCAGCCGTCTGATCACCGCCCCACGCTGGCACGCCCCGTCCGAGAATCATGTTGCCCAAACGCATCATCGGCCTTCAGCCGCCGCCGGGCCACGTCGATCAATCTCATGTGATGCATCGGCTGAACACTATCAGTCATCAACAGGTCCCGATCGGCCGGCGGTTCGTGAGCATCCCGGGCAGGTCGGGGCACCGAGTCCCAGCGCCTAACTCGTTGTTGCATTGCCGGTTGCGCCATCCGACCACCCGCTGTCCCCGGTGTCGGTCGACGTTCGCTGATCTCGGCCGCCGCCCCCGGATTGGCTCGAGGCCTGGTGGCACGGGGAATCGCCCGCTGATGAGGCCATGGAGGCGGAGGCCACGTCGCCCATGAGCGAGTTCAGACCACGGGTGCTGGTGGTCGATGACGACCCCGTTGTCGCCGAGGCGATCGCCGTCTACCTTGGCAGCCTCGGATACCCCACCGCGATCGCCCACAGCGGCTTGGAGGCCCTGGAGGTGCTCACAGGCGCCGAGTCCGGCGTTGACGGCAAGGCTACGCCCTTTGCCGTCGCGGTCGTTGACATGGCCATGCCCGGCATGGGGGGACTGGAGCTGATCAAGTCCCTGCGCGCCGATCATCCGGATGTCGTGGTGGTGGCGATTACCGGCTACGGGACGATCGAAGCTGCCGTCCGTGCGATTCGAGCTGGGGCCATGGACTACCTGACGAAGCCGCTGGTCGATGAGGAGTTGCACGTTGTCGTGGAGAAGGCGGTACAGCAGCAGGCGCTGCTTGCGGAAAACACGAATCTGCGGCGACAGCTTGATCAGCGGTATGGGTTGGACAGCATCGTCGGCGCCGATTCACGGATGCACCGTATCTATGATGTGATCGGCGCCGTCGCGCCGAGCAAGACCACGGTGCTCATGTGCGGCGAGTCGGGGACCGGCAAGTCCCTGATCGCCCGGGCCATTCATCGCAACTCGCCTCGAGCGCAAAAGCCGTATGTCGAAATCTCCTGCGGATCGATTCCCGAGACGTTGCTCGAGTCGGAACTCTTTGGGCATGTCAAGGGGGCGTTCACCGGAGCGCACGCGGACAAGGCCGGCCGCTTTTTCGCCGCCCATACCGGGTCGCTGTTCCTGGACGAGATCGACGCCGCCTCGCCCGGGATGCAACTGAAGTTGCTGCGCGTTCTTCAGGAACGGCGGTTCGAGCCGGTCGGTTCAAACGACACCATCGAGGTCGATGTCCGCGTGATCCTGGCCAGCAATCAACCCCTGGAGGACCTCGTCGCCGCGGGCGAGTTTCGCCAGGACCTGTATTACCGAATCAACGTCGTCTCAATCGAGCTGCCGCCGCTGCGCGAGCGGATCGGCGATATCCCGCTCCTGGCCGAACACTTCCTCCAGATCATGGCCAAGGAGGCGAGCAGACAGATCACCGGCTTCTCCGGCGAGGCCATGGATGCGCTGCGGCGCTACGCCTATCCGGGCAATGTCCGTGAGCTTGAAAACATCGTTGAGCGGGCGGTGGTGCTGACACGCGCGACCAGAATCGGCATTGATGATCTGCCCCCGCACGTGATTACCAACTCGACGGCGAAGCTCCTGCCGCGGCATGCGCAAACTGGATCAGCCAGCGCGGCGACGTCGTTGTCGGACAATCCGCTGCCGCTGCGCGAGGCCCTGGAGGAGCCGGAGAAGCAGATCATCCTCGCGGCCCTCGAAACCAACGATTGGAACCGCCAGCAGACCGCCGACCAGCTCCAGATCAACCGCACCACGCTCTACAAAAAGATCAAGCAATACGATCTCGAAGCCTACGGCCGAACGGGGTGAGGGAGGTCACACATGGTCGTCGCTCGATTTATAAATCGCCGTGTTTGACGATTGCTTTGTCTTCGTAGTCCGCGACCCAGCGGCGGTACAGTTCTTGCTTGGCGCACTCCAGTGTGCCGATGATGTCGGCGTAGTTCGAGTATGACTCGTTTTCAGCACAATCGACGCCCCACGCTTTGCGCAGGATCTGCGTAATGACGTAGTTCGCGTGTCCCTTGCGACGATCGGTTTGTTGGGGCCGCAACGCCTCGGCCAGCGGCTCGATCAACGGGTCGTACGCAGTCCGATCTTCTTGAGGTATGTACGGCATGGTCGGCGATTCTATCGCCAACACAGGAGACGGTGAGAAATCAATCCGCTGCGGCCATGCTCGCGTCGTGGTCGTCTCCAGCGTCCGGCTCCACGCCGAGGTAGGTCAGCGTGTAATCGATGATGTCGCGCACGACGGGTCCGGTGATGGCCCCGCCGTAGTGGCCTCGCGATTTGTCCGGATCGTCGATAACGCACAGGACGACGATGCGCGGATCGTCAAGCGGCGCGCCGCCGATGAAGCTCGATACGTAACGATCCTCGAAGTACCCGCCGCCTTGTGGTTTGGGTAACTGGGCGGTCCCGGACTTCGCGAAGATCCGGTAGCGCTCGGACTGTGCGCGCCGGCCGGTGCCGTGGAGCATCACGTCGCGCAGGACTTCGCGCACCAGCTTGGCGATCTGGGGGGGAATCACTTGGTGGCGCACGGGGTAGGTCTCGTCCTCGGTCGTCGCGGCGGTGATGCGAATTGCCGGTAGTGTGCCGTCCCGGGCAAACACACTGAACGCCCGAACCATCTGCATCGGCGTAACCGCGATTTCGTGCCCGACCGGCACCGACGTCTGCGTGTAGTGATTCCAGTTCGCGCTGTTCGTCACCAACCCGGGCGACTCACCGGGCAGACCGCAGCCCGTCTTGCGCCCAAATCCGAACCGCGCAACCGCCCCCTGCAGCTCATTGGTGGTCATGCGCTCGGCCACGATGGCCATCCCGCTGTTGATCGACTTGATGAGCACCGTCCGCCAACTGACCGGCCCGTGGTAATGGGAATCGCGGATCCGTCGGCCCTGGCTTGTGCGGTACGCAGGTGCGCTCGGTGTGGGCAAGATCTCCTCCGGCTGCGCTCTACTCAACTCAGTGGCAACCGCCCACACGAACGGTTTGAACGTCGAGCCCGGTTCATAGGGATCAGTGACACACCGGTTGCGCCCCAGTGCCCGGTGAATGTCTCGGCCCGGGTCGGTGGTGATTTCGTCCCAGTCCGGCCGGGGATTCAGGATATCGCACATGGCCCGGATTTCGCCCGTGCGGCAATCGAGCACGATCGCACGTCCGCCGCCGGCGTTGAACTCGTTCACAGCTTCCTCAAGCCGTTGTTCGATGAATTGCTGAATAACCAAGTCAATGCTCAGTTGCACGTCGCGGCCGTCTTCAGCCGGCCGATGCGCCTCGGGGTCGATCCACAGCGCACGGCGATTGGCGTCACGAAGGTACGTCAATCGTCCGTCGCGCGGCGCCAGCGACGCCTCAAACAGGTGCTCCATTCCGCCGACGCCGGTCTGCTCGAAACCCACCATCCCGATGACCCCGGCCCCGGTCTCGCCGTGCGGATAGTGTCGCACCAGGTGAGCCTGCAACCCGACCCCGCTCAGGTCCGCCTGGCGGATCGCTTGTGCCTGCCAATCGTCCAACTCGTGGTCGATGACGACGTACCGTCGCCCGGGCCACGCGAGAATCTTCTGATCAATCTCAACCGGATCAGCGTCGATCACCTCGGCGATGTCTACCGCGATCGTCTGTGCATCGCTCACGACCGTCGGATCGACGAATAGACGATAGGCGACGGTGCTCGTGGCCAGGACGCGGTGACGTGCGTCCAAGAGATCGCCTCGCTTGGCCAGTTCCGAAAGGCTCGACAGGCGAGGTGACACGGCCCGGGCAAGCTGCGGGTCGGGTCGCAGCTTCATCTGACCGACACGGACGAGCAGCAACCCGAAACCGGCGATCATGGCGAAGACGACAAGCTTCGTCCATGCCGTCGCGCGATCCGACTGGTGAGATCGCAGTTGATCTTCGTGTCGCATGCGTGTCATCCGCTCAGATCGAGCTTGTTGTTCGGCTCCGGATCGCCCCCGGCGAGCTGCGTCGCCGATCGCGCGTCTCGGCGCGGCGGCGACGGAATCGGACGCCAGGCGCCGGCCAGCGTGGCGATGGCGAGGCGCACTTCGTCCGGCTGGCATCGCGCAGCAACCTCATTTCGCATCGTCCACAGCGCCTGATCATGCTCAAGCAAACACCGGTGGATGTGCGCAATCTCGTTGGCGGTCTCGATGCGCTGCTGTCGATTGACCAGCAAGATACAGGCGGTCGCGCCGGTAATCAAGATGATCAACAGAAGCTTGGCGAACATTTCTTCGACGCTCCCTCTTACTGCGGTGCCGGCGGCGCGATACCGAAGCTGAGCCAAACCTGACGTGCGGCTCTCCCTACGGCCCTTCAGCCGCTCCCGGTGACGGGCACCTTGATCGTCGTGCCGGCTTCGACCGAATCCGGATCACGGATCACGTCTCGGTTCAGGTCGTACAACTCCGGCCATCGTCGGGCTGACCTTAGCAATCGGCTCGCGATCTCAGACAACGACTCGCCCGGCATCACCGTGTAACTGGCATAGCGCGGATCGGTCGCGGTCGGTCGTGACTTCGCCGGCCTTGCGCCGAGCACGATCGGATCGGGCACGCGCAGTCGTCGGCCTTGTTGCACCAGATCAGGATCGGCGATTCCGTTGTAGTTGGCCAAGGCGGACGCGAGCGATTGATCACCGTATTCACGTCCGCAGATGCTGCTGAGTGACTCGCCCGCGCGAATCTCGACGAACCGAACGTGATGATCGACACTCTCAGCGGCGTTGCGTTTCGGCGAGGCCAGTGGAGGTGCCTGCAAGTCTGGGAGCCGGATCGTCTGAACTTCGTTGGGTTTGGGTTGTTCGTTCGCGGCGCCGTGGGTTGCCAGGTATTGAGTCGGCACGAGCGCGGGACGGCGGGCACGTACCTGATCGTCAGATGCCGGCTCGGATACTTGCAGATCGATGAGAGTCTGATCGTTTTGCGCCGAGTTGCCGGACGAGCTTTGGCCGAGCGTGAGGTCGGCCGGCTCGTTGAGTCGCGCCGCAGAGAAGTGGTCCGAGACCAACACACCCACGAACACAATCAGGGCGAATCCGACCACCAACGCCAGCTTGTTTTCCCTTGTCATAGGCCTCTACGCTTCCGTGCTTTGGCCTCACCGGGTTTCAGGACCCGGTGGGCGCGACCTTCGTTATTCGTTTCGGTCCGTCCACCGTGACGGCCCGAAGTTTTGCCGACCGTGCTCGCGGATTGGCGGCGACCTCACCTTCACCGGCCGTGATCGGCCGTTTCGTGAGCCGCGTACCCAGACCGCGGTCGGCCAGCTTCCCAAAGGCCCGCTTGACGATCCGGTCCTCCAGGCTGTGGAAGCTGATGATCGCCACCCTTGCCCCGGCGTTGAGCCAGCCGCCTTCACCAACCTTCGCCGCGCCGTCGATCACCTGATCCATCAGCGCTTCAAGCGCAGCCAACTCGTCGTTGACCGCGATGCGAAGGGCCATGAAGGTCCGCGTGGCCGGATGCAATCGTGACTTCCGCGCCCGTGAGCCGTACGCCTCTTGAACCACTTGCACGAGCTGTGCCGTGGTTTGGATCGGCTGGTCCTTGCGAGTTTGTACAAGTTTTCGCGCGATCTTCGGCGCATACGGCTCCTCACCGTACCGGCGGATCAAATCGGCAAGTTCTTCCTCCGTAAGGGACCGAAGAAGATCGGCTGCGGTCACCGGACCATCGGGGTCGTAGCGCATGTCCAGCGGCCCGTCGGTTTGGAAGCTGAACCCCCGCCGGGCCTCCTGCATCTGACTGGCGCTGAACCCCAGGTCCGCCAGCACCACATCCGCGCGAAGCTGCCGCTGCACAAGATGTTGGGCCAGGCGCACGAAACTGTCGCGTATGGATACAAACTGTCCAGCCCAAGCCTGCATGTGCTGCGCGGTCGAGGCAAGGCTCTGCGGGTCAAGGTCGATACTGATCAGACGCCCGCCCGGACCGATCGCCCGCGCCAGCGCCGCGCTGTGGCCGCCGCCACCGGCCGTGCAGTCCACAGCAACATCGCCCGGGCGCGGATCAAGCAGACCCAGCGCTTCCGCCAGCAGCACCGGAACATGTCCTGCCGTATGACCGGTAACATCGTGCGTCATAGCGCCCACAAGATATGCCGCAGCGGTGCGTTTGGAGCGGCCGATAACGGGAGTTTGCCACTATGAGCATTCGAATACTGGTTCTGTTCGGTTTGATGTCGTGTCTCAGCGGCTGCGGGGGCGTGAGGTTTATCATCGATGTCGTGCCCGCCGTGGACGGTTTGGCCGAGACCGTCGTGCTGGAAGACCCGGGGGCCGGGTCCTCGGCCAAGATTGCGCTGGTTCAGATCACGGGCATGATCGCCGATGCCGATCGCTCCGGCTTGCTCAGGAAAGGTGAGAATCCGGTCAGCCGGCTCGTCGAGTCACTGCGCAAGGCTGCCAAAGACTCCAAGATCAAGGCGATCGTCTTGCGCATCAACTCGCCCGGCGGAACCGTCACCGCCAGCGACGTCGTCTACCGGGAGATTCAACATTTCAAGAACACTACCAAGAAGCCGGTCGTCGTCTTGATGAGTGACCTGGCCGCGTCCGGCGGGTACTACATCGCCTGTGCCGGTGATGAGATCATCGCTCATCCCACGACGATCACCGGATCCATCGGCGTCATCATCCAGACCTTCAACTTCTCCGAAGGCATGCGCCGGATCGGGATCAAGGCCGATGCGATCACTTCCGGGCCGAACAAGGCAGCGGGCTCTCCGTTTGAGCCCATGCCGCCGGAGCACCGCGCTCTGTTGCAAGGACTTGTTGACGAGTTCTACGACAACTTCGTCGCGATCGTTACCGAAAGTCGCCCGAACCTGTCGCCCGCCGATCTGAAGTGGATCACCGACGGCCGTGTCGTCACGGGCAAGCGCGCTGCCGAGGTCGGCCTGATTGACAGCACCGGTGATTTGCGCGAGGCGTTCGAATCCGCCAAGCGACGCGCGGGTCTGACCGCAGCCAAGCTCGTGAAGTACCACCGGCCGTTGGAATATGTCGGCAGCGCCTACGCGCGTTCGCCCGGCACCAATCCGCAGATCAACATGCTCCAGCTCAACCTCAACGCCGGTCCACTGCTCGAACAAAGCGGGTTCTATTACCTGTGGGACCCGACCGTATGGTGAAAGCCGTAGGGTCCGCAGTAGGCTGCAATCGTGACTACAATCCCGTGTCCATGCGTGGCACGAATTTCCGAGCATACGTCATGGCGGTGGATCGCGTCGAGAAGCGACTGAGGCGGGTAACCGCCGCGCTCGACAAGGCCGGGATCAAGTACGCCGTGATCGGTGGCAACGCCGTGGCCGCTTGGGTCGCGCGTGTTGATCCAGGCGCAACTCGATCAACCAAGGATGTCGATCTGCTCGTCGACCAGGCGGATATCGATCGTATCGAAGAGGTTCTCGGCGAAGCCGGCTTCACGCGCGAAGATGTGCTCGGAGTTACGCTGTTTAGGGATCCGGATGAACCGAGCGTTCGTGCGAGTATTTACCTTGTATGGGCCCAGCAGAAGGTTCGCCCGGAGTATGCGATCCCCGCACCGACCTTGGATGAGTCGGAGCGTGATCCCCAGGGCTTCTACGTGATTGACCTGCCGGCGCTGGTCCGTATGAAGCTCACATCGTTCCGGCGTATCGATCAGGTGCACATCGAAGACCTGTTGAAGTTGAATATGATTGATGCAGCGGTCCGTGCCGGATTGCCAACCGAGCTTGGGCGGCGACTCGCTGAGGTCGAAGGCTCTATCGACGATTCGATCTAGGACTGTCCTACAACCCCAGCAACATGCGCTGCGGGCTTTCGATCGAATCCTTGATGTGGATGAGGAACTTCACCGCTTGCTCGCCGTCCACGATTCGATGGTCGTAACTCAGCGCGAGATACATCATGGGCCGCAAGACGATCTGCCCCGGATTGTCGTGGTCTTCGATCGGGCGTTTCGTGATCTTGTGCATGCCGAGGATCGCCGACTGCGGCGGATTGAGGATCGGCGTGGAGAGTAGTGATCCGTACACGCCGCCGTTGGAGATGGTGAACGTCCCGCCGGTCATTTCCTCGAGCGTGAGTTTCCCATCCCGCGCGCGGCTGGCGAGTTCCTTGATCGTTCGCTCGACATCGGCAAACGACATCGTCTCGGCGTTGCGGAGCACGGGAACCACGAGCCCCTTGTCGGTTCCGATCGCGACGGAGATATCGACGTAGTCGTGGTATTCAACTTCATTGCCGTCGATATACGCGTTGACGCGCGGAAAGTGTTGCAGGGCCGCGGTGCAGGCGTGAACGAAGAACGACATGAATCCCAGACCGACGCCGTGCTTCTTCTCGAACTCCTGCTTGTGCCGCTTTCGCAAGCGCATCACGGCGGACATGTCCGCTTCGTTGAACGTCGTGAGCATGGCGGCGGTGTGTTGCGCCGCCACCAGGCGCTCAGCAATGCGTTGCCGCAGCTTGCTCATGCGCTGCCGTTGAACCTCGCGCGAACCAGCCGGCACCGTGCCGACGATCGGGCTCTGTGAGGCTGCGGATACGAGTGAGGTCGGAGTCACCGCACCATCGCTGGGGGCTTTGGTCTGTAGGTCCGCCGCCGCTAGGACGTCGGACTTGGTAATTCGACCCGATGGGCCGGACCCCTCGATACGTGCCAGATCAACGCCTTTGTCCGCGGCGAGTTTTCGCGCTACCGAAGTGACCTTGTTGTCGGCGCTGTCAGTGCTGACGACCGTTGCCTCAGGCGCAGAGCCTGGCGCGCCTTGCGCGGCCACTTTCGTTGCGGCAGCGCCGGCGGGACGCTCGGCACTGGGGTCGACCGTCGCGATCACCTCTCCGACTTGCTTCTCGGCCCCCTCCTCCGCCAGCACCTGCAACACGCCCGACTCAGGCGCGGGAACTTCCAGCGTGACTTTGTCCGACTCGATCTCGACGATGATCTCGTCCTTTTCCACCCACTCCCCGGACGATTTCTGCCACGGCCCGATTACGACTTCGGTAATCGATTCGCCGGGGCTTGGAATGCTGATCTGGACGGGCATGGCAGGTAGACCTCGAACAAGGGGAACTGGGGCAATCAGGACGCAGCGAGCCGCGGCGCCGTGCGTTTCGTTTGATCGCGCGTTGCGTCGGCATCGCGGGTGGGTAACCCGACGGCGTTGATCATAATCTTCTCCTGCTCCTGGTTATGCATTTTTGTCGACGCCACCGCCGGCGACGCACTCTCGTCGCGACCAACATAGGCCAGATCCAGATCGAGCCGTTCCCAAAGCGTGGTCTTGAGGAAGCGATACGCGCCCATGTTCTTCGGCTCCTCCTGAACCCACACCGTCTCACGGACACCAGTGTACCGTTGAAGGATCTCGGCTAGTTCGCGCTCCGGCAGCGGATAAAGCTGCTCGATCCGAACCACCGCCACATCATCGCGTTCGATCTTCTCGCGATGCGCGACGAGATCGTAATACACCTTGCCGGAGCAAAGGAGTAACCGTTTGATCTTGCTTGGATCGCCCACGTGCGGATCATCAAGGACCAGCTCGAATCGGCCGGTCACGAATTCATCAACGGTGCTGACGACCTTAGGATGTCGCAACAGGCTCTTTGGGGTGAGCACAATCAGCGGCTTGCGGAAACTGCGCTTCATCTGCCGGCGAAGCAGATGGAACATTTGGGCCGGCGAGGTGGGGTACACCACTTGCATGTTATTGTTGGCGCACAGTTGCAGGAACCGCTCGGGGCGGGCGGATGAGTGTTCCGGCCCCTGGCCTTCGTATCCGTGCGGCAGGAAAAGCGTGAGCCCGCTGTAACGATTCCACTTCGCTTCCGCGGACGCCAGGAACTGATCGAATATCACCTGCGCGCCGTTGGCGAAGTCGCCGAACTGCGCTTCCCAGATCACGAGCATTTGTGGATCGCCGAGCGAATAGCCGTACTCAAATCCGACGCAGGCGGATTCGGTCAACGGACTGTTGTGAATGCAAAACCGCGCTTGTTCCGGTAGGAGATGGTTGAGCGCGTCATAGCCCTGACCCGTGGTTTGATCGAAGAGCACGGCGTGACGGTGGCTGAACGTCCCGCGCTCGACATCCTGGCCGGTGAGGCGCACCGCATGGCCGTCCAGCAGCAGTGTGCCGTACGCGAGTAGCTCGCCCATCGCCCAATCCAAGGGCTGGTCCTTCTCGATCGCCTGGCGACGATTCTCCAGCAACTTCTTCAGTTTGCGATGCGGCGTGAAATCGTCCGGGACGGTTCCGATCGCTTGCGCCACGGTCTGGAGTTGCCCGCGGGCCGCACCCGTTTCCACAGGCGTCGACGAATACCTTTCGGTCAGACCCTCCCAGACTGAGCTGAAGGCAGCGACCGTCGATCCCACCGGTTTCTCCGAGGACCGCGTCTGCGCTTCATCGAGCTGCGACTTCAGCTTCTCGTAGAGTTCATCGAACGCCTGCTCGCTGATCACGCCTTCGCCGATCAACTGCTGGGCGTAGGTGCGAAGAACCGGCGGCTGCTTCTTGATCTTGGCATACAGCAGCGGCTGCGTGAACGTGGGTTCGTCGCCTTCGTTGTGTCCGAATTCACGGTAACACCACAAATCGATGACCACGTCGTTCTTGAACGCCTGGCGATACTCCAGCGCGAGCTTGGCGACAAACACGCACGCCTCCGGGTCGTCGCCGTTGACGTGGAAGATCGGGGCTTCGGTCATCTTGGCGATGTCGGTGCAGTACGTCCCGCTGTGCGCGTCTTGGGGATTCGTCGTGAAACCGATCTGGTTGTTGATAACGACGTGTATTGCCCCGCCGACTGTGTAACCGTCGAGATCGACCATGTTCAGGCACTC
Organism: Phycisphaerales bacterium; assembly: GCA_036475395.1. Lineage (GTDB taxonomy): Bacteria > Planctomycetota > Phycisphaerae > Phycisphaerales > SM1A02 > JADFNO01. The sequence goes on from JAZFYE010000125.1 coordinate 15,667, forward strand.
AGTCACGACGCCCTGGCCGGGGAAGGACGCGTCGCCGTGAATCAGGATCGGCACGCACTGTTCGCGTTTTGTGTCGTGGCGAATGCGCTGCTTGGCTCGCGCGCGACCCAGCACCACCGGCCCGACGAACTCCAAGTGTGAAGGGTTGGGTGAAAGCGTCAGCCGAACAGTGTGTCCCGATTCGGTCACGTGATCGGAGCTGTAGCCACGGTGGTATTTGACATCGCCGCCGCCCCGGAGGAAGTCCTCCGTCCACGCCTCGGAAAACTCCGTGAAGATCTGGTCGTACGTCTTGTGCAGGATGTTCACCAGGACGTTCAGCCGACCGCGATGGGCCATGCCGATCGTGAACTCCTTCACTTTATTGGCCGGGCCTTGCTCGATCATCTCATCGAGCAGCGGAATAAGTGATTCGCTGCCATCTAGGCCGAACCGCTTCTTCGCCGTGTAGCGCGTGTGGAGAAAAGTCTCGAAGGCGTCCGCCTCGCCGAGCTCGCCGAGGATGCGCATTTTCTGGTCGCGGTTTATCGGCGGGCGATTGCGCACTGTCTCCATGCGTTGAGCAAGCCAGTGCCGCTGCTGGGGGGTCTGAATGTGCATGAACTCGACGCCGAGGTGCCGGCAGTACGTCTCGTCGAGCAGCTGGACGATATCGCGCAGCCGCGCGGGGTTCTCCAACGGTAGATCACAGGGATCGAACTGTCCGTCGAGGTCCGACTCGGACAGCTCGTGCGCTTGGAGTCTCAGGCAGTCGGGAGCGGGGCGCTCGGTTCCCAGCGGGTCTAATGCCGCTGCGAGGTGACCGGTGTCGCGATAGGCGTAGATCAAATCATCGACATGTCCCTGCTTGGTCTGGGCCACGTCCACGCCCTCGGCCCGCGCTGCCGGTAGCGCTGCTCGATCCTCCGTGATCTGCCGAGCCCCGAGATCAAAGCCGGCGAAGAATTGACGCCAGGGCGGCTCGACCGATTCGGCGTTGGCGGACCATCGCTCGTACATCGCGTCGATGTACTGGGCGTTCCATCCGTTCACAGAGCCCTCTGCCGGTTCGATAGCCATTGATGTTTCCCCAGGCGGGTCGGAGATCAGTCGGTCGGGTGCCCAAGTCGCCTGATCCAGCTTCGCGGTGGTGGATCAGCCTGCCGCGGCGACGGACGCTGCCATGCGCCTCGCTCGCTCTATTCTAGCGTCCGAACTTGCGGATTATCGGTCGGCGAAGCAGGCGGTGGAACCCTGTGTCTTATCCCTGCATCGGCCGACGCGATCGACGGCTTTGGGCCGATCGCCCACTCGTCCAGGGCGGTTCGAGCCGATGCCCCAACGGTCGGCCGCTCAAAGCAGGGCGATCGGATCGATGTCGATGACCAGGCCCGCTCCGGCTCGAAGTAGATCCTCGTTTCGAGCGGCGACCAGTACTTCCTGGAGCCGCCGCGCCGACTCCGCCAGCAACTCGATCTGCTGCCGATGTTTCCCGGCGATGCGCGAGATTGGGCACGGGGCCGGGCCGCGCAGCCGCATCGACTCGTCCGCCAACTCGACCAGTCGCCGTGCGATCGTGCGGGCGGTGATCACACAGCGCGTGTAGTCCACATCGCGTACGACAATACGAGCGAGCCGAGTGTACGGCGGCAACTTGCAGCGTCGCCGGTCCGAAAGCTCCAGCTCGGCGAATCCCTCATAGTCGTGCGCCGCCGCCAAACGGATCGCCGAGGCCTGCGGCTGGAAGGTCTGCACGATCACCAGGCCCGGGTCTCGGCCGCGGCCGCAGCGACCGGCGACCTGATTGACCAATTGGAACGTGCGCTCCGAAGCGCGGAAGTCCGG
>JAZFYE010000126.1:0-74630 GCA_036475395.1 Phycisphaerales bacterium
AGATCACCACCGAACTCGTGCTTCAGGACAACGACATCATCGAGCTTGGCAACAGCAAACTGATGTTCTCGACCACGGAATTCCCGGATCGTGAAAGCGCCTTGAACCACTACAAGGCGCGAGGCGAGCGCGGCAAGAGCACGCTGATTCAGTAACCCCAGGCCAAACTGACTGCGATCATTGCCCAAGCATAGGCAGCAAGAGTCTGTTCCCCGACCGCGCAAACGTGGCGTTGATCACACACCTATCCACCAATCGCGGACATCGCGCGGTCGGGCTGCACGAAGTCTGCGGCATTGATGGAATGCCCCTTCTGTTTGGTCCAAACGGCGTCCACTACAAACGCCGCAAGGTCGTCATCACTTGCGCCGGATCGCAGCAGCGGCCGAAGATCCCATTCCTTGAGGCTAAACAGGCACGGCCGAATCTTGCCATCCGCAGTGACGCGCAATCGGCTGCACGCGCCGCAGAACGGGCGGGTCACGGACGCGATGATGCCGATGCGCCCCGGTGCGCCATCTGCGAATCCGAAGTTCAGCGACGGGCTATGTGGATCATTCTTGTCGAGCTCAACAAGCTCGTGTCGGGCGTTGATAGCGTCGAGCATTTCGTCAGCCGAGACGACCGCGGACCGATCCCATGCTCGACCTGAGTCCAAAGGCATGAACTCGATCAACCGCATGTCAATACTGTACTCACGCGCAAAGTCAGCAAAGTCTGCGAGTTCGTCGTCATTCACCCCGCGCATGATCACCGCGTTGACTTTGATCGGCGTAAGCCCAACGGCCTGGGCGATCCTGATCGCGTTGATTGTCGATTGCAAGCCGGTCTTCGCGCGCGTGATATATGCGACGCGATCATCACGGAGACTGTCCAGGCTCAGGGTGATGCGGTCAAGTCCCGCCGTTCGCCAAGCGCGGGCCTGCCGTGCGGTCATCAACGACCCGTTGGTGGTCATCGCAACGTCTTTGATCGGCATTGTTCCCAGCGCTTCCAGTAGCTCCAGCAACTCGGGGTAGAGCGTCGGCTCACCGCCGGTCACGCGAATCTTGCTGATGCCGAGATTCACACACACCCGGACAACCCTGAGGTATTCCTCCAGGCTGAGAAGCTGCATCTTCGGCATATAGCGATAGTCCGGGTCCATGCAATACCGACAGCGGAAATTGCACCGATCGGTCACGCTCAGCCGCAGATCGTGAATCACCCGGCCGTGCGAATCGAACAGTTGCCCCGGCCGATTGGCCTTCTGAGGCGCGACCGGCGGCCGCGCGGATTGCTCAACAAACTCAGGCAAAATGATCGGCAGGGCGATGGACAAACGCTGGGCTCCGATTTCGACAGGGGTACGGCAGGTGCATTGTACCCACGACCCCCGCACCGCGTTCAGCACGGACGATGGCGGTTATCCCCCAGCCACTTCCACGGCCTCTCTACGAGCGACTCAGCTACTTACAAACACATGACTTGCAGGCAAGCTGAGATTTGGAACGAGACGGGACAGAGTTCTTGTACGGCGCGCTTCAGCGCCACCCGCCGCTGGACGGGCTCCGGCTGTGCAGCCAAGTAAACGACGGCGAAACTGCCTTCACCGAGGGTTTCGAGGATCTTGTACGGCCCGATCTAGCCTCGATGCTAACGCGACTCGCTCAGGACGGTCGAGACTTCTTCTTCGGAGGAATTGGCCATGCGAAACTCCCTTGATCCGCGGCACGACGCGATCCGTGGGAGGCCGGATTATCGCGTAGATTTCCATCCTCGCACCGAAACGGATTTCGCTGATCACCGTCAAGCAACTCGAAGTGCAATCACGGGCATGGCCCCCAGTTAACGAGGAGGCTCAGCAGGTCGCTTGAACCGACGATGCCATCGCCGTCGAAGTCGGGTGGTCCGCCGGGGTCAGTACCCCAAGCAGCGAGCAACGCAACCAAGTCGGTTGCGCCAACGGTGCCGTCGTTGTCGAGATCGAACTTATACCTCGCTCGTACCAGAATCGTTCGGTCAACGAGATCGTCGCCATCATCGTCCAAGCCCGCCGCAAACAGGATCTGACAGCCTTTGCGCGCGAAGATGTCCAGCGTCACCACCGCACCGGCCCGAGGGTCTTCGATAAGGATGTCTCCCTCCGCGATCACCGCGACCGATTCCACGTCATTCTGCGCGAAAACGGTCTGCTTGTCGTCTTCGATCGCCGTGTACGCAACCGCCCCGTTGGAATTGATGAACGGTCGCGTGTTGAGAGCCGGCGTTTTGTCGCCGTCGAGCGGCTCCAACAGATCCGCGCCGAGGTCCGTGACGGTATAGATCCCGGCCTGGTGATCCGGGTCCTCGCAAAACACGGCAACGGTGCCGCCCGCGTTGATGGTCGGAGGAGTAAGCAGGCCATCCGAACTGATCACAAGCGGCGGCGGATCGACCGGTACTAGATTCTCAAGCAAGACGAGCGTCCGGTCTTCAGATCTCTCCTCAGCCCTCACATAACTCAAGAAATCGCCGTTGATAGCCGGCGCTGAGAGCTGCGCGGCGGGGAAGTCGTCGCAGGCGCTGAATTGTTCGGCGCCGTCGGAGTCGATTACGACCACGCACTGTTCAATCGTTCCGCAGGCACGCGGATCGAGACAGGCGGACCAATACGCGATGTAGTCCGGAGGGTCGCCACTGGTACTCGCGATCCCACCGAGCACTTCATCACCCGCATCGTGCACGGATACAGGCACACTGCCTGGGTTGTAACGGGAGATCCCAATGATCCCGCCCTCGTCATCCAGAGCCAGAAACACAATCCAGCCATCGTTGTTGAGCACGGGTCCTACTGCGTTGCAAACGTTGACGTCGGTGTCGATATCGCAGGGTTCATCAGGCGTGAAGAACACTGCCGGCACGGTCTCGCCCGCCGCGATGGCGGCAAACGCAACCGCGCCCTCGGTGTTCATCGACGCGCTGAGAATGCTCACAAAACCGTTCGGACCGCCCGGGTCGGCTTCCGCGATGATGTCGAACACATACCTATCCGACTGTCCAAGCGCATTGAAAGCCGCCAGGCCGGTTGCGGTAAACACCAGTGCCGTTAAAAACTTCATTGCGTTCTCCTTCCTGATCGATCCCGATCGATTCTGGGCAGACGAAGGCATCCCAAGCTCGATCCGCTGCCCACCACAGCATATCGAATTCAATCAGCCGAGCAAGATGTTTCTGCGAATGTGCGTCAGGGGGCAGACTCTCTGCACAGATCGGGACACAGGTGTTCGGTCACCGCCAGCGTCCTTATCGGACGCCGGCCCACCCGCCGCCGGCTGCTGGCTGGCGGCCGCGACGCCCGGCGATCGTCGCCGCCCTCCACCGACCCCGGGAAACGTCCCGGCCGACCGAGCAACGGTCACAACCGATCTGGCAGCGGCGAGGATCGTCGCAGTGACGAGCCATGCGCTCCGTGCCGGAGACGCCGGGTACCTCGCTCCCGCGCAATCTACTGGATCACCGCCAGGAACAGGATCGCGACGCTGGTCAGGATGTCAGCACCGCCCACAATCCCCCTCGCTCGTGAGGACACTCATGAGAAGTCGCTCAGGCTGGCAGCGCCGCCCTCTGACGATATCCCGGCGCTCTGATTTCGAACAGCGGCTGTCCCGGCTGACGCAGGGCGAGCTCCAAGCTGGCGGCAGCCCTTTGTCGCTGCCTGCCTGTCTTTAGAGCGTCCTGAAGTGACTCCACCTCCATGGGCTTGCCAAGCAGGTGCCGCGCACCGGGGGCGTAGTCTGATCCACGCTCGTTCCACCACTGGGAAATGAGGTTGCCGTCCGGCCAGGGAAGATCTTCGTCCGCGTCCATCGACACGTCCTCGTCCTCGGGGCTCTCCGTCGGCCCGGCTTCGAAACCCTCCGGCCAGTCGCGTTCGAGGTCGTCGTAGGCGAGATCGACGCCGGTGATCATGGTGAACGCTTCGCCGGCCACGCGGGCTATCTCATCGTTGCTCATCATCTCGATGAGCCAGGGAACGAGCACGGGATCGCCGATGGCGCCGGCGACCTTCGCAGCCAGGCGCAGTCTGGTCGCGTCGTTGGAGAGTTCCTTTTGCCAAACCAGCGCATTGACCGGTGGCATGCGACGCGCGGCCATGTCGGCGGCCCGCTCCGCCGACCGACCCCCCCCCAGAGCGATCTCCCGCAGCGGCAGGACAGCCGTCATCTCGCCCAGCACAGATGCCGACCAGGCAGCCCAGAAGCGTACACCGGGGTCTTCGTGCCCGACACAGCCCTTCACGAGCGACAGCACGTCGCGCCGGCCCAGCTCACCGGCTGCCCGCAGGGCCCGCGCCCGCAGTGCCGCGTCATCGTCGACAAGGGCGGCCTTCAAGGCCTCGCCGGGATCCTTCCTGTGGATCGCTGCGGCCGCGATCCCGATCCGCCGCCGCATCGGGACGTCGCTGGCGAGAAGGGAATCGATTTGCGGCCGCGCCTGTTCGTAGGTCATCCACCCCAGCGCCGAGATCACGCCGCGCGCCAGTTCGATCTCGCCGACACCGACTTCGAGGACTTCTTCGATGCGCTCGGCATCGCCCGATTCGAACGCGAGGATCGCTGCGGTGAAGACTTCGCCGGCCTCCTGCCAGCCGAGTTCTTCCTTGACGATTTCCCATCCCGCTGCGCCGGCGATGCGCAGGCCGTCGATGTGCGCTTCGACGCGATCATCGAGCTTGGCGAGATCTTTGAGATCGTAATGCGGCGCGCACACCGCAGCGTCCCGAAGCAGCCAGTGGAATGCCGCCTCTTCAGCGTGTTGAGTGATGACAGTTGCGAGGATCATTTGTTGCCGAAGCGCCTCATAACAGTCCCGTTTCAGTCAATCCGGCTCCATTCTTCGCCATCGAAGCTGATCACGTCCTTAGCCCCTATCGACCACAACACTCCATCTGCCGCGCTAAGAGCGAAGCAGGACGTGGGGCGGTCCGATCCAAAATCCACAGGTCCAAGCTTGTCGTCGAAAAGATTGAACACTTCACGCATGGTGGAGATGAAGAGACTATCGTTGTGCCAAGCGATCCCCCGAACCTCGCGCAATGGGCCTCGTCTGAAGGTCGCGTCATCCGGATCCATCAAGATCCCTTCCGTTTCTTCTCCGCCGCCAATAGTCTTAGCACGCGCAGGATGCCCAGCCGTGTCTAGTTTTACTCGTTGTCGGGACAGATAACTCGCTCCCACTTCTTGCCATCGAAGCAGGCAAGGTGCTCTTCGCCGAACGACCAGAGCAAGCCATCGGCAGCATGCAATCGTCCCCCATCAATCGGCGGTTCCAGGCCAGTCTCCACCGGGATCAGGCCTGCTCCATCGAAACGGAGAAGCCCACCGCGCCATGCGACGTACGGCATGTCGTTGAAGATCTCAAGCCCCCACAGGTCTTCGTCAAAGTCATCGTCCTGGAACGCCTCCCAGGTACTACCACTACCTCGGAGGAGCACTCCGTTCTGCCCACAGATGTATACCAAGTCGGGACCGGCGCACCTTACTCGTTCAAGATCCAAGTTCGTAGGACTTGAAATCTTGTCCCATTTCTTCCCATCGAAATGGAATATCTCGCCTTTCCAACCCACGGCGTACAAGTTGGCCTCATCCGTGCCATCGATGCTTTCCAGACAAAAGTCGACCGATTCACGCGGGGCGAGAATCCCGTCATCCATATGAACCCAGCCCCGGCCCGATCTCTTGTAAACCTGGCGGCACATGCCGCACGTGTACAGCGTCCCATCGATCTCCCTGATCTGACTGAGATATCCATAACTTTGGGGACCCGTTCCTGCATCCTTGATTTCCTCTTGCACGACTCCCGCAGCGGTAAGTCCGACGACAACGCCGCGCTTGCTAAGTAATTGCCAAGAAGGAGTATCCGGTTTGATCAAATGCTTGACCATAGAAACGATTTCATGATCGATTTCCAAGTGAGACCAATGGTCCCCCAGCATGTAGAATCTCGTGTGTTCAGCGTCGGTCCCCTCTAGCTCCTCTAGATACGTCACAATGCCTACGAGATCCTTCCGGGCCACGTATCCCTCAACGAAATAGACTCCGGTGTTTTGCTCATTCACCATGGTTTCTCCGCCTATTCCTGATATTCCGTAACGGTGACCGACGGGGTAAAGTCATCCGGTGTGCCGTGGCCCGTGCTGTCCGCGCGTAAAAGTGTACCGGGGTCAATCTTGGCCTCGTCCTCATGGTAGGCTTTGACCTGTGCCTCAGTACACTTCTTATCACAACCCGGCTGGTTCTTATTACAGGAGTCCTTAGCCGCCTCTTTGGCCTCTGCGTACGTCCAACTCCCGGCTTTCCGTTTGTCGCCAGGATCCAGATGATCATCCTCGAGTTTGTCGAAGACCTTGTGAATCTTCCCGTGTGTCTTAGTCTTCGACTTTCCCTCCACGCAGATACAAGGCGCTTTGTCCAGGTCGTAGTTCTTACAACCATCGAATTTCTTGGGATCCGGCTTATCGCGTTCTCCTTTTCCCATAAAACAGTGAACAGGTATGACGTGGTGGGGCGTCATACCGGGGCAGCACCCCAGTTGCCCTTCTGACTTCTCGGGCTTGTATGGTACGAGCATGCACTTTCGGGCCTTTTGACATCCCTTGTTGCCGCAATACGCATCTCTCAGTGCTTTGTTCTTGCTGCCCTTACTGATCTCGCCCTTGGCGACTTTCGCATTGATTTTCTTTTCTACGTTCTGACACTTTTCGCGCTCCTTCTTCATGTCCTTCTTGCAGGGATGCTTGGTGTTCTCAAGATCGCCGAGCGCCATTGAATCCGCGTAGGGCCAAGGCCCCGTATTCGGCGTCGGCGACATGTGATTGTGCGTCGTCATGTCAAGATGTCTGACGACGTTCTCTCCTTCGAACTTCACGTCCATCGACCAGCTATTGAAGTACACCTTCCCTTTGTTCACGCTCGTGATGACGCCCTTCTTCGCAGCGCAGCCCGCCTCGTCACCAGTGCTTTTCTTGAAGTAGGACTTGTTCTTGAGCATGACCTCCTTGCCGCTGATCTTGACCGTCTTGCTGCCGCTTGTAGTATCGCTGGCCATGCCCGTGTTGGGATACGGGATTGGCACGCCAGGTGGAGTGGCGGGGTTCTCCGGCGGCGTGAAGCACACGTCTGGAAAAGCGCAGATCGATTTTCCGTCTCCCGCCTTGCAGGAGATCTCTCGGCCATTGGCAAAAACGTCGTTGGCCATCAGGCAGCCCTCCCGGATTCGTAGCGCAGAACCATGGCCGCCCGTTCGGAGCCATCGGCGGCGAAATGACAAAGCACTCCGGGTCCAGGTGCATATCCTTTCTGAACGGCCGCCAGTGACACCGCCAGCACACAAGGTACGATGGCGGCGCCCACCTCGCCGATGCAATCGGCTGGGTGCCAAATGTCAAACAGCTCTGTGCGATCCCGCAGCAGCCGATCGAGCCCCAGGGTGGCTTCTTTGAAACCGTATTGTTCACCGCTGAGATCGGTGATGCGGTAATCGAGGTCGGCCAACGTCTGGCCGCTCTCGGCTAGGGCGGCGTTGATGGCTTGGACTATCCCGTCAGCCCGCAAGGGCTCTTCTGAGTCCACCGTGGCTGGTTCCGCGCCGTAGCCGAGACCCAGGCATTGCATCTGCGGAGCGGAGGAGTCCACCGCTGGTCCGAGCAGAACCGCCGCGGCCGCCTCGCCGGGGATGAACCCGTCGGAATTGTCGGCCGTCAGCAGGCGACGCTGCTCGTAATAGTGATTCAACGAGGCGGTGACAAGCAAAGTGTCTACTCCGCAAACAAGGAGGCGCTGAATCTGCGAATCGCGGTCCATGATCTGCCGAGCGTGCATCAGTGCCTTGACGCCGCCGATCCGGCCCTCGGCGATCACGGCCGACTGCGGGTGAAACCGCCGCTCGATGCGCTCGGCGATATCGCGCAAGAGCGTTTGATCCAACTCGGCGAACCGGCCGGGTCGATCAGGTTCACTCAGACACAACAACAGCGGCACGCGCTCGACGGCGTAACGCTCCGCAATGAGCGGCGCCAGCGCTTCTTCGATGGCAGGCGCGGCCATCTCGATGAGTTTGCGGCGACCACGGTACGGCGTTTCGAACGGCACGGAGCCGCCCTGAATGAACTCGCCGTCGTACATGAACCTGGTCTCGACGGAGCCGGTGATCCCCACGCGGATGGCTGCGCAGGACGCCTCCGTGGACCAGCCCACGCCGGTGACCATGCCGGTGCTGAGGACGGCAAGCGGCGTCATCCCTCGTCCTCCTCAACGCCGCCGCGAGCGGCGACAAGGGCGCCGAGCGACGGGTAGTAGGTCTTTCCCGTATCGCGAGCACGGTACCATGCGCGCGACATGCGGCCGATGACGCACTGGCGCATCTCCAACATATTGCGCTTGAGCGGGTGCGAAGCGCGCCAGGTGAGCGTGAACCGGCCGAGGTCGGGTTCGATCACGATCGTATCGAGAACGGCCTGTACTTCGGTGTGCTCGTAGCTCGCATCGGTGAACTCGACCGGCAGGTCGATCGTGGGCAGGCGGAACGCGGTGCGGCCCTGCGGCGTGAGGTTGGTCAGCACGACCTCTTCCCCGCCCTTGGGATGTGGGAACTGCTGGTCCAGCGGCGCGCATTGGAAATAGCGCGGGTCGAAGTCGGCGGGGAGGAACGGGAAAGTGTTGTTCAGCCAGTCGTCGTCGTAGGTGCCGGCGAAGGACGGGCGTGGGGGGAACACGCGACCGATCGGGCCGAACGACATCGGCTTGAAGTCGCCGACACGATGATCGACGGGCTTGCCGGTCTCGCTGGTGTCGGGCAGCGGCTTGCCGAGAAGCGCCTTGCCGCGGGTCAGCGGGTAGTAGCCCCTGCCGATGGGGTTGGCCGGGAAGGCCTCGGATTTCTCGGGGTTGTCGGGGTCTGCGTCGGACCCGCCGAAGGCGTTGTCGTAGCTGATGGGCTTGGAGAGGAACGGCTGGGGCTCGGAGGGGGCGAAAGAGAGGAGCACCTTGTCCCAGACGCGATCACCGTGGACATCGAACCGCTTGGAGCGGCCCGCGAAGAAAAACTCGACGGTGACCGTTTTTGCGGGCCGGCCGTCTGGAGCGTACGCAGAGCCGTTAAGGAGCACGTCGCAGTAGGGCTTCTCAGGGGCGTAGTCGCTTTCATAGATCGTGGCTGAGAAGCCTGGGTCGCCCGTGAACTCATCGGCCATGACCAGTTCGACCTGCTCCTCGGCGAGTTCGGGCTCCGAGCCGTCAGTCGGCAGCGTGAAGGTGCCCTTGATGGCCACGACGGCGCTTTCGCGCCCGTCGGGATCCATGCCGAGGGTGTACCCGGCAACCATTCTGGTGGCGTTGGTTAGCTCCATATGGCGCAGCCTCTTGACGTTCAGTTGATCTGGACCGAACCGCCCTTGATCTTGTTGACGCCGGACGATCGGCTGAGGACGTATGCACCGCGGATCAACACTTTCCCCGCGCGTGTGAGCGTGATGCTCGCCTTACCACACCGGAAAACGATTTCCCGATCAGCGGTAATCACCACTCGTTCCCCATCGCGTTGAACCTCCACTGCTTCCGTTGGGTCGACCCGGTCCGTCTCCGCGCGGCGGCCGTTGGGCTGCTGACTGTTGAGGACCCCGATCACCACAGGCCGACGACAATCGCCGCGCTCAAAGACCAGCAGGACCTCACAACCAACATGCCTAGGCTGGAAGTCGAAGGTCGAACGCGCGACAATCGGCTGCGGGTCCGGGTTCTCCGGGAAATCCACGATCGGCGACGCTGTGTCGGTGATGCCGGCCGCCCGGCCGATCACGGCGCTGGGCATTTGTCGGCGATCGGATGTGTCCGGTATGTTGCTGACCTGTTTCGCTCGACTGCCGCCAACACCTGCTGGGGCGCCTCTGCCAGGTACGTGCCGCGCCGATTGGCACTTTCGACCGCGCTTTGCCACGCCATTGTGCATGTCGTCTCCTCCGAACTGAATGTTCACACGTTCGTTGCGTTCTTCCAGCCTTGTGCTCTAGTTCTCGAGAATCTTCTTGCCCTTCATCACGATGTCCTTCGACGCCTTTATGGTGATCTGGCCGGATCCCTTGATCGTGATGTCTTTCCCCTCGATGTTGATGGTGCCGTCCTTTTTCATCAGTATGCTGGCTTTTCCCGTCTTGATGAGAATCTGATCGCCAGCGTCGATCAGGATGTTCTTCTTAACCTTGGTAGTCTGATTGTTGCCAATCGTTATCGTGTCGTTGCCCTTGGTGACGGTGAGGTCCCGATCGCCCTCGGCGATGGTGATCGATTCGTTGCCCTTGCTGACCGTCTCGGTGCGGTTGCCCTCCGCGATGGTGATCGTTTCGTTGCCTTTGCTGACTGTCTCGGTGCGGTCGCCCTTCGCGATCGTAATCGTTTCGTCGCCTTCCTTGACCGTCTCGGTGCGGTTGTTCCAGATCTCGATCGTCTGGCTGCCGTCGTCTGAATCGGAGTTACCGACGACCAGGACCTGGTTGTTGTGGATCTCGATCGTCTGGTCACCCTTGTCCTTGTCATCGAAGCCGACCTTCAGAGTGTCGTTGTTCTCGACGACCCTGTTGTAGTCCCTTTCAGCATGTACGTAAATTTCCTCCTTGTCCTTCTTGTCCTCAAAGCGGATCTCGTTGAAGTTGTCGCCGGACCCGTCCTTGCTGCTGCGCGACTTGAAACCGCTCTGCGTCTGGTTGTCCGGCAGCGCGTATGGGTACATGTTGTCGCCGTTGTAGACTCGCCCGGTGATGATCGGCCGATCGGGATCACCCTCAAGGAACTCGACGATCACTTCCTGGCCAATTCGCGGCAGGAACACGCCGCCCCAATTCGCTCCCGCCCACGGTTGTGAGACTCGAATCCAGCACGAACTCTCCTCATCCGATTCTCCGTATCTATCCCAGTGGAATTGCAGCTTGACGCGCCCGTGCTTCTCGGTCCAGATCTCCTCACCGTCCTTGCCCACCACCACCGCCGTCTGTGGTCCCTGAATCACCGGCTTAGGCGTGACGCGTGGAGGCCGAAACGGCTGCGATGAATCCATCGCGCTGAACTGACACTGGAAGAACACGCCCCCGCCACCGCCAGCCGCCGAGTGATACAAGTCGGATTCGAAATGGATCGTCGTCGACATGACCAGGTACTCGCGTTCCTGGTCCTCGCGCGTATGGTCCGTCACCTTAAACGTGTACCCGGAGCAGATCCCCCAGGCATCTGATTCTGACGAGACGATCTCATGCGAGGCCTGGAGCTCCTGGATCCGGACCTTGGCGTAGCTGTCGCCGTCGGCGTTCTCAGTGTATTCACCGGGGTAGTCGAAGATCTCATAGTCGGCGGCGGCGTGGTCGCGTTGGATGACTGACCTGGCAAGCAGGTCCTTCTTTGGCTTTTCAAAATCGTAATCGTTGAGCGCATAGACACCCGGCTGAATCGCCTGTTCGAGGGTCCAGCCGCCAATGTGCTCGATGGGGCTGGTGCTGCCGGCTGGTCGGTATGGAATCTCTTCGTAGCCGGGAAAGGTCTGGTGGGCGCTGAGGGAATCTGCGAGCACCAGCGTGTGCTTGCCCTCAGCATGCTCAAAGAAATAGTAGATTCCCTCCTGCTCCATCAGCCGGCTGACGAAGTTGAAATCCGTCTCGCGATACTGGACGCAGTATTCCCGGGTTCGGTAACTGCCGCTCAGTGAGTCGTCGAAATCGGTGAAGCCGGCGTCTCGAAAGACCTCCTTGATGATTTCGGGAACGGTCTTCTCCTGAAAGATTCTGCAGTCCGCGGTCCGGGTCAGGAGCCAGAGCCAGGGGACGATCGTCGCCTGGTACTCTGCGAGGTCACCTTCGGCGCGGGTCTGCACAAACCGACTGACGTAGCCGTTGAAGTAGCGCGTTCTGTCGTCCGGCAACTCGAGCTGAACGGTCATGTTCTGCCCCACGATGTCAGCAAAGTTGATACTCTGCTCTTCGCTGACCAGCGTGAGGTTGTAGTGAAACAGTCGGCTGAGCCGCTCTGTGCCGTTCATGCTCCTGAGCAAAAGAACGTCGTCGCCGAGCGGGCTGCTGACGGCCACTTTTCTGTATTGTTGTGTGTATTGAGGCATGGGCTGATACGTCCTCTACCTACAGGTCATCGAGAGCTGCTGGCCGTGGGGGCGGCAGCCTCAACCCGAATGGTGATGCCAACCGCCTACCAACGTGCCCCGGACAACGGAGCCTGACCGGCGGGGGGCTCGCACACCCGGCCTTGGGTCTGTGCGGCGCCGGCGCCTATCAAGACAGCCACTGGCGATTTGGCGTTCTTCCCTGCTGCCTTCCATTGGGATTCTTGTCTTCCCAGAGCCCGATTATTGTACAGGATCCTCTCGTCGCTGCACCGGGCAAAATGGGTTCGCTGGCGGCCTTTGGCTCGCTCTGGGGACAACGGTCCTGTGTACTGCTGGCCGATGGCTCGACAGCGCCTCCAGGCCGCGTCTTGGGGCAGGACTCGGCCCGTCACCGTCGATTCCGGCCAGAATCAAGCGACTGGAACTTGGGTTTCCGGGGGCCGCGATGTTACAATAGTCACCGATGCGCACCTGGACAGGTATCTGGCTCAACCCAAATGGGGAATATCAGATAATTGAACCCTCGTGAGACACGTTTCCGAGCACGCCCAGATCGTGCCGAAAAACGGTGCCGCAGCGCGATCTGGGACTCGTGAACTGGCGTCACCTGCATGCTTGCCGCCCGCAGCGTCCGATTAAGCCAACGTAGTTCGGGACTCGGTGTGACCGGTCGTCTACCGCTACGGTTCGATGGCAACTGGCAGGCTTCGACTTCGGTCCGATGAAGCAGGTTCGTCGACCTCGCTTATCAATTTGATTGCGGAAACAGCTTCCGTTATACAATCCGCTAGTGTAATCTGACGGAGTGCCAGAGTTCAAATCATATTGTCGAATGCCCTCCTTGGATTGAATCCCTGGTAGGGCATAGAGGAATCCGCAGAGCCTTCTGGGAGAACCAAAATGGGATGCAGAGTACCGGGCCCCCTTTGTATTTCGCGCAGCAACAGCGTCACCCCTGACAAACAAACCCTGGTGCGTGCGCGATCTCTTCCACCTGGCCCAACAGGCAGGGCTGCTGGACGATCACAGCCTGATGAATCGCACAATGAATTTTGGGGAGACGTTAAAGAAGAATTGAATGAGTTTTTGGAGGGTGTTAAAGAAGAAGCGAATGAATTTTGGGAAGGCGTTAAAGAGTGGACCGTTGAAGAGCCTCTCGCAATCTGGACCTTGGCGAAACTCTTCGATCAATGGGGTGAAATCAGTCACGAATGGTTCTGGAGGTTCCTCGCCCATTATCTCACCGGAGACGGTGAAGAGTTTAAGGAATTCAAGACGGTTCCATTCGAGTGGCAGAACGCGATTCGCAAAAACTGGCGAACGAGCCAAGTGTTTGCGGTTCAGAACAAGTACCCGACTCGCTATCCGAAGGGCAAGAAGTTTCGGATTAAACCGTATGACTGGAAGGGGCTCGATGACTTGACCCGGTCTCTTGGGCATTTCGATTTGACGTATTCCAAAAAAGATAAGAAAGAGACATACGTTATCGAAGACAGATACGAATTCAACTATTACGATGAAATGAACGGGAGCCTCTCGGAACATGGAGGGAAGAACGTGAAGCTTCCCAAGTGGTTATCCGAGCAGTTGCTCAGGCTAATGCCGCGAAATGAATACAAGGTTCCGGAGGGGACAGACAAGGGTAAAGTTCAGAAGTTTACAATGAAACAGAAAGACGAGGATACCTGGGACATTATTTTGCCAACAGGTTGGTTGCAAGAGAACGGTAAACCTTTTCAGTTTAGAGCCGAGTTTAGTTCCACATTTCACATCGAAGACTATATCGGGACGTTTGATGAAAGTGGGTTTTTTGCCGGCTTGGATGAAGATGACTTAGCACATGACTTGATGTTCTTACGAAATTCGAATTCCGTAAGAAAGGTGTTTGAGTCTCTTCAGAAGAATCATGCATCCGAAGGCAAAGAAGTTGCCGAGCATTACATTCTCGGCTTAGCGGCTCGCCAGTCTTCACCAAAGCTCAGCGATCTGAAAGGCAAGACTAATCTCGTAGACCTGCTCAAAAGCGTTCTGAAGGATTCTCCCGTCGTTCAAAAGCTGAGTCAGTTGTAACCCGCATCTGCAAACGCTCATCTGGCCGATGCCGCCTGAAGCAAATCGAAAAGAAAAGGGGTTAGGACTCGTGGTTTTGTGTTTTCTGAGCTGGACGAACTCTGGGGCGGCTCATCAAGGGAATGGCCGAGGTCGCCGCCGAACACGCGGTAACCACGCCGGTCGTATTCACAGCCGCCGGACATCGCGGGAACGTTGCATTTCAACCTTGTGGAGACGTAAGGCGAGACAGCGGGAAGCTCGTCCTTGGGGAAGTACAGCCTGATCCGGTCCGCAAGTTTGCCCGCAGCGCTGAGGGCATTGGAGCGGATCCATTGCACGCTTTCCTGATAGGCTTCGAGCGGACTCTGGCTGTCAAATCGCCTCATGAAGTGGTGTTTTTGCCCATAGTCCAACCAGTGCCCAAGATTGAAAATGTCCCGGATATCTGTGGCCACAACAGCTACCGGCAATGTGGCCGAACTCAGGCCACGCACTAGCGGATGGCTCGAACAGGACGTGGCCAGTTCTTTAACGGCCTGAGCAATAAGTCTCTTGTGGCCTGCCAGGTCGCTCATCGTGACAACCCGGTTCCGTGGGCGACAGTTCACCAGCCCGTGCCTGCATCTGACCGCCAGCAGAAATGCTGCTGCAGACGGTCACCGGTTACAGATCAGGCTACCATAGAGGTATGAACCAAATCATGGCAAGATGAAACTTTGGCGGGATGAACCGGCATAGTGTCGGATTCGATCATGGGTGGCACCATGCCGGGACGGATGGAATTCGAGTTTCAATTCAGCCAGGCCCAGGCGCGGCCGGCCGCTGCGAGCCGCGACAAGTGGCCGATGCGCATCCTGATCATGGGTGACTTCGGCGGGCGAGGCCACCGCGGACGGCCTGACGACGCGGCCCCTCTGGGCGATCGGCCCATCATGCGCGTGGACGTTGACAACTTTCAGGACGTGATGTATCGCGTTGCGCCGCAGCTGCATCTGCGGCTTGGCGGTGCATCCGGACCAGACATGACCGTCCAGTTCAGGCAGCTCGACGATTTTCACCCAGATCAGCTGTATGGAAAACTGGAAGTGTTTCTGGCCCTGCGGCAGTTGAGAACGCGCCTGCTGGATCCTGCGACCTTTGCCGAGGCGGCGGAGGAACTCAAACGTCCAGCGGGAACCCAGACGGCGTCGACTCAACCGAGTGCAGGTTCCGGTGGTTCGGAGGCGGAGGCTGCGGCCGACGGCGTCGAATCGGAGTTTGAGCGGCTGTTGGGAGGCAAGCCGGTGGCGTCGCAGGCGCGGCCGGGAACCAGTGCCCACCCCGCAGCGCAGCCGGCCGGAGCGCAAGGCGACGTGATGCGGTTCATCCGGCACATTGTCGCGCCGCACGTTCTACCGGAAACCGATCCACAACAACGGCAGTTTGTGGCGTCGATCGACGTCATGACCGCAGAGCTGATGTGCGACGTCCTGCACGACCCGGCCTTCCAGGCGCTGGAGTCGGCATGGCGCGCCGTGCACTGGCTCATAAGCAGGCTTGAAACAGGCCAGGAACTAGGAATCTACTTGCTTGACGCGACCAGGGATGAATTGGCAGCGGACATCAGCGCGGTGGGTAGTGATCTGGAGGCCTCCAAAGCCCACCAGCTATTAGGCGAACAGAGCGTGCAGACGCCGGGGGGTCAGCCGTGGTCACTTCTGGTGGGCAACTTCACGTTTGGGACCCAACGGCATGACGTGGCGCTATTGGCGGCGCTCGGCGCCATCGCTTCACAAGCCGGTGGGCCGTTTCTCGCGAAGGCCGAGCCGGGTGTCTTGGGTTGCCGTAGCCTGGTCGAGACCCCGGACCCACACGACTGGCGGCTCGACGATCCCGCCACCGAAAAGCGCTGGCAGGCACTGCGCACCAGCTCCGGGGCGTCCTGGATCGGACTGGCGCTGCCGCGCGTGATGCTTCGCCTGCCGTACGGCCGCCAGACCGACCCGATCGAGCGGTTCGAATTCGAGGAACTCTCGCACCGGCGTGAACACGAGGCGTATCTCTGGGGCAACCCGGCGTTTGCCTGCGCGATGCTGATCGCGATGTCGTTCCAGGAACAAGGTTGGTCCATGCGACTGGGCGACCACCTGGTTATCGATGATCTTCCCGTACACACCTACAAGAACAACGCGGACGAATCGACCATGAAGCCGTGTGCAGAGGTCTGCCTCAGTGAGAGCGGCGCCGAGGCGATCCTGAAACGCGGTGTCATGCCCGTGATGAGCTATCGCAACCGAAATGCAGTTCGCGTGATGCGGTTCCAGTCCGTGGCGGATCCACCGGCACCGCTGGCCGGCCCCTGGGGGTGATACCGTCCGACTCACCGCATGGTGCTGCGTCAATTGACGCAAAAGTGAACATGGTCATCGTGGCCCGACACGGTCCAGTTCTGACCTAGCTTCTTCTTGACCGACACTTCCCATTTGACCTTCGCTCGACTCCACCGCCGAGCTTTCCGAGCACGAGTGTAACCGCCCCCCCCCGGAAACCCAAGTTCCAGTCGCTTGCTGCTGACCGGAATCGACGGTGACAGGCGGGCCCAGAAAAAGATTCCCCTCCCCTTTTCTTGCCAGCCATGAACAGTTCGCGCTGTAGATCATTAGAAGAAGAAGGGTACTGGCAATTCGATTTGCCCCCACATCTTTGACGTAACGATCACCTTGCATGGCATATAGTCGAACAGTGGCCGCTCACTCTGACCAGGGTAGTGGAACAGACTCTTCGCTTTCTGAGCGAGGGCCGAAAGGTTCGGCCTCTGTTGTGGTTTCGCATTGTAGGGCCACGGATTCTCGGAATTGAGGACTTTCACGCGGACCTCGAAACGATAAGCATCTGTGGTCTTGCTCCGACTACAATGCTGTTGCAATCCGGCCTTGATCATATCGGTCACGGCCCCCCAAGCTGCCTGGCCCGTCGCCTTGTTCTCGATGAATATGTGCTGCATTCCTCTTTTCGATTCCCACTTTACTTTGACGTCCGGGTTGGTGTTCGTCCGAATACACATGTGCCCGTGCCCTCCGAAGTGGTTGAGCGCTTGCGTCAACGTTTCCAGCTCGAACGTCTTCGCTTGCAATTGGATATCCACGTCTGCGGCCCACTTCTTTAGACCGAGTGCCTGTTTCTCGGCGTGCTTCTCATTCTTTAGATCATCGGGATGGCTCCCGACGTAGGCCCTTGCATACCCGCTGATATACTTTAGCAATCCAAAGGCATTTCCCACTTCTTGTCTGCACCTCATCAGGGAACCGTGCGCTTCCTTCAAGTCACTGTCGATTGTCATATTGTAGTTCCTCCCCGACCATTATCGATATCATTGGAATGATAGTAACCATCTCGCTGGCGAACTGATAACTGATAGGAATTCTGATCCCCCGTCACGCCTGATGCAACCATGCGACCGCCCTTCTTGCGACTTTGTCCACCCTCGTTTCACCCCTTCGTCATCTAGTTTTGAGATGGGATCGCGGTTTTCGACCGCGATCTTGCTGCCTGTCTGACGCCGGAGCGTGCGTCGGTCGTGGGGCGGGCGCGGAATGGTGCCGGTTGGCAGTTCGTCATCGCACCCATACGGCGAACCTTAGGTCGAATCCCCGCTTCTGATTCCTACTCGCGATCTTCCTGCTGTCCAATCTCCCCATATTCCCCTTTCTTGGCTATCTCCACCGGGGTTTCGATCCCGAAGGTGGTGGGAGAACGATTCGGGTTTCGTAGGACGCAGTGCCGAGTCCGGGACCGGCATGGAATTCTTTGATATCTACTGTGGCGCCCCGAATCGATATCCTGAACGCAAAAATGGTCGGAGCGATCCTAAGAATCCGTCGGATGATCTCATAACCGGAATTCGACACAACTGCTTGGGGGACCTCCTTGTTGCGGTAGGTAAAAAGCTGTTTGGTTATGATGTGCCCTTCGGCGTTGATTGCCTTCTTTGGCATTCCGTGCTCGTCTGGCACCTGGTTCGTGTCGCGGAGCCAACCTCGTTGGTCGTTCGTTGCCAGCTGGCGAAAACATCCGTCACGATAAAATGTCTTCACCAGCTCTTGGATGTCGCAGCCCCGTCTTCTCGAATCTAGCCAGTCCCAGGTGTGGATCACGTTGATCCCAACGTTGTCAGTACCGACACGATCATTTTCTTTTGCCATCCTCCATCTGGTCGGTTCGCCCAACTGCTGGCTGTCGCGAGCGGCGAGTTTTGCCATTTGTGCCATACTAAAGCGGGGGGGCGGGACTCTACTCATGGCCGTCTCCTTAAGAATAGTCAGGTCGACACCGGATTTGGAAGAGTTGGGAATCTACACACTTCCATACACGACTGCTGGGATTACGGACCCAGCGGAACTCTGTCAACGGTAACGGTCGTGGCCGCAATATCATGAGTGCTCCCATCGTCTCAGGCAGCCAGAGCTTCCAACATGCCTACTCGGCGCTTGAATGATAGGAATTCTCACCCGCGGTACCGGCGTTAGGCTACTCGTTTGGGGCGGAAAAGCAACCAGTGTTTCTCCTCCGAACGGGGGGCAGCCTCAATTCATTGGTCTGGCACCCGCTGGGCCGCTGTGCACTCATGCAAATCGCGCGGAATGATCTGACAGGGGCAGAAAAGGGGTCAGGACTCTTTGATTGTGCCGGAAGTCGAACAACTCGGGTGCGCCGGGGTCGGTCAGCTGCGCCGTCTCATCGAGGTCACGGTAGGGGAATAAGCCGGCGTCCGAGTTGACCTTTGCGCCGTGGAATTCCAGCTTGATGGCGCGGTCAAAACCTACCCGTAACGCGTCCTTAGCGTACTTCACCCATTGGGGTCGGCGCTTACTCGGTGCTTGGCGGTGCAGATTCGCCGCAATCTACACCGGTGAACGCCATGATCGGTTGTTCATGAACGCTGATGTTCTCTGAGAAATGTGGGCTTGAGGTGCGGGCCGTAATTCTAACGCCGATGGGAATAGGCCGTCGATCATGTGCTGGCCGACTTGTTGACTGACACCGCTGGCAAACTTCACTTCTACACTGTTTATCGTTGAAGGAATGTTCGGCGTCCTGGTCTCTCTAGAAAATGACAAAAGAGAAGAACAGTACACTTCGACCAGTACTTACGCTCGCCGGACAAGACCGATCAGTCGAACGCATACGCAAACTGGCCGTCCGCCGCGCTCACCTGAACGCGGTCGATCTGCTCACCTTCCATCATGCGCGTCAGGAATTCGTGGCTGATCTCCGGCAGCAACGTGTGGGTAAGGATCGCGTCCACCATGCGAGCGCCGCTCTCCACCTCGGTGCATCGGTCCGCGATCAGATCGATCACCGCGTCATCGTACATGAAGGGAACCTGGTGCTGCTCTTGCAGACGGTTCTCGATCCGTTTCAACTGGAGACGGATGATCAACTGGATCATCTCGTCGCCGAGCGGAAAGTAGGGAACCACCACGAGCCTGCCCAGGAGGGCCGCGGGGAAGACCTTGCGCAGCGGCTCGCGCAAGGCTTTGGCGATGCCTTGCGGATCGGGCATCAGCTCGGGATCCTTGCACATGTTCATGATGAGATCAGAGCCGACATTGCTGGTCAGCAGGATGATCGTGTTCTTGAAGTCGATCAGCCGGCCCTCACCGTCTTCCATCCTCCCCTTGTCGAAAACTTGGTAGAAGATCTCATGCACATCGGGGTGGGCTTTTTCGACCTCATCGAGCAAGACGATGCTGTAGGGTCGCCGACGCACGGCCTCGGTCAGAACGCCGCCCTCGCCATAGCCGACGTAACCGGGCGGAGCGCCCTTGAGGGTCGAGACCGTGTGCGCTTCCTGAAACTCGCTCATGTTGATGGTGATGACGTTCTGCTCACCGCCGTAGAGCACTTCAGCGAGGGCCAGGGCGGATTCGGTCTTGCCGACGCCGGACGGGCCCACCAGAAGGAACACGCCGACCGGCCGAGCGGGATTGTCCAGACGGGCCCGTGAAGTCTGGATGCGCTTTGCGAGTGCCTCAAGCGCGTGCCGCTGGCCAATCACACGCTGCTCCATGGTATCCGCCAGGTTGAGCACCGCTTCGATCTCGTTCTTGACCATTCGACCGACGGGGATGCCTGTCCAGTCGGCGACAACTGAAGCGATGGCTTGCTCGTCAACGCTGGGAAGGATCAGTGGATCCTCGCCCTGGAACTCTTCCAGCTGCGCCTGAAGCCCCCGCAACTCGTCCAGTAGTGCTTGGCGTTGCTCTGCAGTGAGCGGCTCATTATTGCCGCCGTCCCCAATCGGCGCCGTGGCGGCCACAGTGACCGAAGTTGGGTCGGCCACCGCGCTGGCGACACCGTCGCTCGAATCGACCGGCGGAATCCCCGATCCGCCTTCGCTGCCCATTTCTTGTTGCTCTGCGTCATCGGCTTCGCTCTCAATCGTACCGGGGGGCTCTTGGCGCAGCTTGCCGCGAATATCAAGGATCTTGCTCACGAGCTCCCGTTCGGTCCTCCAGCGCTCTTCCAATTCAGACACGCGATTTCGTTCACTTTCGAGTCGTTCGGCGATCTCGGTCCGACGCGCCTCGTGATCCAAGCCGACCCGCACCTCCCGATCGATGATTTCCAACTCGGTCTCCAGCGCTGCGATGCATCGCCGACAATCGTCAACCTTGGCAGGTGTCGCGTGCTGTGAGATCCCCACCCGCGCGCAGGTCGTATCCAGTACGCTGACCGCTTTGTCTGGCAGTTGGCGGTCAGCGATGTACCGATGGGAAAGCCGCACCGCCGCCACCAACGCCTCGTCAAGAATCTGAACCTCGTGGTGCTTCTCCAGGGTTGAAGCGAGTCCCCGCATCATCCCTACCGCCTTTTCCTCGGACGGCTCATCCACCTTGACAACCTGAAATCGCCTGGTGAGCGCAGGATCTTTCTCGATGTACTTCTTGTACTCACCCCACGTTGTGGCGGCCACCGTCCGCAAGGTCCCGCGGGCGAGCGCAGGCTTGAGCAAATTGGCGGCGTCACCCTGTCCGGCTGCACCACCGGCCCCGATGAGGGTGTGCGCCTCGTCAATAAACAGAATGATGGGCTTGGGCGAGGCGTGGACTTCCTCTATGACCTGCTTCAGGCGGTTCTCGAACTCGCCCTTCATGCTCGCTCCAGCTTGGAGGAGTCCAAGGTCCAGAGCCCGCAGGGAGACATCTCGCAGGGCCGGTGGAACGTCGCCCGCCGCGATGCGAAGCGCGAAGCCCTCGACTACCGCTGTCTTGCCCACGCCCGCCTCCCCGGTCAGGATCGGGTTGTTCTGTCGCCGACGCATCACGATGTCGACGATCTGCCGAATCTCCCCGTCCCGTCCGACAATCGGGTCAATCTCCCCGTTGCGAGCCTTCTCGGTAAGGTCAACGGAGAATCTCGCCAGCGCCTCCTGCTTTCCCATCTGGGCAGGTGGGACCGCTCCGCTCGCTTCCCCTGGCGACACGCCGCCTCCCACCGCCGAGCCATCGGAAGCGACCAGCGTGTCCTCGACGGACCCACCGACGATCTTGTCAAACGAATCGCTGAGCTCCTCAGCCTTTACGCGGGCGAACTCGTTGGAGATCGCCAACAGCACGCTACGGAGTCCCGGCGTCTTGAGAATCCCGACCAGAACATACCCCGTGCGAACAACCGAATCGCCAAACATGAGGGTGCTGTACGTCCATCCCTCGCGTACCGCTTCCTCAAGGTGCGGGGAAAAATCCGAAATCGACGTCGCGCCGCGTGGCAATGCGTCAAGCGACGCGGTCAGGTCTGTTGCCAGTCGCGACGGATCGATATCGAAGTGATCAACAATCCGATGCCAGTCGGTGTTCTGCGTCTGCAACAGCTGATGAATCCAGTGTGATAACTCAACATACGGGTTGCCACGCATCTTGCAGAACACCGTCGCCGCTTCGACGGATTTGTAGGCGAGGCTGTTGAGTTTACCAAAGAGGGATGCCCGGGGGATTTCTGCCATAGTGGGCCTCTCAGTACGACGCCAAACCAGCGTCTATTGCTATGCCGCAAGCGGCCGAAGAACAACGTCGTCGCGGTCTCGGCAACTCTCTTTGGTCCTTAGCCACGTTGTCCAACCTAGCTGTCCCAACATGCCGAGTTGAAGGCGCGGCACTTCCTTCGCCTTGAGTACCAATTGCACATCCCAGTCAAGCTGGTCACCCAGGTAGCTGCGCACCCAAGCAAGAACGCGACAAAATGCTCGCTGCGTCGGAAGGAACCTGCACAGATTCTGGAACGTCAGCGGACCAATGACAATACGAAACTTTTGCTGGCAAGACCAAAACCGAGTTCCGATGACCAGAGTCCTGCCCATGACACCTGTGGTCGGTGCCTGACCCAGCGAACACCGGGCATCGTCCGGAAGATCGATCCATCGACCAACAAACTGATCGATGCGCGCGGGGACGCCGAAGAAATCGGAAATGATCGCCTCCAGACCCTCTGCGTTCTTGGACAAGCATGCCAGCCGTCCAGAGTAGTAGAGCTTCGCGTCGTCCTGAACGGCGTCACGGTGCTGCAGCGACTGCATGCCGACCCCGACAAGGCAGGCAACATATGTTGCGATTCGATCCTCCCCTGGCCGATCACGTTGTACGGTCTGTTGGCAGCTCGCCCACGCACGGTAGAACAACGAGATTATCCGGTGATGAAAGATGTCCAGGAACTCTGCTGGGGCGGAGTCCTTATGGTTGAGCTGTCGATCCCGAATGTACGCGGTGACGTGATGAGGCATTGGACCGTTCGGTCCAAGCAGCCCCGTGAACCGCACGAGGACCCGAAGCACGCGGCCGGGTGATCCAAGTGAGCACCGAGCGATTGTTGATGGCGCGAATGCGAGGGACGGTTCCTGGCCGAAGCGAGCCGGGTCTTGTTCGGGGCGTTGAGAGCAGCCAATGCGCGGGGCGGTTGGGTGCGCACATTCCAGTCTTCGAAGCGCCTGGAAGACGTCGAACGAATAACAGTCTTGAAGCAGACGGTCGATCAGCTGATCGGCCGCAGACCTGCTCTCGTGGGCCATCGCTTTACCTCTCCACGCCGTTCAGTACAGATGACCGTTTCCGTAAAGACGTTCGTCGTTACGTACTTGGCAAAGAAACGATCAAGCACTGCACCGAGTAGAAACAATCCGTTCTCATCGAAGGTCGCGTCGTCCATGGTTACCGTGATCTCAAGACCTCTAGCGAAGGACGTCGGTCCGCCGACTCCAATCCGCCTAACAATCGAGCGACTGTGAACAGCTAGGATGCCGTCAATCTGTTTCCGGATTGCTAACTCGCCCGCATCGCCATACAGAGCCAGGAGCTCGCGCAACGATTCGGCAGCCTCATGATGATCCGTATCGAGGATTGACAGATAATTCAGCGAGAGGTGGCTGACCAATCGCCACGCGAACTCCCCCTCCGCCCACGACGCTCGTGGCGGCGTTGGGCGCCCCAGGCATCGCACCGCCTGCATCGGCGCTCCGGTATCGAGCGTGAAGTCAGTCGCACCATCTCCCAGCGGCATGTGTAACGGAAGATCACGATTGGTACACCGTGCCTCTACTCCCAGCTGTTTCAGATCGGCGCGGTACGGAGCTTCCGCGCTGTCCACAAGAGAGATATACATTTCACTGCCCGCGTAGGAAGTGGTTCGTCGATAGCCCAGGCGCTCGCGTTCTGAGAGCGTCCGGGGAACCCGCTGCACACTGTAGTACCGGCCAGCCCCTTCGCGTGTTTGATCGTGCGCCGCATAGAACGATTCGAAGACCTGCTCTGTCGAGTGATCCCGTCCTCCATAGCCGGTGACGTTCAGAATCTGATAGATCTCGTAGTCAAGGGGCGCTGTCCGATCGGCCACCACATTGAACTCTGAAAATCGATCAGAGAGATGGATCCGATCGAGACGCTTCCGGAACAGGTTGATTGCAGGTGTGCAGAACAAGGCAAAGTTCCGATCGGTGATCGCGACATCAAGTTCGGGCTCCACCTCATCCAGTAGCACCGAAATATCCACCGCGTTGCCATTGCACCGGGCGAGGCCCTCCAGCAATCCCGCGATCTCGACAAACATAAACCGCTGCGGGAAGGCAAAGAATTCCTGAAGTAGGCGGTATCCCTGGAACGATCGCGGGCCGTAGGGAAGCATGGCCTGATCGTCGTCGAACCCAACGTGGCACACGACCGATGCGGCGAGCTGCTCGGCAAAGGACGGTGGGCGGCTCACCGCGTGTACCACCACCCCGATCACGTGTGTGAAGAACTGCTCGTAGATACGCATCGCCTGACTTCGCGGTCCGCGGATATGAACGACCAAGCGATCGAGCGGCAGATCCGAGAATTGGAACCCTTCCGCACAAGTTAATCTCATGCGAATGACCGCTCGGGCCCCGCGATCGTCCGGCAACCGAAGCTCTCCGATGTCTCGTGAGTGATATCGCGCCTCTGTCAGGGTGATCGGCCAAAGAACGACGTCATGCCCGGTGGTATAGATGCAGCGCGTCTGCTGCTTTTCGGCAAGGCCACTTCGAAGCGTGCTCCCGCTGGGTATCAGGTATCCCTCCTGGAGCGATCCCTGAGTCCTGTCCGGCTCGAACTGCAGCATCGCCATTGACGGCGTCTGACTCAAGTAGTGCGGATAGACCGTTTCGAAGATGCTTTGGGTTAGCCGAGGGAACCCGGCATCAAGCTTCAATTGCACCCGCGCCGTCAAGAACGCACAGCCTTCGAGCAACCGTTCCACAAACGGATCTGGGCACACCTCGGTGCCAGAGGGATCGAGGCTCAGTCCGCGCGCGATATCCGGATGCTCACGCGCGAACTCGCCGGCGACATACCGGAGGTGCTCCAGCTCGCGCTCGTAGTAGGCGCTGAGCCGGTGATGATAATGGCGTGCCCCCTCAGCCACGGCTTCGATCTTGAATGTCGCATCGACCAGACTCGAGATCGACCTGTGTCCTGATATAGATTTCTTCGGGCGACTGTGGCCCCCACAACTGTCCACGGATCTCGAAGGAAACCGCATTGTGCGTCGAATCAATCTTCCGAACGATGAGCGACCCCGCGGTGATCCGCGGTTCGAAGCGCTGGATGCTCGTTGCGATGCTGCGCTCGAGTTCGCCCTCAGCGAGTTGCGTTTCGGTGAGACCGGAAATCGGTGTAATACCAAAGTTCAGCACGGATCGCGTGATTTCAGGAAACTCGTCCCACTCCAACGTCGAGGATCGGCAGGAGGTATTGAGGAGCGCTTCAATATCGGCGAGAACGGAATCTCGATATCGTTGAAGCCAGGGTAGGCGGCGCCCACCCGCTTCATCTCTTTTTCTGTTCGTGATGCGATCGAGCAGCGACGGCAGCCGTCGCTCGGTCGACGCGGATCGCTCAGCCATGGTTGTCTGCCGTTTCCGCCCTGGATTCGGTTCCGTTTTCCATAACGATGTGACGAATCTCAAGCAATGGAAACTCGTTCGCATTCGAAACCAACATTCGCTGACCGACGCCGACATAGAAGCCGCTCGCCCGCTCCTCCCAGACCGTCGTGCGCGCCATGGCAACTCGGCTGTCGTCGGCCTCGCTCGAGTGAGGGTAACGCGACGGCACCAAACCGGCCGACTCACCGCCGTTGGCCCACTTGAAGTACGCCCGTACCCATACCACGTCCCGCAGCTCCGTTGGAGGTTCGATCACGATCTGGCGGATAGCCGAAAACGGTATCCAGAAGTATCGGCCCTCCACAATCGCTTCGAGGATGGGGCCGAGACGGCTGTCGGCATCACCGATCCACTCGAATGGCTGACCGTCGATCGACCCGGAAGCCGGTTCAGCTGCGTCGAACGCCTGTTCAAACAAAGCTTGGGCTTGGTCATAGCGACCCTCAGCAGAAAGCTGGTTGGCGCTGATAAGCCAGCCAATCCACGGCGGCGGTTCCCCGAACACGATCGGCGTTCGCTGACCTAAGAAGACCTGCTCGCGAAATGCCTCACTTTGCAGGGCGGGCCGATATACCGCGGCCATGAGCAGGTTGGCCGAGTCCAAGTCAGCTGCAACATTCAGCTGTGTCAGCGCACGATCCCATTGGCCGAGGACGCAGAGCAATTGGAACAGAAAGACCCGACGCTCCCCGTCAGAAGGATCGTCCCGAACCGCCTCTTGAAGTTCGGACAAAGCCTCTGAGAGATCGCCTTCCTTCAGGCTCTGCTCGGCCAGCATTGAGATCACCTTCCTTCATCACATGCCACAGCGCCGATACACGCCTGTCTGTCGAGCATCGCATCGACACTGTGCATCGCATGCCAACGACCGCAACCATCTCTGGATCAGTCTTGCTTGTTCGTCTCCAGGTTCCACGTCCGATCCACGGTGGCTCCGGCCGCGCCGGCCTGATCGATCGGAGTGTACTCCCATTTGATCTTTCCGTAGGCGAAGCTGACTTCCTCCATCGGGCGATCGCCCCCCTGGGAGCCGCTCGGTGAGACGGCGCTCACAATCACATCGGTCAAGGTGTACTTCATGAAGCAGTGCTTGTCTTCGGTGGCCAGACAGAACTCCGCCTCGACCGTCGGAATGTGCTTGCCATTAGCGCAATAAATGTGCAGATCCGCGGTGGCCTTATCGATGGTCTTCGTGACGCTGAAAGGCATGAAGTCGGCGCGACCGCCTGTGCGACCGCCCGTCCCACTCGCACCCGACACCGGCTGCGAGACGCCATGGTTGAACGCCACGATCTCGATCCAGTCCGTGTGTCCGTCGTCCGTGCTCTCACCATCTATTCCCTCGATGCTCAAGAACATATCAGTGGCCATCCAAGACTCCTTTCGTCTTTGTACCTATTTGAATTCAGAACGGAACCAACTCACAAACCCAAGTCTCCCTGCCTGAGATCGCAGTGCTCTAGCACTACGCACCTTTGACAGAGGGTAGTTTCGAAACCAGTCGCAGTGAGACCGTCAGACCCTCAAGCTGATAATGCGGTCTCAGGAAAATCTTAGCGGTGTAGTAGCCGGGGTTCCCCTCGACTTCGAGCACCTGGACTTCAGCGGCGGCGAGCGGCTTCCGCGCCTTGTCCTCCTCCGATGCCGTCTCCGGGTTCGGCTCAACATAGTTTTGGACCCACCTGTTGAGCCACTTCTCCATGTCGGAGCGCTCCTTGAACGAACCGATCTTGTCACGAACGATGCACTTAAGGAAGTGCCCAAATCGAGAGGCCGCGAACATATAAGGTAGTCGCGCGCCAAGGTTCGCGTTTGCCGTCGCATCCGGGTCGTCGTACTCGGCCGGCTTGTGAAGCGATTGCGCTCCGATGAAGACCGAGTAGTCGGTGTTCTTCCAGTGCGAGAGCGGGATGAGCCCGTTCTTGGCGAGTTCAGCCTCGCGACGGTCAGTGATGGCGATCTCAGTCGGGCATTTCATGTCGACACCGCCGTCATCAGTCGGGAAGGTGTGGCAGGGCAAGCCTTCGACCATCCCGCCGCTCTCCACCCCGCGGATCCGAGTGCACCAACCGTACAGCTTGAATGCCTTATTGATGTTCACCCCCATCGCGTAGGAGGCATTTGACCAAGTGTATTTGCCGTGATCGGATCCGTCCGTGGTCTCCTCGAATGCAAACTCCTCGACGGGGTTGGTCTTTGCGCCGTAGGGCAGTCGCGACAGGAAGCGAGGCATTGTGAGTCCGATGTATTTGGCATCGTCCGCCTCACGAAGCGACCGCCACGCGGCGTAATCGGCGGTTTGGAAGATCTTCGTGATGTCCCGTGGGTCGCCGAGCTGCTGCCACGACTCCATATTCGCCAAGGACGGCGCGGCGGCCGCGAAAAACGGTGCATGAGCGGCGGCCGCGATCTGTGCCATCTCCCCGAGCAATTCGACATCCGGCGGCGAATTATCAAAATCGTAGTCGCCAATAAGGCATCCATACGGCTCGCCGCCGGGCATTCCGAACTCGTGCTCGTAGATGGCCTTGAACATTGGGCTCTGGTCCCACAACGTCCCCTTGAACTTCCTCAAAGTCTTGGAAAGCTCCTTCTTGGAGACGTTGAGCACGCGGATCTTGAGCATCTCGTCCGTCTCGGTGTTGTTGACGAGATGATGAAGGCCTCGCCACGACCCCTCTACTTGTTGGAAGTTGGGGTGGTGGATGATTTGATTGATCTGTTCGGTTAGTCTCTCGTCGAGCTCGGCGACGTACGCCTCCATCGTCTTGACGGCGTCCTCGGGAACGAGGGCCTTGGATTCCGCGAGCACGTGCTTCGCGAATTCGCGCACCGCGAACTCGACCTGAGCCTGCGCGGCGTCGGTTTTCGCGCGAACAGCTCGGCTCATGATGTCAATGAAGACATCCGGATTTTCTTCCTCGACGGCCTGGACCTGCGACTGTGCCTGTTCATTTGCTTCAGCCATCGGATTGCGACTCCTCGGGTTGCGACTCTCCACCAGCGACTGCGTCCCCGTTGCCGCCTGCGGCCGCGGTCGGCGCAGAGGCCAGAGCTTCCAGCAGACCCTTCTTGTTCATTAAATCCACCATGAGTTTCTCAGCCTTCGCCTTCCCGTCCATTTTGGTCAGAAACTCCGAAAGCTGCGTCCGGGCGTCGAGCAACTCCTTCAGCGCATCGACGTTACGGGCCACCGCGGCGGGAGAAAAGTCGTCCATGCTCTCGAACGTGATATCCACGCTCAGTTCCCCCTCGTTGGTCAGCGTGTTCGGGACGCGCATGGTCACCTTGGGTTTCAACGCCTTCATGCGATCGTCGAAGTTGTCGACGTCGATCTCGAGGAACTTGCGATCGGGGATAGCTCCCCGTGCCGTCTTGTGTTTGTCGTCAACGTCATCGCCCGTCTCTTGCTGGCCGCTCAGATCTGCCATGACCCCCATCACAAACGGCAAGCTGATCATCTTCTCTGCCCCGTAGAGCTCGAGGTCGTACTCGATTTGTACTCGCGGAGCGCGGTTGCGGCCGATGAACTTCTGGGCACTTTTCTTGGCCATCGAATTCTCCTTACTTTCTTCCGGAAAACAAAGTCAACGCAGCTGTCCCCGCTCCGGGCCGGAGGCCAAGGGCTTGGCGCTAGCCGCCGTCCCCCCCACTGAAAAGATGGCTGAGATGCTTGAGCGCTTCGGGGCTCAGATACTCAGCGATCTCAACGTAGCTCGCTGACACGAGCCGCTTGGCCCCACCCAGCAGCAGGGGCACCGGACTCGAGGGCTCGTGGTTAGCATAATACCGACAAAGCCGGTCAAGTGCCAGGCGGACATCCTCCCGCGAGCGAATCTCACCGGAGTTCGGGCTTGCCGCTCCGGCGGCGCCGGTCGCTGAAGCCGCCTCGGCGGTCGAGACGCCGATGCCACGGCGAGCCATCTGAGCACGCAGGACCGTCAGGATCTCGCCCAGGGCACCCAACAGTGGCTTGCCATCGGGCGCTCTCTCAGGACCGACCTTGGACGTGAGGATCCCGTTGATCTGTTCCGCCTCCCCCATCGCCGTCACCACGGCCTGCTCCATCGCCGTGAGCCTCTCCGGCGGCGTGTCCTCGAAGGCGCCGTCGATCGTGGCCATTTCTGGCACCTCTTCACCTGCGGAAACATCCGCGTGAAATCGCTCATCCGAGGCTGCGATCCCAATGTCCCGTAGCGAAAACCGCCCCAGCTGCCGCGAATCGGTTAGCGGACATTCGTACAGCTTGCGAATGAACTCGATTCGATCCCTGTAGGCTCCCAGCGGGGTATACAAAGACTCAAGCGTGTTGAGGCGTTCAGTCGGGTCGTTCCCGTCGTCCGGATCGAGTTGGGGGTGAACTTGGTCCCAGTACTGCTCGAGCGTGCGACGCAAAAGCGCGAGACCTTCCGCAACTCCCTCCCATCCTTCCGTGACCAACTTCGCCACGCAGAGCAACGTCCCAAGGCGAAGGTCCTTCGTCTGACCCAGCAACTCGGTACAACGATCAAGCACGGCCGGCCAGTCCGGATTTTCCGCCGGCTTGATTGTCTCGCCAATCTGCTGTTCGGGCATTCCCTTGGCCAGTCCCTCGATCTCGGTATACGCCGCTTCGTAGACCATGCTCCGCCCACATGGATGGTCTTGATCGACGGGAGTCAACAGCGCTTCTAGATCAAACGAACCCATGTTCCTTCTTGCCCGGGATGTCGCCGACTGGCGGCTGTTCGACGTCGTCGCGTCAACCGCCCCTTCGCGTTCTGCTAGGGAAACGGCGGCATCGCCCTTGAACGCCCCGCCGCTCAGTCGCACGACACGGCCCTGTCACAGGTCTCCTCTGGTCATTCTACGATTACGGCGCGCGGCGCGCAGCGAACGATTACTCTCCTTGCTCAGGCATCGTCCTGACCGCTTCCAATACGTCCTGGAAAAAACTCTGCGTCACGGGAGGCTTGAAATCATCCAAAATGAAGCCTCTCGGCCTGCTGAGTTCGTATCGCGTCGGCCCTGCAATGCTCAGCTCTTGGAGCACTTGATCCAGAAGACGAAGGTCCGCCAGGGCGACTCGGTTCGCGACGCGTACGAGATAAACTACAAACCCCTCAGGGGTGGTGGCCTCCTTGGCTCTGTCTGCCGTGTCCTGATAGTCGTTCCACGCGACCTTAAGTCGATCCCGAACATCGTTAGGCGCGTCCACCGGTGCGAGTTGCTTGTAGCGGTCGAGCGAGCCTTGCGTCAGCGTTGGATGCATTCTGTCCAAAAGTATTGTGTGTATGTCGGACGGGAAATCGACTCGGGTTTCGCCCGAATCATCAAACAACGCTCTACCGGCAGAGAGCGACTGTTCCTCCGGGGCGGTGAGCGATCGTGCCCTGATTCGAAGGTTCCGCAGGAGTTCCTCCACAGCCGTGGCGCCCAGTGTGAGTCCCTGCTCAATCTTTTCGGTCTCTGACTCACGCACCACGGCGCCTGCGATCGTCACGGCGACGTTGGCGTTTGTCGGCCCCTGCGCCGTCAGATCGAAGAAGACTCCATGGGAATGCATCAGATCGGCGGAGGTAATCTCTTGCCCAAAGGCCCGCATGATGAAGCCTTGTAACGTGCCCAGGGCGTCGCCGTCACCGTTGGGGTTCGCAAACAGGACGATACCGCCTCCCAGCACAATCGGGTTGACGCTGAAGAAGAATCGGCCCCCGGCCACAAAATCAAGGCCTAGATCGAAGATGATGTTGCCGAACGCATCGATGACGAAACCGGGTTCGCGGCTGAGCAGGAAAATCTGACCCGCGTTCACGATCAAATCACCTAGGGTATTGATGTCACCCAGGGTTGCGGTGCCGCCCAGCAAATCGATCAGCAGGTCGCCGAGCACGGTCAGCTTTTGATTCTGACCCATCGTGAAGTTCGCGGCGAAGATCCTCAGGTGACCGGTCGAGCCGATGGTAGCGAACGCGGGTACCGAGTTCAGCGCTTGGTTGAAGATCACGTCGCCGGTCGAATGGATCTCGAAAACCGCGTCGTCAAACAGCATGAAACCGGCCACGTCTGTCTCGAACCCGGCCAGCGCCGCGTTGACGCCAATATCACCCTGGAACAGGGCATCTCCGCCAGTCTTGATAAACAGGAGGAATGGCCCGTCGATCGTGCTGCGGAAGATGATGCCGACGACTCCCAGATCGATGAGGTCTGCATTACCGATGAGGATCACGGCGTCGCCGAACTCCATGCCGTCAAGAACCGTGATATCGCCGCCGATGAAGGTGACACCATCGACAAAGAGGTGGCCGACAGCCTCAATGATGTCCTGGAACGTGGTCGTGTCGGCATCGACGGAGAGATCGAACGCGTGGCCGTGGATGGCGCCCTCGAACAGGATGTCGTCTCCCTCAAAGAGCGTATCGTGACCGAGGTCAACCTCGCCTTCATAAGTCTGATCGCCGCTTGTCGTGATCAAGCCGCCGTTGATTTGAACATCATCTTCAACGGTCAGGTCCCCCGCTCGCACGTCGACCGCCCCATCGAGCCGGATGCCAGCGCCTCCGCCGAGCGTCAGATTGCCGCCCATGGTTTTCGTCAGACTTTCTTGTGCCCATAGCGATCCGGTCACGGCATCGATGCGCTGATTACCGGCGCCGTCCAGTATCCCGTCTCCCATGAGGGTGATGTTGTCGCTCGCCGTCAGATCACCCTCGACGGAGAAGTCATCCTGAATCGTCAGGCTGCCGTTGACGACGTCCACGTCGCCGTTCAGGTCGATGCCGACATTGCCGGCCAGTGTCAGGTTACCGGCGCCCGTCTTGTGCATATCGCCGTCGGCCGTCAGCACGTCGCCTGCGACGACGCTCTGATTGCCCGTACGATCAAGGACAACCTCGCCCATCAGGTTCAGATCACCGGTCGTCGCCTGCGTCAGCGCGCCGCCCAGCTTGATGGTCGTACCTTGCAGCGTCAGGTCATCGGTGGCCTTGGTCACGTTCCCGTCGATGTCCAGAATGCCGCCCGCCAAGGCGGTTTGATCACCGGACCCATCAAAGACAACATTGCCCATCAGGTTCAGATCACCGGTCGTCGCCTGCGTCAGCGCGCCGCCCAGCTCGATGGTCGTACCCTTCAGCGTCAGGTCATTGGTGGCCTTCGTCACGTTCCCGTTGATATCCAGAACGCCAGTGCCGGCGTCGGCTGTCTGGGCGCCGGTCCCGTCGAAAACAACGTTGCCGTCAAAGAGGATTCCATTGGTGGTCGTGACGTCGCCGGCCACTTTCGCGTAGCCGACGACCTCCAGGCTCTTCAGCGCCGTGATAGATCCAACATTCCCATCGAAATCGATGGTACCGGCCTCTACGTTCAAACTCTGGCCACCTGCTGTAAGGGCGTCCACCGTGTCGGTGAAGTGAATGGTGGCCGATCCGCCCGCCATAAGCTCAACATCATCAATGAGGATCACAGAACCGTCGTAGGTCTGATCACCCGTCGTGTCGACAGTGGGAGCGACGCCGTTTGACCCGAGCCGAATGTCATAAGCATTGCCAACTGTCATAGTGACTTCATGTGCGACAATAGCGCCCGTGTGCTCGATATCACCGGAAGCAGCCGTAAAGACGACTTCACTTCCAGATGCGTCGATCGTGCCGGAGTTATTAATGGCCATGGCCCACAGGTCGCCCGCGCCAAGAACGACTTGGCCGTTCGTCACACTCAGGGTGCCGGTGTTAGTGACGCCAGTTGTGCCGGCCACAGTGCCACCGCCACCGGTGAGCTGAACGCTGACCCCTCCGCCAACCGGCGTGAGCGTGACGCCACTAGCTGAGATCATAGTGATCACACCGCCGTTACCGGCAATAATCGTACCGTGATTGGCGACCGTTTGGCCGAGAAGATGGACGGCATGATTCGCAACAATTTGCCCGTTGTTCGTGACCGGGCCGTTCAAGGTGAAAGTGTTGATGTCGTTGATGAAGTTGCTATTGGTGATGTTTCCCGCGGCTGCATAGATTCCGCCCACATTCACGACGGCGTTGTTTCCAAAAATAATCCCGGCTGGATTGGCGAAGAAGACAAATCCATTGGCCAGAAGCGTGCCGTCGATGTTGGTCACATCATTGTCGGTGATTCGCATGAGGACTCTCGCAAGAGAGCCCGGTTGAAGGAACTGAACCGTCTCGAACGACGCGATGTCAAAGGACTGGCATTGGAGAATGGCGTGGTTGCTGGCCTGAATCAACCAGAAGTTCCCGTTCTGGCTAATCACGATGTCGCCGTGCTGTACCTGGCACTGGACCGGACCGGCGGTCGTGCTCGGCGCGGTCAGTGCAACACACAAAGCACCGATGGCGAGGCTGGCGATCCAACGGCCGCTGCGTAGGTCAAAGCTCAACTTTGTCATGGCTTCTCCTCGATTCGAACTGTCACCGCAAGGCACGTCACCCCGCAGCCACCCGTGCGGTCACGGCCTAGTACACGATCGTGGCCGCGAAATGGACTTCACTCGAGCCTGAGTCCACCCGGCCAGGCACGTCCTCCAGGGCAAAGCCCCAGTCCACGCGAATGCTTAGGTTCGACTGGTATTGTAACTCAAAACCAAAACCGGTGCCGATCAAAGTCTCGTTTTTCTCGAACGAAAACGGCTCGGAGTTGATGGTATGTCCGATATCCAAGAAACCGCGGAGGATGAGATCCCAGTCGGCAGGTCCGTAGGCATGCTGAGGCCGCCATCGGAATGGTTTCCCGAGGAACTGGCCCGGGTTGGGCTCAAAGCCGAACGCGTGAGAGACGTGGAATCGGTATTCGACGGTTCCAAGCAGCACGGTATCGCCGACCACCACCGACTCGGGATAGCCGCGAACGGAGTACAGGCCGCCAGCAACCTGCTCCTCCTGTGGGATCAAACGGTTCTCGAACGCATACTGGCCACGAAACCGCAAGGCGATCTCGTGTGTGAGCGATGGCGGCTGGGACGAGTCAGCCCCGAAACCGCGGAATAGCGGCTCGAGATAGAACGACTGCGCAACATCCCACCGCAATACCGTCCAATCGTCGTCAGGAAAGAGACGTCCGAGGCGGTTTATCGCACGCCGGTCAACGTCGGTGACACTCGCGACGTTCCACTCGATCGTAGCCGAGACATCTGTTCGTGCCTCCTCCGTGTGCCGCTGGAGCCGAAGGCCGGCGTACGGGAGAAAGAAATCTTCTTCGCCGCGAAGGCCGACGATTTGGTTGTCGACTTCGATGTTCTCGTAGCGAGCTCCGCCGACGAGGTCCAGGAAGAGTTGCCGGTCCTGGAAGACGTTCCAGACCAGCTCACCGCCGACCTGCCACGACTCACCAGTGAAGCGCTCATCGGCGAAGCCGACTTCGGAGGCAATGAACTGGCTCCACAACGCATAGGCGCGCCATCGCCAGTAGTCCGAATCAAACACTCTAGCGTCATACGAGCCGCTCACCGCGTGCGACTCGTCGAAACCCGCGGTGATGTACTCGAAATTGAACAGGTCGTCGTTTCCCGTAAGCTGGTTGTGAAAGAGTCCAAAGCGGTACCGCCATTCGTCGGTTTGTTCGGTTCCCGTGTTGGAGATCTGCGAGTAGAAGAGGATCTCTTTGTTTTCGCTGACGAGATAGTCGAGCGAAACACCGAACGTCTCTGTCGCAGGGGCCAGCGAGGCGTCGACGCGACGACCAGGGTGCCGCGATAGGCGGAAGAGGAAGTCGTCGAGTTGGTCCTTCTTGAGAATGTCACGTCGCGGCTCGTCGCCTTCCTCATACGGCTGGAACGGCGAGGACGCTCTGATGAACGCGTGGCGCTTGTTGTCCTCACGCTCTTCCAGCGGAATCCGATCGCCGGCGGCGAGCGTGCGAACCTGCGTGACAAGACCGGTGATGATGAGCAGATCAAGCTCGGTGCGCCCTTCCCGAAGGTCGCGTCCCTGGTTGAGGTCCAGTTGACCTTGTGCGGGCACAACCTGAACGGCCATGAACTCGCGATCGGTCAAATACTTCAACACTCCTTCCAGGACCATCTGGATGGCACCGGCCGTGAATGTTTCCGCCCGGTCGCCGCTCATATCCGCCGGTCGAAACGTCATCGACTCAATGTCGGGACGCCACGCGACGTACTCCGCGTCGGTCTGCGTCAAGCTGGCTTCGGCAGATGCCAGCACTTCATCCAGAGGTGGCAACTCGGGGTGATCACCAGCGGAGTAGGACAGATTGAACCGGCTTATCTGGAATGATGGACCTTCGTAGGAGATCAAGAGCCGCAGCTTGGTCCGCTCGCGGGGGCGCAGATCCTGTCCCGTTGTCGGATCGATATCGTTGGGGCTCGGAGCCACCAGCACGTTCAGCGATACCTCTCGCCTCGCGAACGAGTCAGCGATTGCTTGGCGGATCACATCGATAGCGCTCGCGTAGAGCCTGATCGGACCCGATGCGGTGAGTTGCTGAATCGTCAATTGCTCCGTTGGTGATCCGGGACGGGGTGCGACGTAGCCGTCCGCGGTCGGACTCAGCTTGATCTCCAGAACGGGGAGCGTGGTGTTGCCCACTTCTGAGATTGACGGCAGAAACGGAAGCCCTCGCACATATTGAGCCTCGAACGTGCCGACAACATAGCTCGGGCCATCTGCATCAAGCGGTTGCACGACACTCTCGGTCATCTCGCGATCCTGCGAATACGCGCTGGCCAGGCCAAACCAACACAGCGCAAGTGGGTTCCACAAAAGGAGGACCACTAGGATTCTTGCTGCTTGCCTGAGTGACTGGGTCACGCTTGTCTCCTGATTGAGTCTTCGGCGAATCCGGGGGAGGTCACCTGAATGTCGCGTCGATGATCGATCTGCGCTAGTAGGGTGGTCAAGCAATCTCCGCCGACCCTGGAATCCGTCCTCGGGGTGTAGCCCGACCTGTCCGGTCGCTCTGTTCGATACGGGCCTGACCGGGAGATACCAGCTCCAGGAGCGAGAGGCAAACATTCGTTGGCCGGGCGATTCGGCGCGACCTCGTGAGTATCTGGACGTTTCGCCCGCACGATCGCCATCCTCTAACAACTCCCATTACCTACAGCCGCCATCCTACCTCGTCCTGGAACGGCACGTCAAGCTGGGGGTGATGGAACCAACAGTAGCGAATCCGCCCACTCTGCTCCTTGAAGCGAGGCCCGATGGCCATAAGTCCCCTTATCCGAGGTTCGACGAGCCCAACTCGTGGATTGCCTCGTTCGTTGCCTCCTCGACAAGCTGACGTGTCCGCTCGGCGAACTCGTCTTCGACCGAGTAGGGGACTTCAGTGGTAAGAGGAAGTTCCGCGGGGGGCACACGGAGACAGAAGAAGTGACTCGCCGTCACCGGTCCCAAAAGGAGATCGACCCAGTCGGCGTCGATCGGGCAAATGACCCACATTGGCACTCCATCGGCCAGCATTTGGCGGAGGAAGGTCGCCCAGGCGACAAACGCCCCCGAGGCTGAATCGGCGCAGCGCGGGACGCGCATCGCACTGGAAGAGAGCGTGGCGGCCCGCGTTCGCCATGTCGTTTTGCGATCACTTTCCCCCTGCTGCCGGCAGCACTCAGGCAAGTCCCGATCGATGTGATACAGCAGTCGGATCAGTCCCGTTCGGTCGGCACCCATCTCGGTGCACTGGGCGAGGGTCGCCAGTGACGACATCCCGGATGGATGGTCGTCCGATCCCATCAGGGTCGTCATCTCGGTTCGCATCTCCGCCGAATGGCGCGAGAGAATTGCGCCCACCTCATCTCCTGTTACCGCGGATCTGCACTGATCCTCCAACCGTTCCAATCGTTGAAAGGCCAGCGGTGCAGCTTCCGAGAAAGAGACATGCGGCGTTTCCAGGCAGACCGCCATCGGATACCGCGATCGCCCCTTCCCATCCACTGAGGACCAGATCCGTCCGAACACCCAGCTTCCCTGATCGTACCAACCGAAAAAGTGGTGAAAGCCCGGCAGCGTGCGTTCGGGGCCGAGTTCATCCCATGCACCGGAATCGATGTTGCCGCCGATGCCTTCAACGTAGAGCACCTGCTTTGCCTGCGTGAGACGCTCGGTTTCCAGTCCCAGATCGGGGATGTGATCATCCCAGGCTGGATGCTTGCCGAAGGCGCCGAGATGCAGTTGGGGCATGGTGTCGGGGCGGCGCCCTGTCAGCTTGCGGATCATGTTCCCAAACAGGGGTATGACAGTCCTCCTTCGGCTCACGGCCGAGGTCAAGGTGCGTGGTCGGGGTCCTCATTCGGCCATTTTTCGAGGGGCGGAGGATCTACCTGGTTGAATTGAATTGTCAGCCAGACCGAATACTCCTCCTTGTTACCCTTCTTCCGGATAATCAACTCGGCTTCCCAGATCTGTTCCCCGTCTTCAGCCACAGAAGATTCGAGTGGCTCGCCCTTGCAGGCGTACAGAAGGTGGAGAATGGCCCACGGACCTTCAAAGACGAGCTCCCGGTCGTTCCCGTCGAGGTCAACCATCACCACGTTTGGGTCATGGTCCTGCGAATCCACGTCCGAGTAGAAGCGAAGATACAGCTTCTTGGAATCGGGGTACTGGACTAGGCGCAGGAGTTGATCATCGCCTGCGAGAATGTTCTTTCGACCCAACCTATCCTTCGCGTTCAGATCAATGACGCAATCCACGTAGTGCCATATCTGACCGGCACTACCCTTGCCAGGAATCACATAGAGATCTGCTTCATATCTTTCGTCCTTGCCGGGCAGCGCTGCAAGCAGGTCGCGCCATTTCTCGAATCTCACCTTCTCATTACCCGCGAGCGGTGAGCTAAGGTTCTTCAGCGCCGGCGCGACCCTGGCGGCGACCGTCCCTGACGGTCGACCAAAGTTCGTTGAAGCGGAGTCCTGCGACGCTTTGGCAAGTATCTTCCCGACCAACTGCTTTGCCCGAATGACATCGTTGTGGGAAAGTTGACTGGCTCCATGGCGCGCGATTGGGAACCGCCGAAGCGTCAAGAGCTCGTCCAACACATCCTTCGTTCCGTCTTGCACGGCCTTTACTAAGAGCCCAAGGGCATCGAAACTGAACTGCTGCCAAAAGCGGTGGACAAACTCCTCTGCATACGTGCCTGTCGGACTGTTCTTGAGCGAGTAGTCGGTGACGAACGTTTGAATTTCGAGCCTGCGCAAGACCTCTCTGGCTTGCGATGGGTTGCTCTCAAGCGCCTGCCAATTGCTCAGGATCTTCGTGTAGTCGTCACGACGGAGCTCAGCCGAAAGGCCCGCGTCTTGGATTTTCTTTACCCGTTTCTCAAAGTCAGGGAGGACTGTCGGCTTCACCGGGCCCGTATCCATAGTTTCCAGAAGCTCGGTCAGCCTCCTCGTGACCTCAGTGCCAAGATCAATCAGTGGTTGCGTGATCGCCACCTCGTCATAGTGCCCGAGATCATCGACGAGTTCCGCCCACGTCCCGCTCTTCAGCCTCAGCAGGTCGTGGAAAATCCCTTCCGACCAGTACTCGTAGTATGTCTCGGCGTACATCTTGAGCGCATCACTCTCGAAGTCTGGGTCGGCCTGCGACATCGCAGCCCAGTCCCGGAACAACGGCATTGCGAGCGGCGGGTAGTATCTCGTGTCAAGCTTCAGACCGGTTAGCGGGACCGCCGGTAGCTCATACTTCTTCTCTGGTTGATCCTCCGCACCATCTTCCCTGTCGGCGGCGAGACTCTTGATCTTGCTCGCGAGCTCGGGCCCGGATCGAATTTCATCAATCACGTTTTCCTGGAAGTCTCTGACAATGACCCCGTAGAGATGCTGCCTCGCCGTGGCGTCTGCGACCGCCTCGCAAAGCGTTACCGCCTTATCAAAGCGGTCATCGAGCGTCTCGCCATCATAGGCTTCCCCGGTGTCGTCTGGCTTCTGCTGTTTCAAGTTACCGAGCGTCTCTTTCGCACCGTCGATCGCTGTACTGGCGACCGTGAATCTCCGCGCGGTAACCCCAAACCTGAGATCCGACTGAGGCTCTTCAGCGGCGAACAGGTCATGCACCGTCTCGTACATGGCGAACCGAAGTTCATATAGCCGCTTGAATTCGGAGCGTTCTGGGTCGCGGACCTGCCCCAAGTAGAACTCGTCCGCACGCCTAAGATCATCCGCTGGCAGCTCTGCCTTGCGCTTGAACTGAGTCCAGAGTCCCTCGAGGCGACGCGTGACTTCGCTGTCATCGAATGACGGAGGGTCGACATTCGCAATCGTCAAGCCGTCGTCTCCGGTCGCAGCCCGCAACAACGTAGTAAGGATGTCCTCCAGCCGCTTGTTCGCTTCCGACAAGGCCTCTTGGAGCGTCATGACACCGCCGGTATTCAATCCGGCTTCTCTGATCGCCTCATTCAGCTCCTTTCGCTCCGTTGCTTCCGCATCCTTCGTCAGTTGAAGAGCGTCGAAGCGATGGTCCCAAAGCTGCTTGTCGACACGCGCGCCTTCAGCGAGACGTAGCAACTCGTCCTCAGCATTTTCGAAAGCTAGCACGGCGTCCAGAACTTCTTTCAGCCGTTGCACTTGACCCTGCGCGCCGGCAAGCCAGTACCGTTCCAGTTTGGAGAGCGCGTTTTCGATTGCTTTGTGGTTGCGCCGCAGCAGATGACCATCCGGTAGTGCGACTGGGTCGCCGTCTTCCGTGTAGACGCCCCGTAGGATATCTTGTAATTGCTCCGCATCGTCGGCGATATCGATGTACTTCTCGCCCAACAGGAACTGGAGCTGATCGGGAACGAAGTTCTTACGTATGACGCCGCGTTCCTGGATTTGGATGAGGTGCGCCAGCGCGTTTGTCTCGTCCTCCGACCAACTGTCCGTCTTGGTGAATTGATTACGAACATCCAGAAGTGGACAAAGGACGGCCTGGTCAAACAGATGTCGGAAGGCGTCTTGCCGCTCTGTCTTGAAACCGATTTCATCGTGAATCAACGCCACCGGCCGGAACGTCCAGGGTGTGGAGATCTGGTCCTCGTAACGCTCGTCGGCCATGACAAGAATATTGAAGAGATTCGATCTTTCCTTACTAACCCCTACCTCAGGCAACCCTTCCTCACGCCGCTTGTCGTTCCACTGCTTCTTCCAGTAGTCCACGATTGTTTCTTCGCGTGAGATAAAGGATCCACCCATGTAGAAAAAGCCACCGTCATCGGGAACCACGATCGGAAGGATCTTGGATTCACCATCCACAACGGTCGTCGCAACGTTTTGCCAGAACGCGACGTGCGACTTGATCTTCGTCTCAAATGACCGCCAGCTAACGAAACTCAGTGCCAGGATGAGTATGGCGGCGGCGAAGCCGCTCCCCAGCAAGGCGATTCTGCGTCGGCGCTGCACCCTGCGGATATTGGTATGCCCCGTCACCAGCCCCCATTCCTTGAAGATTTTCTCTTGGAACACATCTCGGAGGAAGTACGCCTTGTCCTCCGTCCAGGCGGCCTCCTGAAGAGATTCGATAGGAACATTCAGCGCGTCCGCCAACTCCAGATCGAGCGCCTGCCCGTGCTGCATCGACGACGTGAAGTAGATGCCGCGCAGGAACAACGGCTTGGAGGACCAGATGCCGGTGGTAAAGATCAACTCGAGGTAGCGTTGAAGTCGCGAGGCGATTCGCTGAACCGCTTCCGGAAAGGCATAGAGTTCATCGATCTGATCGGTCCGCCTCGCCGACTGGTCCTCGGTGTTCACCGGATCC
The DNA here is from genome assembly GCA_036475395.1 of Phycisphaerales bacterium. GTDB lineage: Bacteria > Planctomycetota > Phycisphaerae > Phycisphaerales > SM1A02 > JADFNO01. The sequence goes on from JAZFYE010000126.1 coordinate 41,287, forward strand.
TGGAGCAACGCGAGTCTTTTTCGGTCCAGACGCTCTCTTATCTGATCGACGGAGGTCTTGATCGAAGAAGGATCAAAGGGATCATCCAGTTGCGTCGCGTTGGACCAGCCAAGCATCTGAGCCTGCGCCTGGGGGTCTCGAAACTCGCTGAAGAACTGACGGAATCCGGTGAGCTTGTCCGCCTTGGTGACGAGAACATACACGGGAAACCTCACGCCCAGCATTCGCTGAAGCTGGTCCATCTCACGGGCGATCTTCCCGGCCTTTTGCTCGATCTCGGTCGCGTCGTCCTGGATCAGGCTGTCGATCGGAATGGCTAACAGGAGCCCATTGATCGGGCAATGTCTTCGATGCTTTTGCAACAAGCGAAGGAACTCATGCCATTCCTTGGTGTCGACACTCTCGACGTCACCAAACACGATCCGCCCGGCCGTGTCGAGGATGACACCGTGGTCCGTGAACCACCAGTCCATGTTGATGGTGCCGCCCGTGCCTTGCAGTTCATCCTGCAGGCCCGGCGGAAACTTGATGCCACAATGGCGGATCGCCTCCGTCTTGCCGGATCCGGATTCCCCAATGAAGACGTACCAAGGAACAGTGTAAAGATCTTTACCGCGGTCGCGGAACTTCACGATCCCTTCTTCGAACCTCTTGCGCATGCCGTCCAGATGAGCCCGATCAGCAACGTCGCTGACACCCTGGGGAACGGCGCTGCTGCTGGCCTTGATCTCGCTCTCGAAGGGCTTGGCCTTGCGCTTCTTGAGGTGTTTGCGGAGCATCCGGTAGGCCAGGAGCATCACCACCACGACGCAGATTCCGATGGCAACGATCCCCAACAACGGCCAGTTCAACCCCTGCGAGCCACTCGCGAGAGCGATCACAATCGCCAAGATCGAAACTCCCGTCATCGCCATGAGCGCTATCTGCACCGGCCGTGGGATATCGGCGAATTGTGAAATCAGCCTTCTCACTGGTCGGATCCCTCAGATTTGACCGCCGACGGAACGCCCGCGAGGTCGCCGAGGGCCGTCTCAAGATCGTCTGTAGCCTTACCATACAAGTAGAAGTTGGCGGCAAGAACAATGAGCACGAGCCCCGCCAGCGCGATGGCAATCCCCACCAGCTTTGCGCCGGGGGGCTCGGTCAGAACCCTTCTGTCCGTATGCTCGTACGCCTGCGGGCATATCTTGGCCGCTTCGTCCGGATCCATCTCGCGTCTCAGCCGAACCGCAGCCTCGCTCATCTTGCGTCTGAGATGGGTGTGCTGGCCCGCGTACCACCCGGTGAACCCGAGACCCAGACAGGTGTAGAGCACGCCGAGACGCTCCGTCGCCGCTTGGCTCTTGTCGACCAGCGTTTCCTCCAAGATATCAAAGAACTTCTCGTCGCCGGCCCGTTCGTGGCGGTCGTAGGCGAGACGATTCTCGTGCCACTCCGCCGCGAACGGGAGTTGGCTCTCGGCAATCATCGAATCAACGAAGAAGATCAGAGCGACCTCGATCCGCTCGAACTGTTCGGAGAGACCGGGAGTCGAAAGGGCAGCGCTGCGCATGTCGGCGAGGATCGCCTCGATCTCACTGCGCGCTTGTCGGTAGTCGCTCGTGGCACCCTTGCGAGCCGAGCGGTTCAACCGACACACATGAAGGAACAGGGGTTCACACAGATCACGGAGTGTCATTGGCCCGCTCCTCCAGGCTCAACGGTCATGTAGAGCGTGAGCTTCTCCTCCGCCACCTCCGAGTTGGGCCACTGGGCCGTGATCGCCCGGTCCTGCTGGACTCGCTCCCAAGTTCGAGGGCTATCATCGCGGGCCAGGCGAAAATAGCTGAGTCCGACTTCGGAGGGAAGCTGGAGCGGCGGATGACGCTCCTCGATGAGCGCCACGCCGTGGATTGCCCTGCCCGTCATCGATTCGGGCATGAGTTTGAATTTGTCGGCATCCTGGACCAACTCGGCCAACCCGCCCGGATCTTGCTTTGAGCGGATGCCGAGGAAATAGGCGATGGGACGCGTCACTTGTTCGTCGGTCAGCCGGGCGATGAAAACGCTAGCCTCTCGCACGAAATCAACCTTCAAGATCGAGGGCGGCTCAACAGGAACGAGCTCTCGCCGTATACGCTCGGCCAGATCGGCAAAGACGTTCGACGGCTCGTCGTGATCATAGCTCGGAACGTCAAGCATCTCCGGTCGCGGCTGCAAAGCTGACAACTCACCCAAGAGGCCTCTCCATTCCAGGCAAAGCTGAAAAGGTGTCGTCGCGTCCGATTCCACGAGATGATTCAACCTGGCGCCGTATCGACTGAGCGTCTGCAGGCGGAGCAGCTGACCGAATTGCGCGCCGCGCATCGTCTCCATGTTGAAGCCGGATTGAATCATTCTGTCGACGGCAACTCTCCGGCTAGCGTCAACGGCGTTGGCGATGTCTCGCGCCATCTTGGTCAACGCGCTGCTCCCATGAATCACGAAACATGGAGGAATGAACTCGGGGTCAATGAGCGGAAGACCGACTTGCTCTCCCGTCCCGTGAAGCACCCGCAGGAGCGGCAGGACTTCCAGATCAGTCTGGTCGTCGCCATCCAGCAGGAGCCGGGCGTTGATGTGCCTGATTCGGATCGGCAGTGGGTTCTCGCCGGTGTTCTCGTCGGCGGCCTCGCATTCGGAGACGCGATAGATGCGCTTTGCGCGCGCATCCGCACCACCATTGCTCTCAATCGCATTCGCCCTCTGGGCGTACCAATACGGCACACCGAGGGACACGTTCAGCGGCCCATCGCTCGCTTCGAAGGCCTTGGAAATGTCGAAAGGAGGTAGCGCGGCATTACCAGGGACATCGACGAGCACTCCGCTCGGCATTATCGCGCGCAATCGATCAAATCGCACGAGCATATTCCGAAGCTCGTCGTGCGAGATCTGCACCTCTATGACACCGTAGGGGTAGGCCCGAAGGAGTCGGCGCTCCTGCACGACCCTGCTGATGGTCTGCTGCTGCAGAAGCTGCAAGTGGTGCGGCTGCAAAAACAGCCCTTCTTCCCAATGAATGTCGCCAAGGATTGCCATCACTTCGTTCGTCCTAGGTCACCGGCCGGTTTCGCTCCAAGAGTTCAGTCGCTGTCGCCCCTACCGCCTGAAGAATCTCCCGCTCGATGGAATCCGGATCGAGCGCTCCGCCAGCGAGTTCCTCAAACTTACGCCAGCGCTTGGCCTCCTTGCTCCCCGCGAGGAATCCACCTCCCTCGACTTCAACGAGGCGCGAGATGGCCTCGATAGAGAACGTATCACAATGCGTGCGCGCGAACGTTCCGGCACCACCTCGAATGCCGCCGATCAGCGCGGCTACCAGCTGGCTAAGACGCTCGAGGTCCCGAGAGACCATGGTGGGATCGACATCCTGGGCGCCAGCCACGAATCGCGTCAGCCGATGCTCAAACTCGCTTCCGCCCCCTCTGATTTTCGAACGGTGATCGATCTCGCGCCACGTTGTCCAGACGACCTTGTTCATGCCCTTGACACACTTGGCGAGCACGGCCAGCAACTCGAGTGCTCTCGATACATCGATCTGGTGTTGGTCATCAAGCTGGAACTCAGTGCGGGTCGCCTTGGTGATTGCCTCCTGCCACCCAGGATCCGGGCGGTTGTATGCCAAGCCAGCGGCAGCCAAGCGGTCGCGGATGACTTGCCGAACCTCCTCGCTCAAGGTCGCCGCAAGATCCGAGAGGCGGGAGACGAGGAAGCTCCAGTCGTTCAGATCTTTCTCGTCCGCGGCCGAACGAAGCGCTCCCTGCTCCGACGGCCGCGACACATCGACCTGCGTGTCCCATGCGGGGAAGCGTTGCCGCAACTGTTCGAGATACTCCGCACGCTGCCCCGGCGGAACCGAGCCCAGTTGTCGCTTGACTTCTTCGGCCAGGTACGACTCGCGTACCTCCTCAGCCTCTTCGATCAGGTCAAGTTGGATCAACCGCAACCGATTCGCCGACGCATCGATCTCTCGCATCGATCCACGTCCGGTGTTCGCCATCCTGATTCCTCTCGCGACTCCCATCTGTCGGACACTGGATTATACGACATTCGCCGCCGAACGAGTAGCTGCATCCGGCCCGGCCAGCCTCCACAACGGTGTTTCGGGTTATGACGGTCATGCCGGATACCCCACCTGCACCAGCCGTAGCGGCGACATCCCGGCTTCAGTGTACCGCGTGGCCGGCCGATCCTCATTGGCCACAGGACCCCGGATCTGGAGGAGCTCCGATGTTTGAGCCTCGCTCGCAAAGTCGTCTGATTGCGGTACTGGTCGGTCTCGCACTTGGAGGCTGCGCGTACCAACGTGCGGAGCCCATCGCCACCGGCCCGTGGGCGGAGATTTCGGCGGAGACGGCGGCAACGCCAGTTGCCTCGCCTCCCCGCATCGCGTATCTGGGAGCCGGCGACAGCTTTGGGCAGACGCTCTACCGGCAATACCTCGCCAGCCTCCAGGACGCTGATCACGCTGTTGCCGAAGCCTCAGCCTCCGGACAGCCCTCCCCCGACTAGCAAGCCCAACCCCCAACCGCGTCAGGAGCCGTCCGAGCTGCCTTGGGGCGGATCGGTCGTGTCTGCGGCCAAAACGAACGGTGGGGTCGGATCCATCAACTCTGCAAGCCGTCTTTCCCAACTCTTTTTGAGCGGCCCGGCCGTAAACGCGAGCCGGAAACCGACGTCGGAGCGGCCAATCTCCTGGTCTGGTCGCTGAATCTGCTGCGCTTCCATCACCCGAACCTTTACCCAATCGGAGAGGGCCGAGCCTCCAATGACCTGCAAGGGAAGGTTCTCTCTTTGGTCGCGCAGTGAGATGCGAATCTCGTCGAGAGAACGAAACTCTCTTTTAAGAATCGAACTGTGGTCTCGCCACACGAATTCCGCCACGTTGCCGATGATGTTTCGGAACCGACCACCGTCTTGAGACGTCGCATCTTGAGACGTCCGTCGGAACCACAGCGTTTCGTCATCCCACTCCACTCCCTGGCCTTCCTCTGGATTGCGCGGGGAGCCAAACCACTCCGGCAAACTAAGGCTGCGGCGTCGCGGGCCCGGTGGAATCGTCCCCCTCAGGCCAGCGAGGTAGTCCCGCTGCCTCCGCCAGGTCTCGTCCCGGAGATTCGGGAGCTCTTCATCAAGGGCGGAGAATTCAACGGCCCTCCTCCACTTCTCTTCCGGCGATGGTCCAGTGAGGATCTTCTGCACATCCACAGGCCCCACGGCCTGCTCCCACTCCTTAACGGTAGGGAGGCGGCAATCGATGAGTCGAGCCACGTAGATCGCCGCCGCGGGTGTTATCTGTTGGATTGGATGAACATCGGCGGGCGTATCCACGTCCACGCTGACTCCGTAGTAGTCGGGCTCGGCGTCCGGCATCCACTTTTTCGTGAAAATGATGCCCCTCGGTGAGGACACCCCGTCCCACTTCCACGCCACAGGACCGGGTGGGTTACCGCCCGGGATCGCCTCTGCTAGGCCTTCCCAAATTAAACTTCCCCAAGGTAGGCCATTCATCAGAGCGTTGTCCGTACGATGGGTGACCAGGTCCCAGAACAGCCCAACAGAAACTTCATCGATCGAGAGGTACGTGACTGGGCCTTCATCGCCCGACCGGACTTGTCTGAACGTGAGCCGGTGATCAGGACGGCGAGGCCGCTGATCAAAACGGGGAGCAGAACCCCTCCAGATGTACGAGAGGATCCCGTTCTCCAGATCGCTTTGCTGCTCATCGTAATCCCAGCGGACAAAGGTACCTTTGAAACCGGGCACCCCTCCACCCCCCCCCGACGAATATGTGAAGACAGGGCCGATCTCGCGCGGATTCGGTCCAGTCTTCTCGTCGTCGCGAAGATCGATGAAGTCATCAAGGACACCACGGGCATTTGCTCGCAGATCCGGCTGGTCTCTTGCACCATCGATGAACTCCTCGATTTTCTTTCTTTGCTGCTGTTCGTCTTCGGCTTTGGCATCGGTCTCGTGCCATTGCTTTAGCTCTTCGAGGGCGATGTTGAAGGTGAGCCGCGCATCGAGCCTCTCGTCGTCGATGTGAAACGTTCCGCGCTGCGCCAAGAGCGGAGGATAGTCGTCGCGCTCGGTCAACTCTTGCTCGCGTGCAAGCCAGCGGTTGGCGACCTCCCCCTTGAGAACTCCTTGCCGGACCGCTGATTGGAGACCGCCGATCACCTCATTGACGACCCCAAGCAGCTCGATCTCTGCCTCGGGCATCTTCGGCTCAGGTTTCACGAGTTCGCAGTGCTTTCGCCAGGCGGCAACCGTAAACGCCGGATCTTCCACGCGTCGGTCGAGCACGATGTCGATCTCGGCTTGAAGTCCATCGAACGTCACGTTCTCAACGCGCTTGATCCGATCAATTCGATCGCGGACCTCCTCGACGATCGGCTGCATATTCTCGTACTCTTCACCAGTCCAGTTGGCGTGGAGTCGTGCGATCGTGTCGGGGTCGTCCGCGCCGAGGAATCCCTCATACACACCGAACGCATCATCAAGTCGATCACCGATGCGAACGTAGTCGTTCAACAAGTCCTTTCGCTTGGCAAGCCATTTGTTGAAGTCCTCTTCCTCCCATAAGTCCAGTGTCTCGCCGATTGACCTCCAATCACCACCATCACGGTCGGGTTCGGAGATCTCGTCCGCGATCTGTTTCAAGCCTTCCTGCCTGTAGCGTTGCACGACAGGGCTGAAGGTGGCCTGCCAGGGAATCCCGGACAGGTCCACGGGCGTCCCGAGCGTGTTCTCGATTGCTAAGAGAGCTTGCCTGTGTAGATCAACATCGTCCCGTGCGCTCTTGATTTCGCTCCTGAGCGTTCCATATTTGTCACTGTTTGGATCAAGCCCTTGCGACCGTGACTCAAATTCCTCAAGCTTATCTTTCCAACGTTGGCGCAGGGCCTCCTGCAGGAAGTCCACCCCCAGTCCTGGCGAGTGAATGCTCGGCCTTAGCAGCACGATCAAGGTCTCTACCCTCTCGACCCAGCCCTTGAAAGCGAGCCCAAGGACCATGTTTTTCTCCACCCATTTCTCGAGTCGATCAATGTAATCATCTAGGGGACCCTCTACCGAGGTCAGGAGGCCAAGAAGATCCTCGCTCATTGTTTCGGTGCGTTGCTCCGCTTCTTTCCTATTCTCATCGTCGACATCACCATCATCGATCATCCGCTTCCGATCGGCGAGCGCAGCGGGCTGGCCTTCGAGCTTCGCGAGCGCGCTCCGAAGATCCTGCAGGTTCTCGATTACTTTGTTCTCGAGATCCGGGTCGTCGGCAAGGGCGATGATCGCCCCATCATTCGGCTGGGGCTCGCCGAGTTCGCGGGAAACTGCCTTGAATGCGTCCCGCAAGCCGGTGAGCTCATCATCAATGTCTTCAAAGAGGCCGCTCTCGGCAAAGTCGGCAGCCGTGTCCCACGCGGTTTTGACCTCCTCCCACTTGGTGTCCGCGAGCGGCTCAGGGAAAGTTGCATTATGTACAAGCCCGTCCAAGATGCCCGCGGCTTGTTCCCACTTGATATCCCTGTACCTACGAGTTTGCTGGACCAGCGCTTCCGGTCTCCATACGATCAAGGTTTGTTTGATCTCGTTGACCGCTGTCAGCGCATCGGTCACTATCCCTTCGGTGCGAATTTCTCTGAATTTGTTCGCGATGCCCTCGGCTCCGGTGTTCACGTTCTCACAGAGCAGCGAGATGTCGCCGTTATAGTTGAAAGGCTCACCACTGATCGCGTCGGCAAGGCTCTCGATAGGCGGCCAAAGATGATCGATCGTTTCGCGCAATCCGGCGAACTCGGAGAGGGCCGTGCTGTCGGAACTGAATGCGCTCTCATCGACAACGATGCGTTTCACCTGTTGTAACCATCCCGGTTTTTCTTCCGCATCCGTACCTATGCCTATCTTGTCCGTGCCGAGAGCGTCACACACCTGGCACAGCTGTTCTTCGAGCGTCAAGCCGGGGAGTGGCGGAGGTTTGAGCCAGAGCGGGTATACGAGTATCGCGACAGCCGCGAGCAGAGCGATACCGCCGAGGGCGGCCGCCCAGCGCCATGCCCCGGCGGCGGCGCGGGGGCGAAGACGCTCGAGGCGATCGACGAGTTCCTCGAGCGAAAGCGGCTCGCCCGCATCGGGCGGGGCAAGCAGCGCGTTGCACAGCTCACACCATTGGCCCGCATGCAGGCCAATTGCCAGCCACGTCTTGTCGGGCTCAATCGGCCACGCGGCCGGCCCTGGGTACCGCCCGTGGGTGATGAGCCCGTACAGGAGTTCGCCCAGGGCGTGCCGATCGAAGGCGGCGTCACGGTCGTGATCGATCCGAGAGGTGGGAAGCGGGTCCGATAAGACCGCCCGGGCTGAACCGCCGCGGCGACCCATCCTGATGAGCACATTCGTTAGCTTGAGGTTCCCGTGTGGTCGGCCGGCCGCACGCTGAAGTTCCAGGAGTCCCTTGGCGGCGCCGCTCAGGACGTCGAACAGGTTGGACTCACTGAGCTTCGCTCTGCCGTGAATCAGCTGGCTAGCGTGGACATCGAAGCGGTCTGTGACATAGAAGGCGGTGTCGGCAAGCTTGCCGAGCTCATGCACCGGAGCCCAATGCGCTCCCGTGATGGAGGCGACGGCGCGCTGCGCCTCGGCCTGTTCAAGGAAAAGCTGAAGCTGCCGCTCCGCGTCCTCATCGGTCGCAAACGCGAACGGCCGGAAGACCTTGACAACGTAGTCGTCTCCACCGGTGCGGTCGACCCGACGCGCCGTTTCTATGGTCGCAACGGCGCCGCGCGACAGAACACGAACGGTCTCGAATTGACCGTAGACGGGCATGAATCGGGGTCTGCGTTCGGTACTACCCAGCGCCGCAATTAGTCCGGCGCTCGCGGAGGCGGATTAACCGTGATCTGACTCGGCATAATAGAGATCATCACACGCTGCCGGCGAACGTACGAGCATGAGTCAATTGGGAGTTGCTTGAGCACCTGGCTGTCACCGGTCAGACCCTCCACGGCCACGCCCTGGGCGTAGATGAACAGGTGCATCGCTCCCGACTTTTCCCACGTCTCCCAGATCGGATCGTTCGCGGATACCCAAATCGGGCCAAGTTGTCCATTGGGCGTGAACTCCGCGATTCTGCGGATCAACCCCAGATCATCAGCGTTCACGCGCAGATGATAGTTCGGCTCCCAATATTTTCCCGGCGGGTCTTGGGTCCATTTGTCCCGCTCCCCCTCTTTCACGCCAACCAGATGCACCTCCACGCCCCTGTTCTGAAGTTTCTCATGGCGCTCGATCCCAAGGTTCAACTTTACCATCCTAGGCTTCGACTGGCATCCGATTGCCGAGGCGACCATCAGGGCAAGCATCAACACTCCAAAGCAACGTTCGATTGACCTGAGCATCGATCCACTCCTTCGTCGTTGTGCGCCTCCGGGACGGGTCCGAGCCTGCCTTGAGACCCAGGTCGCGGCTGCGCGTGTTAGGCTCTCCAGACCAATGCACGAGATTCAGGCTGTTTCCGGTACCTGCGTTTGCTCTTTGCGTAGGCCGACGGCATATTTCCGGATTACGCCGTGAATCTCGCGATTCGCCGCCCAGTCTACCACAATCAGGCTCCGAGAGCGGCGGAGGAGATCCTCCAGCTCGCTCACAATCGGATCAAAGACCTTGTGCAACCCGCCAGCGGGGGCATCGCCGAGATCGCGGCAGAGACTGTCGGGACCAATTCCCGGGAACATCTGCACGATCAGAGCAAGCGTCTGGTACCAAAGCTGTGGTGGAACGAGGTCAAGCGCCTCGACGAGTCCAAGCTCCTCACGGACGAGGCGATGGGGACCGAGCTGCTCGAGCCACTTCGGCTCCTTTGAGACGATCCGCTCGACTCGTCCCGGCAACGGTGACTGCTCATCAAACTCGTGTGCCACCTGCCTGGCCAGACTGAGCACTTCGTCGAGCGCAACTGGGAGTCGCTGCTGTGTATCTACCAAGAGACTCTGAACTGCCAAGACTCCCAGCGAAAACATGTCGAAGGGCGTGGACAGGAATGGCACGACCTCGAAGGGAATGTCGTCCATCGGGATCCCTTCGAGGCTCCGCAGTGCTGATTGCCGATCCTCCCCTACATCCTGCGGAACCGTTCGAAAACGAAGCTCGCCCTCGGCGATTGCGCGATCTCCGACGGCGTGGGCATAGAGATCTGCGCTGTCGCGATCGAGTTGGACGCGAAACCACAAGAGATCGCTGTGGGCGAGCTGAATCGGCTCGTCGGTGTACAACGTTCCATCCACGACAATTCTACCGTCTGCTTCCTCAATGACCTGCCGAATCCGTATTGACGCCCGCTGTCGAAAAGTCGACTTGCCCGACTCGGGCCAATAGATTGACGTACCTTCGTCGCCGCGGAGGTAGTACTGAAGGTCTGAGCCTTCCACCGGTAGCGGAACCGCATGTCCGGGATCGGCCAGACGGACGGTCGTGGTCCAGAGAAACGGCAATCCAACGGCCGGATCGCCCAGTTGGATCTGGAAACTGTCGGCCCGCAGGTTCAATAGCGGCTCCTGTGTCCGCGATACGAACTCTCGAACTGACGTGACAAGATCGACAAGAAGTCGAAGCTTCAAGTGCAGGACCTCAAGGACCCGCACGGAGGAGCCTCGTCCGGCAACATGCAAGTGCCCATCCGCCAGGCGCTGGTGCATCGTCCGCTGGGAAAGAGCGCGAAGCGGACCGCCGAGGTCCAGCTCGTTTTCCCCATGGAAGACGCCGCTCCAAGATCCGCCGCCAAGAATGTCGACATAGGTTTCCAAGCGTACCGGACTGTAGCGGCGAACAAGGAGAAGGCCGCATCGTGGATTGAAGGGAACGCCGCGACGGTCATCGTTGGTCACTTCTTGAAGCGGCCGGGTTGACGGGCTGGTCGGAGCATCGCGTGTGACAGGTACAAACGGAGTGTCCTTGCCGAACTCAGAGATATAAAGATAGCGGTGCAAGGACGCGCTGTATGGCGGCAGTCCGTGCCCAAGCAGGAGTGAGTCGTCCTCGCACAGCCGAAAGACGAAACCACTCTCAGGTTCCTTTGGATGAAACACTTCCCATTCGCCGAGGTCGATGAACGTCGGAAGGGGATGTTGTTCTTCGAAACCCGTTCGTAGCAACTGCCGCGGTTCGATCTCTGCCAGAGCTCGACTCTCTTGAACCCATCGTCGATCGATGATCGTGTTGGACAGCCGAATACGAACCGCTTCGGGCGAAGCACCCAGACAGTCGGGATCTTGAACGCGAATCTCCACCCAATCGTGTATCACGCCACCGTGATCAACGATACACCCAAGGTAGGCCCGGCTCGTCAACAGATTCCGAACAACAACGAGGTTGCCACAGCCGTTCTCCGCAACTGCTCGCACGAGCACGCAAACCCTCATCGCCGCATGCTCCTGGAACGTGTCGATTGGGAGAGCCCTGTAGCCCGCCGGAAGATCGGTTGGTGATCCAATGTCGTTGCTCATTAATCTCGTGCGCGCCTACCCGCTGATTCTACCACACTGAGAATGGTCCGCACACTATGTGTTCGACCAGGGCGAGTCACAGCTGGAACCGTCGACTAAGCCTCGTGCTCAAATGTTTCCGACGGCACAAGCCGCTCGGTGACGGACCAACGGTGGCGATGGACGCCTCTGAAACGTAGATCGATACGCTAGAGCCATGTCACAAATGGCACGTCCGTTCTTCAAGGCGTGTGAGCGGACGGCCTCGAGAGGCGCAACCTCGCGGATTTCCATCCTACCAAGCTCATAGCGCGAGCCGAGCGATTATCAGACCAAGGCCCGCCCAGACCCAACGAAATAACTCTAGACGGATTATCGGCCACTCCGTCGAGCACGGGTGCCGCTGCCCCTGACTCCGTCGTGCAGATTCGAGATGCTGGTTCGACTGAGTCGATAGGCCACATCCCCCGACATCCGTTTGTCCCCTCACCGCCGAGGGCTTCTCGGGCGGTCGTAGCCACTCGTTGAAGGAGCCGGAACCGATGACTGTTTCGCCCTATCCATGGACCAGCCTGGCAAGTTCGGGTTCCACAAACCAGATCGCTGCCGCACGAACGTCGGTCGCGACCCACGCCTTTCCATTCCTCGCTGCCATCATCATGCTATTCGTCGTCGCGCTGACCGAGGCGCTGGTGATGCCGGTGCTCCGGTCGCTGACCATCGATCGCTACAACATAACCCCGGGTCTAGCCCACGCTTTCATCTACGCCAAACTTCTAGGCATGATCGGTGGTGCAGGACTGTTAAGAGTCTTCAATCTGCGCAAGACCGGCGCGAACCTGTTTGTAGGGGCCGCGATCGCCAACGGCATCATCCTTGCCAGCATCGCTATGCCGGTCGGGTTTGGGGCGACGGTTGTGCTTCGGATGCTTGAGGGCGCAGCTTCGATCTACATCTATTGGATCTTGTCATCCAGCGTGATCAACTCGTCGGCGATCAAAGCGCCCGCTCAGCGATCAGCGGTTGGTGCGACCGCATTCACGCTTGGTCTCGCGACAGGGTTCGGCGCGGGCGGTCTAATCGGATCTCACAGCGCAGCTCACTGCGTGTGGCTGGGAGCCGCGATATGGTGGGGCCTGGCGCTTATCACCTTGATCTTCCTTCGTCGATGCTGCACCTTTACCGAACCCACGAGGATAAATGACCCCCATGAGATTCGCGCCAAGGCCGACGGTCCGGTAACACGGCCAGTCAGGCTGACCCGCCTGACTGAGCGGCTGCTCCTGTTGACGCTCGTGGCGACAGTTCCCCTGTTTCTCGAAACGACTGGGCACTGGAACACCGCAATAGTCGGCGCCCTTCTCGCGGTGTCCGCCTTGATTGCCGCATTCTCCCTCCTCTCGGCAGGCCTGATGGCTGACCGGCCCGGGAAAGGGGTCCTTCGCCTTCCTGCGGGTGTCGTGTTGGCAGGCGCTGTTGGATCTCTTCCGTTTGCCGCTGCCACGCACATTGCCGTCATGGGTGCTGTCCTTGCCCTGGCCGGTGTTGCGGCGGCCTCTCTTGTCAAGACCTCCCTCGAAACCGCGCGGGAAGAGGGTGCGATTGTTGGCATCGGCTTCCTCCTACTTGCAGTGTTGTGTGCCACCGGACTCCTCGGTATGTTCGGCGGAACTGGCGCACAGAACCTCGCTTTCACCATTCTGCCCGGAGTGGCGCTCCTGCACCTCGCCTCGTTAGCATTGGCACTTCTATTCACACGCGCCAAATGGTCGGCGGCAGGGTTCACGGCACGCGCCACCGAATCACGGACGATGTTCGCAACGAAGTAGTCCTCGAGTTTTCTCCATACCGCTGACCTTTCTCAGCATTGTGCAAAGTATCGGGCGGCGGGGTCGTGGAGCATCTCCATCGCGGTCTCCTTGGCTCGAGTCTGGCCATGCAGAACGTGATGGGCCTCTTCGATCACAATCACCAGCTGCAGCTTCTCCCGCTGGACAGTAGCCAGATGCAGTTGGTAGAGCCAGAGTGCGAGAACTGGGATGAGGAGCGCTTTGCTGGCGGCTGATAGAGCGTCGAGTTCGACGATCGTGCTCTGGTGGCGGAGCTTCTCCACCAAGTCGCTCTGCCTCACACCATCCGAGGTCATCAGCCAAGCAGGCTTCAGACTCTCCAGGGCCCGGATGGCGGAGATTTTCCACCCGCGGACGCGGTAGTTCTCGGAGACAAAGTCGGGGCGCAAAACAGGGCGCGCATCGCCATTTGTTCGGCGCACGTTAGGCGCGACTCAAAGAGAATACCCCACTATCGCTATCGTCAGCGGGGGTTTGGGGTAAGCCACCCGGGGGACTCGAACCCCCGACCTGAGCTTTACGAAAGCTCCAGTCATTCGCTTCTGCCGATACCAAGAATGCAGGTTTTTGAGGCCTCTCACAGCAAAATGCCCACTACGTACCCGCTACGACCCTGATATCTACCTACCCAATAGGGCGCGCATTCGGGCGCGCCTCCTGCATTTCAGCGGGTTTGGGGCGCAGTTTCGGGCGCAGGTTTGAAGGCGTCCGAGAGCGGTGCCACGCCCGCGCCGCGGCAGCGCAAGGTTTGCCGTCGCCCAATTGTTTGGCGACCCACGGGAGACGCGAAGCGGGAATCCCTTTGAAATTGTTCTTTCGGTCCAATTGACTTCGTAACAGAAACACGGTATTGGCCAGCCGCGCGCGTCAAGGATCCGGACTGTTTCACTAGCCGCCACGAACAAGTGTCGCACACGATGATCCAACACCCAACAAACGCCCGGATGAGGTTTTCGCCACCCAGGGGCGTGGGCGACGGCGGCGTACTGGGGAGCTGAAATGAGGCGCGCACGTAGCGAATTGTGAATATAGGTGAACTGAGCGCTTTCGGAAAGCAGAACCAATCCGGTGGGCTGGGCATCCTGGTAGGGGCAGACGAGCCAAAAAGAGCAGATCCAGCGCATCGAGCTTGCCCGTGGCACCGCGGCGAGGCCTCAGAAACCCTTGTGAATTATCGGCTTGTGGCTTGCAGAGCCTGTCTGTCGCTGGTAGATTGGCGGCGTTCGGATGGAGAAAGAGATGACCTTTTTGCGGGAGCAAGCGCTTCGCTTGGCGACAGCGGCTGCGATGGTGACGGCGCTGGCAGGGAACGCCTACGCCGACGAACTATCGTTCCACTTCGAGCTCTCCAACGGCACGCAGTCGGCCAGCGCTGATTTCACCTTCAGCGATGCGGGGGGGGGTCCGGTGGCGCTAAACATCGTTCTGACCAACACGATGACAACCAACGCTGGACCGAATTGGCTCACGGGTCTGTTCTTCAATCTGGCCGGGCCGGCCGGGTCTCCAACGCTGAACTACGTACGCTTATCGGCCGACGGGCACATGATCACGCTGGAGGGCACCACGCAATCGGACTTTTTCTACGATGAGGATGAGAACGAGCCAGGTCTGCCCGGCAACTTCTGGGCCTTTCGCCAGGATAGCGATCTACCCGGCGAGTTGCCGTTCGGCGATCAACAGTACGGGCTTGGCGCGGCGGGACTCGACGTGTTCGGCCTCGCCGACATGCTCGACCAACCTCCCGACTCCATCTTGCCACAGCCTGCTGGTTCCGACGGCGGAATCCTGGCCGACATCCTGGGCCTAGAGGTACCGCCGGGACACGAAGGGAGGCCGTTCGTGCTCGGCTCCTTGGGGTTCGACTTCTTGTTGCCGGGGGTTTATGACCTGGACGATCTGAGCGTGAGCGATATCGCGTTCATCTTCGGCACGGGCTTTGAGGAGGTCGTGCTGATTCCGCTTCCGCTACCCGTGGCGATGGCGGGGGCGGGCCTGATAATTGTCGTATGCTTCCGGCGTCGGCTCGTGGCGCTCGGGAGATAGTCCTCCCTCGTCAACACAGACTGGTTTGTGGCTTCAGCGACGCTTCTTGCTGCCACAACGATCACCGTCCGTCCGTTCGACCAGTGGTCGTCTCGCGCAGCGCTTGTGCATCCGACGACACCTCAGGGGCAATCACCATCGCCCTGGCCGCGGAACCAGGCCATCACCTGGGGCGCGATTGCCGTCGTCTGTGTAGCTCGTTGGCCGGCGTGATCGCTATCCGATGGTCCTATAATCACGTAGCCAGCGCGGCCTGGAGGCAGCAGCGACGACACATCACGTCAAACCCTATGGAAATCCCGCACCCGATGTAGGATAATGCAGGCGCCTTGGTACAGGGTCCGAGCCGACCTCGCCGGACTGTGCATATGTGGTACGTCGAAATCAAAAAGAGGGGCCGCCGCGGGGTTCGGCGGTTGGAGTTGGACGACCGGGCGGTCACCATCGGTCGCGCACCGACCAACACATTGGTGCTTCACGACACGGGGGTCAGCCGGCACCACTGTGTACTCGAGAGCATGGGTGGCGCGTGGCACATTCGTGATCTCGGGTCGCGCCATGGGACGCACGTCAACGGCGAGCGTTTGGAAGAGTCCGGCCTCTCGGACGGTGATCGCATTCGCATTGGTCCCTACCAACTCTCCCTTGTCACCGTGGACCCAAGCGACCAGCCAACGGTCAACGGTGCGCCCTCACAGCGACGCCGGGCCAAGTCAAGAAAGGGCGGACATACGGAAGGTGACCCCCACCGCACGGCACAGAGCGAAGACGTGCAGAAGGATGCGTCGCTACCGGCGGCAACACGCGATGAGCTTGGAGAACTTCGGGAGGCTGTGTCGGCGCTGGAGCAAGGCCTGGAGTCCCGGTTGTCGGCACTTGAAACGCAACTCCAACAGTCGCAAGCCACCTCCGGGCAGTTGCAACAACACATCGAGGAAAACGCCGCCTCTCTTGTCGGCCAGGCAACACACTTCGAGCGGATCGAGTCTGAGCATGGTGATTTGAGCGGACGAGTCGACGAAACACAGGCCCAGCTCGCGGCAGCGACTGACAAGCTGCATCACGCGTTGACCACTGTGCAACGGCTGACTGACGAGTTCGAGCCAACCTCGGCGCAAGTGGCCGAACTGAAGACTCGTCTAGACGAGACCATAAACTCATGGTACCGAGCGTCCGAGCAAGCCGGCGAAGCGCAAGACCGCTGCGATGAGCTTTCGCAGAAGCTGAACGATATGGAGCAGGAGAAGGATGCTCGTTTTGCCGAGGCTGCGAAGTTGGAGTCGCAGTTGGATGAGGTCCGTCGCGCATCGGAGAACGCCCAACAGACCGCGTCCGACGCGCAGCAGGAGCGGGAACAAACGCACGAAAGGATCGAGGAACTGCACGCTGTGGCGCAGAAGGCCTTGGTTGTGGCAGAAGAAGCGAAGTCGCAAACCGCCGCGGCGCAAACCCAGTTGGCGACAATCGAGTCTCGCCAGCCGACCTCGGACACAACCGTCGAGGTTGCGAAGATGGAGT
Organism: Phycisphaerales bacterium; assembly: GCA_036475395.1. Lineage (GTDB taxonomy): Bacteria > Planctomycetota > Phycisphaerae > Phycisphaerales > SM1A02 > JADFNO01. The sequence goes on from JAZFYE010000126.1 coordinate 58,193, forward strand.
CGCAGTTGGATGAGGTCCGTCGCGCATCGGAGAACGCCCAACAGACCGCGTCCGACGCGCAACAGGAGCAGGAGCAAACGCACGAAAGGATCGAGGAACTGCACGCTTTGGCGCAGCAAGCCTTGGTCGTAGCGGAGGAAGCGAAGTCGCAAACCGCCGCGGCGCAGGCCCAGTTGGCGACAGTCGAGTCTCGCCATGAAACCTTAGTCAAATTGAGTGAAGCTGCAGATGAGGAAGCGATCTCGTCTGGTCCTCTTCATGCGCATCGGAACGCTCCAGGGGCTCAAAAGCAACGTCACAAGGGCCGGCGCGTTCCATCCCTGCTCGACAACCTCAAGGGATCCATCCGGGGATATCGGGACGATCGGGACTACGGAGCGTGGATCGTTGCTATCGCCTTGACCTTGATCGGAATCACGGCGATTGTCCTGACTTTATTGTTCACGCGCTGACGAAGAGACTTGGGGTTCCGTGGGCGCCGTAATGGTCGCTCTGTAGTCATCTAAGATTTGGTTCGGGCCGCCGGTGCGCCGTGGCAGTAGCGCGTGGAGTGCAGATTATCGGCCGAGCCGCCATGCTCATCAGATGCCTTCGCCGCGAAACGCTTGGCCGTTCTCGACCGAGCGTGAGCAGCGTCCAGAATGAGGAAACAAAAGCGGCTCCGCAGCGCCCAAGTCGCGGTCATCCGAAGCCGACGAAGGATGGATGGGGTCTCTGCGAAGATCAGCTCGAAGCGACGATCTGCGGCGCAGCAGACGATGGCCCGACCTGGCGCTGGTGGGCCTGGCAGGGATTGCGCTGTCGATCAATCCGCGTTTACCCGCCCGTGACAATCTTCAGCCTGACCTCCAGAGCGAGTTCGATCGACAACTCGATGATTGTCCGGCTCAGGACGTCGCTGCACGTCTTCGCTTGATCAACTGGGCATTGGATCAGGGCTTAAAGGAGCAGGCAGAGGCGCTTTACCGCGAAATCCTGGCTCAAGCTCCGACCCATCAACGCGCCTATGAGGGATTGCTTCGGCTGGCGAAGCGTCGGTCACTGGCCGGCGCCTCTGAGACCCTCACCGCCACGCGCCGTGTGCTACCTAAGGGGTTCCGTGCCCACGAAACCGCGCGATACATCATTCTTTCGAATGCGAATGCTCGGTGGACTCGAACCCAAGCAAAGCGCCTGGAGCGCACGTGTGATGAGTTCTACCGGCACACGAAGCGGCTGGGGTTGCGCCCACTTCCTCTCAAACACAAGCTGGTGTGCGTGCTCTTTCGAAACCGCAAGGAATTCAACGCCTTCGCCGCCCAGCACGATCACCTGAATCTTCATTCGTGGAACTTGGGCTATTACTCGCAGCGGAACGATCGTATCGTGCTTTTCGACGGCACTTCAGAGGCGGATGCGGACGAATTCACCAAAGAGCGAACGGTAGCCACGACGATTCACGAAGCGGTGCACCAGCTGCATTATCACACCTGTGTTATGAACGTACATCTGCAGTATCCGTTGTGGATCTGCGAAGGTTTGGCGACGGCCTTCGAAGCCGGATCGACAAATCATGCGTTCGGCCCGGAGCACGATTTCGAGCCTCGCCAACGGCATTTCCTTGCGCTCTTGGAACGCAAAGACCTGATGCCATTACGATCGCTCGCGCAACTTGACGCCCTGCCCGACACCAGTCAGCAGACGAGCTTCACCGCCTACAACCAGAGCTATGCGTTGGTGTCGTGGTTGGCCCGAAAGCGCCGCAGTCAATTGCGCGATTATCTTATGCTTCTGCTCGCTGAGCCGACGGGGCGTCCAACTGCTCAACGACGCCTTCAGCTGTTCGAAAAGGCCTTCGGAGATGTAGATCGGCTCGAGCAAGAGTGGCTCAGGGATGAACGACGGCGACATACGAGTACGCTACGCAAGGAGAGTCGGAAATGAAACGAACCATCGCGACGGGCCTTTTGGTTACAACAACTCTCCTTCTTGGGTGCGCGGTATATCAGGCGTATCCGGGGAACGCACGGCCGCGCGCCGAGGTTGCCGTACTCTTCGTGCCGTGGACCAGCATGACCGTGGACGGGGAACCGGTGATTACGAAGAACGTGAGTCGGATCGAGCTTCTGCCCGGGTCTCATGTCATTGAGTGGGTGTTTGTCTATCCCAATGACTTCAAAGAGAGCAAGCGGCTGGAATTTGTGGCCGAGGCGGGGAAGCGCTACCGGCTCGGCCAACTGTTCTTTGCGGCTGCCGGCTTGGGCGGAGTCATCGTGGCGGTCGCCGACTTGGCGCTCGACACAGCGCTTGTACCGCTCAAGCTCCTGCTAGGATCCGAGGCGCCAGCGGCCGCACCCGAGGGCGAGTACTACACGTGGATTCTGGAGCGGCAAACTCGACACGTGGTGGCGGGGATGGCTCCCGATGTGCCGCAGGTCCATCAGACGATCACGTACGTACCCGCCGACGAGTGATAGCGACCATTTCGCGCGTCCAACTGGTCCTGGAGCCAAAACACGCGGTTGGGCCGCCAGGGGAGCGGTTCTGTCCGTAAACCATGATATTCCAGAATGTTACAGCAATTTGCTGAGCTGATGTTCCGGTCCGCAGGTACGCTGTCTCTTCAAAAACCCAGAAAAAAACACCAAATCTACCATCTTGCCTTGCCCTCTTCGCCGACCTAGGTACCCTATTTGGCGGTAGCGCAAGGTGATCCGGCTCTCGTAGATGACTGTGTGGAGCCGCGAGCGCGCGACGAAGCGGGTTCCCATGCCTCCGCCAGGATGGAGGGGGTAGGGGCGAGAAAGACGGAGATAGGGCTTGTGGTTGGTGTAAAGTGCGCATGGATAACTAGCCTATCGCTAGGCTTGGCACTGTCGAGTGCTGCGCACGGGTCGTTTCTCGATCCGTTTGAGTATGCGGGCAGTGAAGGAACGCTGCTGGGCCTGATGCAGCAAGACGCCGGCGACGGTCAGGGGGGAGCCGGCGTATTCGCCGGCGCCGGATTTGGGTCCAACATGGTCAACGTGTTCCTGGCGGATTTGTCCAACGCCTCCTCGGGAATGAGTAACGCCGGCATGACCCTGTTTGTGATGTGGGGCAACGGCGAAGACCTCGCCAGCGACTATAGCGCCACTATTTCATTCACGGACATGTTCAACGTCGGTGAAGACGGTGTCTTCACGGACGGGGTGTCAGAGATCTTTGCCCTTGGTGAAGGTGTGACCATTGTCGACGGGCTCATCGCTCTCACCGCAAACGGCCCCGGTTTTGGGAGTATCGACCCGAGTACCGAGACGCCACGCGGATTTGCGATCACCAATTTGCAAGCCGTCGACGAAGGTGAGTTAGTGCTCGCGTTCTTGTTACTGCAGGGGTCGATCCAAGAGGCCGGCCTCTTCAACTATGGCGATCCCAATCCCGAGCTGATCGACGGCGACTTGCACATACCACTGCCGGTGATGATGCCCCTACCACCTCCGCTTGGTCTGGCGCTGGCAGGCTTGATCGGCGTGGTGTTATTCCGCCGGCGTATGACCTCCTAAGGCTAGCTACGCGCACAGTTTAATAGGCAAAAACAGGCAGGGCCGATCACGAGGATCGGCCCCATTGTTAAGAGGAAGTTCGGCGCCCGGGAGAATCAGGGAGGATGTTTAAGTCGCCGGGTGCTCATCGTTCGCTCAATCCGATCGTTGTCGCTCTTTGTTCAACAACTGGTCGCGCTTGGTCGAGGCGCTGCTGGATTTGCTCGATCCGCGCCGCCACAGCCCTGTCTGCGCCGGGCGCTTTAGCCGCCGCGCCCCGAGCGACTGCCAACTCGACCTCTGCGCCATCGAAGCGAGACTGGCCGATGAGGCACTCTACCAGAGTGAGACGCAAGTCTGGGTCGTTGGGCCGCGCCGAGACCGCCAGCCGTGCATTGCGCTCCGCCTCATCCAACCGGTCCAACCCGATTAGCGCCTGTGCATACGTATCCAGCACCCCCGGGTTCCCTGGGTCAATCTTGATTGCGCGTAAGGCGAGCGCCGCGGCCTCGTTGTATTTTCCGGCTAGTTGGATAAGTGCGTAGGCAAGATTGTTGAGCGCGACCACGTGCCTTGGTTGAAGTTCCAGCACCTTGCCGTAATGAAGTTCCGTGGCGGGAAGATCGCCGCGGTAGGATGCGATAGTCGCACGCAGCAGGTGCACCTGAACGATCGGTGCTCCTGCAGACTCAGCGGTATTGGCAAGATTCTCACCCCGCTCGTAGTAACTCGGATCATCGGCACGTCGACCCAGGTCTGCCCACGCCTTAGCCAACATCACGGTGCCCTCAGGCGTTTCCGTGAGGACCGGCTCGATCAACTCTAGAAGCTCGTAGCACGAGTTGTCCTCGAGCACCAGCGCCAGCGCCAGCAGCTGATTGTGCCATCGCTGAGCCTCGGACGCCAACTGCTGAATCAGCAACGCAGCGTGATCGATCTGCCCGCCAAGCAACAACGCCCGCAGCCAGAGCATTACCTGATCGGGGAAGCGCGCACGCTGATCCCAAATGCGGTCGACGTGGGGCGCAAGTCGTTTGACCGCGGAGGCGGGACTCCCCAACTCGAGGTGCACTGACGCAATGAACGTGTCGGGTCCGATGACCCTAACGAACGAACGTCGCCGCCAGGTCTGGGCTGCATAAACGGATTCGTCTAGACGGCCTGCATCAAAGAGCATGCGCGCAGCCCATTCGGCGGGCCTCGGGTCATTGGGCAGGCGAGCAGCGGCTCGATTCGCCAACCCTACCGCCTCGTCGACACGGCCCGACTGCACGTGCAGCATGACACTCAGCTGCCACGCGGGCAAGAATGAAGGATGATCGAGCACAAGTTGCTGGGCATCAACGAGATCGCCAGCAGTCGGCGCTAGCGCGCCTCGATCGTCCTTCGCTTGGACAAGCAGTCTCAGCGTGGCCCGCAACGGCTCATGTTCTCTCCCGAGGGTTTTGATCAACCGCAAGGCTTCCTCGCGTGTTGTGCCGTTGGTGCTGATGCTGGCAATCGCCAGGGTTGTCAGGAGCGCGCCGTTCTTCGAATCGACCTCCAGGCCGCGGAGCGCGGCCTGCCGTGCGTCGTCGGGGCTGCCAATCGCCAGATAATTCACGGCCAATCTGTTCCAAGCCTCTGTGCTCCCTGGCGAAATCTCCACTGCTCGTTGGAAGAACCGACCGGCCTCATCAAGATCGCCGTGATCCTGGTGAAACAAGCCGAGCATCAACAGCTTGCTTGCAGAGTCACCATCGATCTCAAGTGCCTGGAGCAACGCCAAGCCCTTGTGAAATCGGCCCCTCTGGGCATAGAAGTCGGCGGCACGTCTCACCGCCATCTCGCTTCGCTCAGGCGAGGCGAGTAGCCGTGTGTAGATCTGCTCGGCGTCGTCGTAGCGCCCGGCCCGCAAGTAAAGTGACGCCAGGGGGAGCTGCTCGGACTCGTCTGACGTCTCATCCACCAATTGGCTGATCCTGGCAATGCACGTCTTCAAGTCACCCGGGGCTAGGTCAACCTGGGCTAGGAGAAGCTGCAGCTCGGCTCGGCGTATCGCAGAATCTCGATACGGCCGTGATGCCAGCCTTTTCAGGTATTGCCCCGCCTCTCCGAGGTCGCCCACCTTCTGCGACAGAGAAATCAGTCGGGGATAGAGCGTGACGTCGGAAGGATAAAGGTTGATCGCTCGCTTGAGGTGCTGAATCGCAATTTCCGGTCGTGCGTCTTCACCAGCCACGAGAAGCGACGCCATCAGCGTGAGCGCATGTTTGGAATCGGGTGTACGCTGCAGGACATCACGAACCAGACCGGTTGCATGCGCGATCGATGCCGGGTCGTCTCGCTGGAAACGGTACCGGTATGTTGCCTCGGCGAGCATGGCCCGCGGCGAGTGATCGCCAACCGTCCGGCTCAGCGTGTCGATCGCCGCCCTGATGATCGCGGCGTCCTTCCACGCTTCCTCCTGTCCAAGCGCGAACTCGGCCGCAGCCAGCGAGTTCGGTTCGTGCGCCAGCAGTTGCGCAATGCCTGCGAGCGCTTTCTCATCGCCTTCGACGAGCATGAGCTGGGTCCGGATCAGTTGCGCCTGTACCGCGGTATGACTCCGGTCGGCCACCGTCGCGAAGGTGCGGTCCACCAGGGCATAGGCCTCATCAGCGCGACCAAGGTGCATCAGGATTCGCGCCTGACGACCGGCGAGCGCCAGCGTCAAACCGGACCGCTCCCCGCTACGAGCCAACAGCCGTTGTTCATAGCTGAGCTCCCACTGCTGACTGATTTCGGCCAACCGTGTCAACGTACGGACGTCAGTCTGGTCATCCCGCAGCACGCGCTCGATGAGGGCGACGGCATTATCCGAATCTCCTCGCCGCAAGTACGCTTCTGCCAGCAGCGACAATATCTCGGCGTGCAACGGAAACTGCTCATCAAGTGCAAGCAGCAACTTGAGCACATCCGACTCTCGTTCGAAACCTGGGTCGGCTAATCCTACCTGGTCAGGGGCGCTGTCAAATGCGAGCCACGCTTTCGCCAGGAGAAGGTAGGCGCGCAGGCCGGCATTGGGCGCTCGCCGGATAACTTTCCTCAGGTCCTCGAAGGCTTCCGCGTGGCGGCCAAGAGCAAGAAACGATTCGGCCTGAGCAAGTTGTATCGCCATCCAATGGGGATCGAGCCGTTCCGCGCGCTCTAGAATTGAGAGTGCGAGATCATGCTCGCCAACTCCGTGATACGCTTTTGCTAGAAGATACTGCAAGACAGCATCGTTGGGTTCAAGTGCAAGCGCTCGCTCATACGACGCAAGGGCGTCAAGCCAGTTCGATTCGGAAACGTACTGACTGGCACGGATCGCCTCCACCCAGCCGCGACTGGCGTCCCGATCCGCCGATCCGCTTGCTTCAGCTAGGCTCGATAGTTTCTCAAGCGCCTTGTTCGCCTCGTCACGCTCGCCCCCGACCGTGTGCAGCAGGGCCCGCCACCGGAGAAGGTTCATCTGAGTGTCGCCAAAGGCCTCTTCGGCCTGCGCGAGCACCTCCAATGCGTCCTCGATTCGCAACGCCTGCCATAGCCGACGTATCGCCGTTTCGAAGACCCAAGGTTCGTTGGGAAACTTCGATCGTTCTTCAACCAGGAGCTCTTCGGCGAGTTCCCGCAAGCCCATCAACTCGAGTATTTCCACCATAGCCTCAAGCACTTCTTGCGAATCAGCTCCAAGCTTGACCGCCTCAACCAGCTCCTCTTTGGCTTGTTGCAGGTGACCGTATCCAGCCAGAACCTCTACCTTGAGCAGTCGGAAGCGGCCGTCACGCTCGTCCTCGGCGATCCATTCATCACACACGTCGAGGACGGCGCGTTCGCTGACATCCTGCCGCTGTAGACACTTGACGTAGAGAACTCGCCAGCCGATCTTCCGAGGTTCGAGCTTGCAGAGCTTCCGGGCGATGTCGGCTGTCTGTTTGAGTCGCCCCTGCTGGAAGGCAGCGGCGGCTTTCATCGACCAGGCATCGATGTGTTCAGGCTCAAGCGCAATGATTCGATCCGCTACATCCGCGCCCTCGACGCGGTGGCCAAACCGGCGGTAAAGCACCAGCAGGTGCTCCAGCGCCTCACGGTTTTCGGAGTGCACGCGCAGCACCGCCTGATACCGCTGTACTGCCTCCCGCAAGTGGCCGTTGTTGACACTGGGAACCTTCGAGCGAGCGTCAGCGAAAGCGAGCAGGACTTCCAAATCACGCTTGCGGTACGTCAGGTAATAGCTGAGCCTGCCCAGGGCTGTTTCATAATGTCCATCGCTGTAGGCCTCCATCCCTTGGATGCGAGCTTCAGTTACCAGGCGCTCAATCTGCGCGGTCCTGATGACTCGCCACCCCCAGATCCCGCATACTCCCACACCGATAACCACCGCGAGCACGAGCGCACGCCGTTTGGCTCGCCGACTAAGACGCATCAGGCTCGACTCCCCAGCAGCAGCACCCACGCGGTCTTGAAGCAGAGTTTCAGATCGTACCAGAAGCTGGCCCGACGAACGTATTCCATGTCATACCTGATCCACTCCTGGAAATCCTCGCCCGGCGCGCGTGTCCGCCGAACCTGCCAGAGGCCGGTGATCCCAGGGCGAACGCTGAGCCGCAGGTCGCGCCACGCCGGGCAGTACTGGTTTTCTTGATCCGGACTGGGGCGCGGGCCGACAATGCTCATCTGACCGCGCAGAACGTTGAAGAACTGAGGGAACTCGTCGATCTGAAAACGACGTAAGATGGCGCCGATCCGTGTGATACGGGGATCATTCTTGATCAACACCTGCGGGCCGTCACAGAGGTTCCGGTCGGCAAGCTCAGTTTCCATCCTTTCCGCTTCGCGACTCATCGTGCGGAATTTCCAGCACCGGAAAAGTCGCCCGCCTCGAGATTGGCGTACATGCCCAAAGAACACCGGCCGCCCATCGTCCAACAAGATGCAGACCGCGACGGTCGCGAACAACGGTGCAGCCAGCAGGATGACAACGGCGCTCATGACGATGTCGAAGATTCGCTTGGCGGCGCCGGTACCGAAGTTCGACGCGGGCAACTCCTGCAGATCCTGGGGGATGTGCCCAAGATCGACATTGCGGATATCGCGGACCCCGGGGTTGGCCCTATCCCAACCAAGGCTTGGCTGTTGATCCGCCATCCAGGCCGGTCCAACCACGCATGCGCCCGGCTCGACGGCATCACCGTTTCCAAGCCAGATCGGACCAATAACATCTGCGTCGCGGGCGAGCTCAGCCCCAGCTATTGCCCAGACGCCGTCAGCGATCTGCTCGATCCCGTCGACCACACGCGCCGGATCAGGCCAGGTCGCCACCAATTCACTGATCAGTGATCCCTCCTCTTTGGTACTGCCTTCGGTAAAGCACCGGCCGGTACAGCGCCAATGATCTAGCTTCGACCAAGCGACGGACCGTCGGACCTGATCCCACCCGACACGTCGACTCGATGCGGCCGCCCAGAGTTCGGCGATCGTTCGGCTCGCGGTCAACATGACCCGATAGGCACATCGAGCCCGAGGTCGATACACACGTTCGATCTTTGTAACCAAGCCATACTCATCAATAACGACCCGCTCGCGGTAGGGCTCACCGTCCTCGTCAACAATCCGCAAGCGTGTAACTGTCGCCTTTCGCCAGATGAGCCGATCGATGAGCTTGGCGAGATCGAAGAGGACCAGTTGGCCCGGCTCCATGAGGAGATACAGTTCCGCGGCGCCTTGGGTGGGTCGGATCGTCCCGCGCCGGACGCAGTCTACTCCCCGGGCGCGCCAATAGGCGTCGTGGAGTTCGCGCGCGCTCAAACCCCATACGGCCACACCATTGGTGCCGCACGAGACGGACGACGCTTCTGGTCGCTCGACGATTTGCATTCGGTTCTGTTTCGTTGAATTTGGCGGCGTCAGTCGTCAGGCCAGTGATGCCGCGACGCGGATTCCATCGCGCGAACTAGCGCATTCTCCCTACTAATCGAGGCGCCGAGCGTAACGTTATTGCCGGCACCTGCCGAGTCTGCGTCCTCGTGATCTCGTGCAGCGCGTGCTCGGGTGAGAGAGGACCCAGACACATAGCGATCGCAGTCTGAGGATGCAGCGTAATTGAGCACAACCCCGAAGCAGGCCGTTCCGACGGTTTCAAGGTCCTTGATGCAGTCCTCCAGCCGCGAGCGCCGCCTGCCCCGGCGAACCGACAGGAGCACGGCATCGGCAGCAGACGCGACGGGAAGAGCTTCTAGGCTGCCCGGTAGCGGCCCTGTATCGACAAGGATCACGTCGAACTTGGCCCGCAGTTGGGCGAATAGTTCGTCCAGGTCGTCCTGGCGAATCGCCTCCGGCCCATACGTCGCGCTGGCACCGGCTGGCAGAAAGCTGAGATTGGGAACCGTCAGCGAGACGAACTCCCCGTCGACTCGCCCCGAGCGCAAGACTTCCTTGAGTCCCTGTTGGCCACTGTAACCCAATTGGGAGGTCAGGCTCTGACCCGAGATGTCGCAGTCCACAAGAACGGTCCGATGACCCGCGGACGCGTACGACCAGCCCAGCGCGAGGACGATGCTCGTTTTCCCGTCACCCTGGTATGGACTGCTCACGGCCAGTACAAAGCTTGCGTTCCGATCGCGCATAGCCTCGATGTGATTGCGAATCTGGTGTGCACAGTGAGCAGCCACCGCACAAGACTGCTCATCCACGACGCCTCTGGCCAAATCAGGAAGTACGCCCAGGCAGCGCAATCCGGTGCGCCGATCGGTGATTTGCGCGGAGGCGTAGGCCCGGCGGTCGATCGCACTGACGAAAAAGAACAACCCGAAGGTCAGGGCGAAACCGCTGACGGCGCCCACCGCTGCGAGTTTACGACGACGGTCACTCGAGGGAGCCACCGGCCTTTCTCCCAGAGCCGCGATCATGCTTCTCCCGGTGCGACCAGATTGCTGCTCGATTTCCAGGTATTTGATTCGCTCGGCCACTTCGCCCAGATCGCTTTTGATATCGTCAGCTTCAGCTCGAAAGGACTCCAGGGCATTTTGCTCGGTCACCACTTGGCGGATCTGTGTGCGGCACACATCGGCCTTCTCCGACAGCCTTTGCAGCTCACGCTCAAGCTCCTTACGAGAGCGGGCCGCGCCGATGATTGGAGCGTCGACGAGGCCTTGCTCACGGGCGGTTTCCCACTCGGCAAGCGCGATCTTCTCCCGCTCGACGACGAGCTGTTCGAACTCTTGGAGTTCCCTTTCGAGCCGGATGTATGCTTGGTAGGTGGGTTTCCATCGGACCTTGGCCTGTTCGAACCGAATTCGAAGACCGTTCCGCCATTGACGCAAATCAGCCAGCTGGGGATCGAAAGCGTCCAGGTGATGGGCCACCGTCCCGCTCACTGCCGGCGCGCGGGGTTCCGCAGTTTGGGTCGGCGACGGTGTTAGCGAGAGGACTTCTTCCACCGCTTCGATGTCGTACTCGATCTGCCCGAGCCGCGCGTACTTGCTGTCCAACAGTCGCCCGAGATCGCCAGCGCCGTATTCCGCGTCTCGAACCAACTCCTTAATCTGGTTGCGCATATCGACACGTTGCCGTTTCAGGTCACCTTCGCGCAGGCGCAGCGTTCGCAGCGTCTTTGCTGCTCCGTCCCTACCGGATCCGTAGATGTCGTCGTAGGATTTGATGACAGCATTGACCACCACCTGAGCGACATCCGGAGAGTCCGCATCGAACCGAACTTCAATCAGCTCGGTGCCGCGTTTAGCCTCCACCTGCAGTTGTCTCTTCAGAACTCGAAGCACACCTGGCTGTTGGGCCCACGCCAACGAAGAAAGCGTGTCATCCTCAAGGGCCTTGGCCAGAACGCGACGACTCAAAAGCAACCGGGCCTGGGTCTGAACGAAGTTCTGATACATCGGCAGCAATCCAGTCTCCGGCGTCGCGCGCAGGATCGGCGAGATCATCGGCGCGATCCGGATCAATCCGGCGCTTTGGTACTTTGGTACCGTGGAGAAGTATGCCGCTACGCCTAAGAGCGTGCCAAGGATGACCCCGGTAATCAAAGCTGATCGCCAGCGGCCTCGGAGCCGATTATCGACGACAGCCCACAGGCTCCTGGCGCTTCCGTCTTCGAACGGCTCTGCGTGATCATAGTTCACCGGGGGCCGTGAAAGTACGACTGCCGATTCGCGTTCTTCATGCATCATCATCACCTTCTTTCCATACGTCAAGGGCTCTAAGCACGCCTGGCAAAGCCTCCAGCAGTTCGTTCGCCTCGGAGAGCGCCGTCTCGTCGCTGATGATCAGCGATGAAATGATTTGGAGTTGAGCGACACCCAACGACGCCACACTCAGACGATCCGCAAGTTTGCTGATGTCGTCCCGCTCTGGCGTCAAAGACCCGTCCGGCAAGACGAACACGTTCAAAATGCGAATTCGGGTCTCCAAGCCGATCTCGCTGAACCGGCTGAACATGTACACGGCGACGGGAAGATCCTTATCCTTGAGCGTGAGTGAGTCACGCCGGCTGGAAACCAACTTCCATCCCGCGCTGGGGTAACAATTGGGTGGGTAATGTCCGCCCATATCGCGCGCGTCAGTACAGTGAACAAGTAAAAGGTTGATCGAGGGTCCTCCATCGATCGGCTCGAATCGCCGACTGAGAATGGCATTGGGATGAAGGAGTTCAATGGCGGCCGGTGGAATCTCGATTGGTGTACTGATCCAGCGACCAACCCGATACGGCACCGCCATCACCGCCTGCTTGACTGCTTCAAGTTTACTGAGCGTTGCTGGGTCGACGCTTGTACTGTTCGGGAACATGATTGCCAAGGCCACGAGCAAGCCAGCCGTCATCAACGGAGCGGTATACCTCAGGGCCTTCAGGGCTGCGAGGCGGCAGGTCATTGATTGGCCAATCTGAATTGCGCCACCGGTAGTTCGAGCCACGTGAGAAGGCGCAACAGCCGCACCATGATCACCAAAGCCACGGGCAGCATAAGCCAGCCGGTCATAGTGTGGAACCACTCGGCGCCACTCGCCGTGCCGTACCCATAGAAAACGCTTGTCGGCACCAATCGAATCACGTTGCAGACCAGAGCCATGATTGGACTGAGAGCGATCAGGATCACGCGAGTAGGAAACTTCAGAGGTACACTGAACGCAAACGCATACACGACCAATGTAAAAGCAAACACCATGCGTAATCCGTTGCAGGCTTCGCCGACGGCGATCTCGTGCTCGTTGATGACCAGCATATTTCCAAACCGCATGGCGGCGACTCCACACAGCTCCAGCATTGAATGTGTCACCATCGTGGCCATCGTCTGAAGGGGAAGCGCCATGGCCTGGCGCAAGAATCCGGGCACCGGCAGGGCAAGCGCCAAGACAGCAAAGACCGGAGCGAACTGACGTAACGGTTCGAGGCCTGTCATGCTTAGCACGACGCCCACCAAGGCAAGACCGGCGCCGGCATGCCAAGCGATCTGTGTCCCCGATTCGAACCCCCACCAACTCATCAAACTGCCAACAATGACTGCAGCCGGTCCTGTAAAGCTCGGCCGAAACCGTACGTAGCGAAACCGGCTTCGCCGCAGCCAGAGCAGCCACGCGGCAACGAAGGGGACGAGCAGGATGTAGGTTTGTTCCTGGTCGCGCGCGGCGATGCCGAGGATATCAAGCAGAGGTTGACGCTGCATCCATAGCCCCAGCCCGAGCAGGATGGCCAAGACGGCAAACGTGCCGGGCCCCCAAGCCGTTCCCTCGTTTCTCGCTCTCACAATCGAGAACTCGCTTCTTGTAGTTGAACGCCAAACAAACCAATGTTTCCAAGAGTCAGATGGCCACCGCCTTCCGCCGAACAGAGTCGTTGCCGCGCTGATAGGAGGCAATGAGCCGCGCTCGCGCCGGAACCACCGCTCGAGGACCCACAATGCTTCGACTGACTATCGCCCCACTTTCCACCACCGCTTCGTTGAGCACGATACTTCCGTGGACGATGGCTTGATCCTCGATAACAGCGCCTCTTTCCACAATAGAGCCGCTTACAATGCGCGCTGAGCGCGCAATCCTGGATTCTGGTGAGCGCCGCGACACCATCGTTGCTTGCCCCATGCCATTCAGACTCGCGCTGACGGCGTCGAGATAGCCGATCTGGTCTCGCAAACGAATAACGTGCTCGCCAATGCGCACAAGCCGAACGGGCGTTCCTTGTGAATAGAGTGTTGGGAGCAGTTGCTCCTTTAGGTCGACGTAGCCAATCGGTCGAACCGAGTTGAGCGCGACATGCCGGAACGCGTAGACCCCTGCTGGCTCATCGTCGACACCCGCACCGACGACAGCCTTAACTTCACCGTTAAGCGCGTGGAGCAAGGGCTCCAGTGATGGTGGCGGCAGGCAGTGCGCCTCAACAGCCACGACGATCACATTGTCATCGATATTGCTGGCGACGTCGCGCAACAGTCCGGCGCTGCCCCGCCATGAGGCCCGCTCGACCGTCACGGCAATCGTTGGGGGTTGTGAACCGCGTCGTCGCACCCGATTCGCTGCCAGCCCTCTCAGGGCGTGGACATCGTCCTCAGTGCTAACGACGATCTCAACGCGACGGCATTTACCACTGTGCCCGATCGTGGCCAGCCACGCGTCCAAGAGTGAACCGCGGCGGCCAATGGGCAGGCAAAGCAGCGGAATGGGCAGTTGCTGCTGAAGCGGGCAGGGCTCCAGCGCCCCGGCAAGCATGATGACAGCAAATGACTGATCCACGTCTTATTCTCGTTGCCCCGCCGAGCGACCCGAGGCCGAGTGGCTTGTCTACGTTGCCAACGAATCCTCGAGTCGGCCGATACCTGTCAGTTCCATCCTGCTCGCCACGATCCGCCACCGTCCCTCTCAAGCTGCGCTCGTCGTGAGATGCAATTCATCCTTTGCCCCACCATGTGCCGGTCAGTCCTCGACGGGTTGGCGTTCGCTGCCAGCACGTAAGCCCTGCCACGCCGCCGCAGTCAAGAGCTGCGCGGTGAACGGGATTCCCTCCCGTAGGTATCTGCGCGCCAAACGGCGGGGCTCCCCGGCCAAACGATGTGCCCATTCGAATCCTGCCCGTTGCACCCACCTTGGCGCCCGCTTCACTTTGTTGCATAGGAAACTGAAACTGATCCCTACGCCAAGCCACCACGCAGCCGGAAGATTGGCACGCAAATGCGGTATTAGTCGTTCTTGCTTGGGTGAGCCCAGCCCGACAAACACAATGTCCGGCGCGGCGTTCGTCACATGGGCGGCAAGATCTGCGAGTTGTTTCAAATCGTGCTCGAATCCCATCGGTGGACATCGCGTCCCTACGATACGTATCGCCGGGTGTCGCGCTTGTAACACCTTATTTGCCGCCTCCGCCGTACCCGGTGCGCCGCCGAGAAGGTAGATTGATCGACCACGAGCTGCAGCGCCAGCGCTCAGGCTCGATATGAGATTCGATCCGGTCACACGTTCTGGTAGCGGCGTTCCCTGCAACCGGCTGGCCCACACGAGCGGCGCTCCGTCGGCTACGGCCAGTGATGCCGTTGCGCATAACTTCGCGAACGATTGGTCCCTTGCCAGGCGACGAAGATGGTCTGTGTTATGCGTAACGACCCAACCACCATTGCCTGCATCAAGTTCATCAAGAACGTGCCAAACAGTTTGCGCTTCAGAAACTGCATGAAGCCGCACTCCAAGCAGCGAGATCGTTGGCAGCGATGAATGATCACTCTGGCGCTTCTGTCGTGGTCTGGCGGCGGTCGCTACCGAACGAGGACGATCTACTGATGGCCTTGGAATAGCGGGCATTTGTACATTGCCGAGCCGCAGGAAAAGTATTGCCAGATTGTTGTCTGCGGTTCACGCCGGCGCTGGCAGCTCAGTTTTGATTTCCCGTTCTCTTCGGACCCAAATCTCAAGTTGCCGATCGTCGATACGTTGGGTTGCCTTCTTCTTGCCACGTCGAAGGCAATCCCACTGATAGCCGCGCAGAAACCTTCGAAAGCCCAGGTCCTCGTAGCGAGGTCGGCCGGCAACCATGCTCGATACGTACCCCCACCACATGCCGATTCCGCCCACAACGAATGGGCGGCGCGTCATGCGATACAGCGCGCTCGCTGTCATGTATGTCAAGGTCGCTCCCATGAAGTACTGCCCGGACCCGTGGCGCTTCCGGCCGGTCCAGATACCGTCCTGGCTTGAACCCATGGGGCGAAGATGAACAAAGCGCAGTTCCGGTTCATCCCAGCTACACGCGATCCAGCCTTGCATTCGACATCGGTGGCAGTCAATGCCATCCCACATGACCTGCGGTACGAATCCACCTATATCCAGGAAGCAGGCCACGCGGTAGAACTTGGTCATACCCACAGACGTCTCATCACCACAGGCTTCACTCACCATTGTTGCCCGGGCCGTCCGGAAGTACGGCTTGCCACTACACGTGCCAATGCGCGGATTCGCTTCCATCCGCTCAATGAGGATCTCGAAATAGCGGCGTGGAAGTTCCAGATCGAGATCAAGCTTGCAGATATAGTCGTAGTCCCGAACGTTAATAGCCTCGTAGCCTGCTTTGAAAGCCTCGATGACGCCGACACCGAGCGCGCGGTTTCCACGATCGTCACGATGAATTACTTCGATAAAGTCGTATTGTGCGGCGTACTCGGCCAGGATCGAAGGCGTGTCATCGCTGGAACCATCATCAACGATGATCCAGCGTCTCGGAAGCACGCTCTGCTGAAGAACGCTTTCAAGCGTCCGCCGCATGAACTTGGCTTCGTTACGGCATGGACTGATGAGGACGTATTTCCTATTCATCGTGCAATCGTCGTATCCAACTTGGTGACATAACCGTCAGGAGATCGTTGGTCCCACTGCCACGCCGTCTCGACAATCTGACCGATTGCGGTGCACTGCGGACGCCAATTCATTTCGTTCATGAGCCGAGC
>JAZFYE010000127.1:0-7649 GCA_036475395.1 Phycisphaerales bacterium
TCTCCTGGACGCTGAACAGGTACGGCGGGTTGTTGAACGAGCTGAACCGGTGGACACTATGCGACCAGCTTTCGTGGATGTCGGTGTGACATTCCAGGCAATACTGATCGTTCTGGAGCACGTAGGCTGGAATAAAGTTGCCCGTCGACGTGCGGGCCAATGATGGGAAAAAGTATTGCTCGCCGGACTTCGGCCCGGCCACGTTCCACGCCCTGGGATCCTGCGTTTGCAGGATCAGCATGACCATGGCAAAGACCCCGGCCACCGCGCCCCACGTCAGGCCGATCCGCCATTTGATCCGCCGTCCCGCGAGGCGGTGCAGAATGAAAAGCCAGATCGCCACTACCGGGCAGATCACATGGGCCCAGTAGGCGGCCGAGCGCCCCAGTGGGTTGTTCAACTCCAAACGCAGCCCCAACACATCCACTCGCATCAGCACGATCCCGGTGATGAGGACGACATTTGCCGTGATAAAGAGCGCCATCCCCGCGCGAATCGCCCGCCGGTTCGGCCGCGTCCAAGCGTTTCGAATGTGGAGAAAGCCGAACGCGATCACCGGCACAATTATCAGTAGCCCAAGGGCCAGGTGCACCAGAAACATGTTCAGGTAGAACCAGTTCTGATACTGCACGCCGGCGATCGTGACCGCTAGAAGGTACGCCGAGTTCACCACCAGTAACGCGAACAGCCCAAAGACGACCGCCAGCAGCCGCTTCAGCTTCGGCCCGACGACCGGGACGTAGCGTCGATTTCTCTGCGGACGGAGTGGCGCCATGCGATCTACTCCTGCCAAAGTATCCCCTGCCGGTCCGGTACGGCTCTTTGCCCTACCCCAGCGCTGGTCATTGCCGCGGCGGTGTTCCCGGGTACACGGTCGATCCGCCGGCGGGAAGTACGAACCTCAAACACGACGTACAAGTCCCAAGCACAGCGTGCCAGTCCTAAGTTCGGCGTACCTGCCCAGTGCAGGCCGTGCCCGCCAGCGTAAGCCGTGTCTTGTAGGCCGTGGCCTGCCCCAAAGCAGGCCGTGCCTACTCTAGAGCAAGCTGTGCGTGCCCCCCAAGGGTAATCCGTGCTTGTTCCCAGCCGGGCGTACCAGCCCCAAGCCGGTCGCATCAGTCGCATCAGAATGAATGGTCGCCGTGATCCAAGCCTGGAGCAAGCAAAAAATCCCAAAATAATGCAATGGCCGTGTGGAATATACGGTACTTATGCACAAGGTCACGCTCCCTG
The DNA here is from genome assembly GCA_036475395.1 of Phycisphaerales bacterium. GTDB lineage: Bacteria > Planctomycetota > Phycisphaerae > Phycisphaerales > SM1A02 > JADFNO01. The sequence goes on from JAZFYE010000127.1 coordinate 1,234, forward strand.
GGGTCCTCAGCCTCGTCCAACCACCCCGCGGATGCTGTGAATTCGCCTGGTAGGACCGCCGCGCGGTGAACCGCTAGGCTCGGTCCGTCGGTGGTCGTGAGGCGTACCCCGGTCCTACACTGCTCGGACGATGGAAAGTCCCAGCCTCATCGCCCTGTGCGTCGGCAATACCCGAACCCAAATCGGTTCGTTTGTCGGTGGCCAGCTTAGTCGGCGAGAGCACTTCCCCAAGCAAGAAGTTGCCCCCACCGCCCAGAAGGTCGTCCAATGGTGGCCCGGGATCGCAGACCACCCCCGAGCCGCGATCTTGCTCGCGTCAGTGAACGACGCTGTGGCCGATCCGCTGGCCGCAATGATCGAAGATCAGTTGTCCGTCGGAATTTACCGGATTGGCAAAGACGTGCCGGTACCAATCGGCCGGCAGCTCGACCCGGAGACCTTGACCGGCGTCGATCGACTGCTGAACGCCGCAGCCGCCTACGACCGGCTCCAAGAAGCGTGCATCATCGTCGACGCTGGGTCCGCGGTGACCGTCGATTTTGTGGACGGCCAGGGCACCTACCATGGCGGGGCCATCGCGCCCGGCGCGACGATGCAGCTCCAGGCGCTGCATGAACATGCGGCCGGATTGCCCGAGTTGCCCTTTGCGCGCCCGGACGCACAACCCTTCGGTCGATCAACCAGCCAAGCGATGCTCAAGGGCGTTTTCCACGGCATCAGAGGGATGGTGCAGCGGCTTGTGGAGCTATATGCCGAGTACTACACCGCATTCCCGCAGATCATCGCCACCGGCGGCGACGCGCAGCTTCTCTTTGAGACTGAGGAGTTAGTCGACAGGATCGTGCCCGAGCTGACCCTGCTGGGAATCCAAGTCACCGCACGGCACGCATTGGCCATGCGCGAAGTCGACGACTCGGATGTCCGATCCTAGCCGTGCCGAGTTGGCCGCTCGGCCGCACTGCCGCGTCCTGGTAACGACACCGAATCGACCCGGGGCGATCGCGATCCTTCAGCTTCACGGGCACGTTGTCCCCATCTTGCATGCGATAACTGGCATAAACGACTGGCCGCTCGGACGCGCCCGCTTCGTGCCCTTTGACGACATCGATGAGGGAATCGCACTTCGGCTGACCAACGAGATCGCCCAGCTCATGCCGCACGGCGGGCCGCGGGTCGTGCAACGCCTGACCCAACGACTTACCGAACTGGGAGTTGATCTGGGCGCCGCATTCGAGGCGAACCCCGCCGACGTGTATCCCGAGGCCGCTGATCAGTTCGAGGCGTTGGCGCTGGCCGGCGTCGCTCGTGCCGCCAGTCCGTTGGCCGTTGATCTTCTCCTCGATCAGCCCCGCCGATGGCGCGATCTTGCCCCCCTTCCCTCTCAGGGAGGGGGCCGGGGGATGGGTCGATCGACATTGACGGAGCAAGACCTCGCACGGTCGCGCCGCCTCGATCGACTCATCAATCCCCCATCGGTGGTTGTCGTCGGCGCCGCCAACGTCGGCAAGAGCACGCTCAGTAACGCCCTGCTCGGCCGATCGATGTCCATCACCGCCGACCTGCCCGGCACAACGAGGGATTACACATCAGGCCGAATCGAGTTGGCCGGACTCGTCGTCGATTGGCACGACACGCCCGGCCTGCGCGCGACCAATGATCCCATCGAAAGTAAGGCAATCGATTTGGCGCGCTCACTCATTGAAAGCGCCGATCTACTTCTCGCGCTCACTGATCACGACCACGATTGGCCGACGCTCGCGCGCGAACCCGAGCTGCGAGTACTCAACAAAATCGACTTACTCCCCTCCCCCCCCGGGAGAGGGGCCGGGGGTGAGGGTCTTCTCTCCATCAGCGCACTGCACGGTACGGGACTCGCCGAACTCGTCACCACCGTGCGCGACCACCTCGTCCCCCCCGCCGATCTCACCCACCCCGGCCCGTGGCTGTTCGACGATCGGCTCGTCGAATCTGTGTAGGGTCCGCTCCGTCGCCGATGGCAATGCCAGGATGGAGGAAGCAATTGCAATAGCTAGTCAAGGGATCACTGCACCTGACTGAATTTTTCTCGGTAGGACAGATCAAAGATCAGCTTCAGCGCATCGATCTTAGTTGCATCGACAATAGACAGGACCATTCTTGAAGTTGTATTGCACGCCCATCTCGCGACGGCCCGGGTCTTAATCCGCTCCAGCCAACCCATCACCACATTTTCGTTCGACTTCGCAAGGACATTCTTCGATGCGAATCGCTTCAGCAAGCCATCTGTCAATTCCTCGTTCGTTCGCAAGTGCATCTCAACCGGGCGCAAATGCAGGAGAACATTTCGAGTGTCGATTAGCAGAGCAAAATCCTGATACGGCTGCTTTCCCTTGTCAAAACCCTGACCGCTGAGAACCCACTTTGCGACAATGTATTTGAATCGCACATTAGCGTTGTTGGATTCAGCTTCAAGGAGTAAGTCAGCCAGGGTAGCGAGCTTTGCCGCTTGATCTGTCGATGGCGCCGCCTTCGTGACGCTGAGGGACTTGGCAAGAAAAGCGAGTTCGTTAATGAATCCCTCCAACGATGCTTCGGAAAAGACAATGGCGTCAATGGCGGCTTCTTGTCTCGGCTCGCGCTCATCGCCCGCGTCGTTTGTCGCTTCGTAGGCTGCTTTGGCGCGGAGGAATAATGCTCCAGCAGGCAAGGTGTACCCTTTATGCATTTGTGCTCCGATCAGATGACACAACCTAGGTTGAAGCTAACTGCGTAGGGTCCGCTCCGCGGACGATCGAACGTCACATCTCACCGAAAGCGGTCCGCACAGCGGACCCTACGAGCGGTTCGACGACCGCCTGCTTCAACTGGTATAGCGGGTGACGGCCAGCGTCCTGGTGCTCTACGCCGCCTCGTCGGATGAAGCTTGCGGCGCACGAGCACCGCGAAGCAAGCCTTGGGTGCTGAGATCTTCCTCGACATCCGGCCAGTGGATGCCAAAGCCGCCGCCGGCGATCTGCCAATTCGCTCTTTGTGACGGCGACGCCCGCAAGAGACGTGGATACCAAGCCAATGGCACGGTGATCGTCCGCCCATCCTCCAGATCGACGGTGAGCCTTTCCTCGGTGAATCGCACCGCCTTAACGTGCTCACCCGGATTGGGGGCCGAAGTACTCATGCCAAGCCTCCAGTAATTGCTGCTGATGTTCTCGTACGATCGATTCGATCTTGCCAAGTTCCTTGTCGCTGAACCCAAGATTGTAGGCCAGCGTCACCGGCTCCAACCACAACTTGGCTGACTGATCATCGCGGTCCACGTGAACATGCGGCGGCTCGTTCGGTTCGTGACTGTAGAAATAGAACCGATATGGCCCTGCTCACAAAACAGTCGGTGACATGAATCACCTCGCCCTCGTTCGGTCCATGCTCTTACACCCCCATCGTGCTGTAGCCGCAATCGACGTAGATATTCTGGCCGGTCACGCCAGAGGCAAGATCGCTCAGCAGATACACCGCCGTCTCGCCGACGTCTTTTCCCGTTACGTTGCGCTTGAGCGGCGCTTTCTTCTGGACCCAGTCCTGAATCTCACTGAACCCCCCGACTGCCAGAGCCGACATCGTGCGCAGCGGCCCGCCGGAGATCGTGTTCACGCGAATGTTCTTCGACCCGAGTTCGTGGGCGAGATATCGAGTGGAGCATTCCAGCGCCGCCTTGGCTACGCCCATGACGTTGTACCCCGGCACCGCTTTCACCGAGCCGTAGTAGCTCATGGCGATCATCGAACCGCCGCCCCCGGAAGTCATCAGCGGCGCGGCCCGACCGGCCATTGCCACGTAGGTATACGCGCTGATATCCATCGCCTGGGTAAACACCGCCCGCGGCGTGTTGGCGAAGCTTCCGTCCTTGAGCCAGTCCTTATCAGCGAATGCGATGGAATGAACGAGAAAGTCGATCGAACCGAAGTCGTCGCCAATCTTCCCAAACACGCGATCCAAATCGTCATCTTCGCCGGCGTTCATCGACTCCAGCCAAGGCTCACTGACGCCCAACAGGTCAATGGCTTTTTTCACCCGCCGGTTCATCTTGTCGCCCGGCAGGTGGGTGAAGAGGCACGTCGCCCCGTGCTTGACCAGGGATTGAGCAATAAAGTAGGCATAGCTGCGATCGTTGGCGATGCCTACCACCAGACCGCGTTTACCGTCCATCAAGCCCATGAGTAATGCTCCGATTCGCGCGCGATGAGGCGGGAGCGTATCGCAGATCGACCGGCTCGGCCAGCAGCGCCGCGGCGAGGCTCGCATTGGCGGGCCGTGCTACACTGGTATCGCCATTGCGCCCGTAGCTCAATTGGATAGAGCATCGGTCTTCGGAACCGGCGGTTGGGGGTTCGAGTCCCTCCGGGCGTGTTGAAAAACCCCGCTTTCGCAGGGTCACACTTCGGATTATGTAACTTTTATGTCAGGACCGAGGTTCGGTTCGTCGTCAAGCAACCCGGGCGACGGCTGCGAACTCTTGATCGGTCGGCGCTGTGTAGTGCTTACGGCTTACGGTCGGGCTGTGCCCCATCCAAGCCGCGTACGTCGCCTCGGCAACACCACGCATCTTCAAGTCGTTCTCGCACGATGCTCTCATCGCCTGATACAGTTTCGGCCAGGGTTCCATCCCGCCGTGCCTCGCGGCCCTCTGGCCGATGCGGGTGAGGTTGTTCGGGCTCAGGCCGGTGATGGAACCGCACTCGCCGACGCGCGGGTGTTGGAACCGGGCCTCGGATGAATCGAACGCCGTGCGGAGTAATCGGTACAGCAGCGGGCGGATCGGAACCTCGCGGTTCTTCTTCGTGACTTTGCTGTTGCCGACAATGCAGATCCGGTGACGATCCCAATCAATGCCGATCCAGTGCCGTTCGCCGTCCGAGTCGGTTGCGTGACCAGACCACGGCAACGTCCGGGCGGCATCGAGCCGAAGCCCGGCCAGCCGGCACAAGGCGAACAGCATCCGCCAACCTTGACTCGGGGCGGCACGGTACAGCTTGTGAAACTCAGACATGGTGACGTAGTGATTGGGCTCGGTCGCCAGCGGTTTGCCCTCAAACATGGCGAACGGGTTGGCTTGGACCAGCTCAAACAACAGTGCCCAGGTGAAAACAGCTTTAGAATTTCTGATATGTCGCCGGATGGTTTGTGGGCCCACTTCATATTTTCGCCGCAGTTTCGCCCTGGCCGCGGACAGCTTCCCAGCCTCTAGGGCGTCAATGAAATCGTCGGCACCGGATAGGCTGATCCGGTCGATGGCCTGATCGCCGCCGAAGAACTGGACCATGTACCGAAGCGTCATTAGATGGGAGTCGATCGTCGCCTCGGACAGCTTCTGGGCTTTCCGCAAATGTCCTCGGCCTTTGCCGAATTGTCGCCTTCGGTCAGGGTAGTAAGCAATGAGCTGCCGCAAGGTCATCCGATCGGGTCGATTGGGCGACTCGGTGCCGGAGTCGAACGCGGATTGCTTCGCCCGCTGTCGTGCTTTGGCTTCGCGTTTGCTAATCTGATCGACACCATCCAACGTCTCGCCGCACCGCTTACGACCACTTGTCCAACGCAACATCCAAACTGTACGGTGGCCGTTCCGTACTTTGTACAGGCCGACTTGAGTTGCCATAAGTCACCTCGATTCGATAGGCACCCGCCCCGGCGCAGACCCAACTGCAATGGATGCGCTTGGGAGCGGATGCCGTTTCCGTAGATTGTTGTCAGGAGTGCAGTTGGGTCTGACGCCATAACAGTACCGCACCAGGAAACCGTGTCAAGCGTCTTGTTCATTATCCGTACCACGCAGCCGTCGCTCGGCCTGAAGCTCACGGGCGACAAACTGGTCAAGTTCCGTTCGAGCGAACCGGTTGGGCTTGCAGATTCTCAGGGGAGTCAGCCGCCCCGCCGCAATAAGGGACTCAACTGACCGCTCTGATGGAAGATTCAGGTACGCCATCGCCTCCTGAACGTCGAAAACTGCCTTCGGGACGGGCTCGAACTCAATCATATCGCCCTCTCACCACCCACGAGGCGCAGATAGGTGATCGCAAAAGACGCGCTCTTATACGTTGTAGTGCTCTGTAACTGCGCGCGCATCATTTGAGGCTCCAGGGGTGTCTTGCTAGCGCGTGAATGATCGTCCGCACGTCCGGCGGAATGTCAGCGATGACGGCCGCGGCGTCGGCGAGTTCGGCTATCTGGCGGCGGAATCCCTCGACGGCGATGGTATCGGCGTCGGCTGATGGTTTACGCGGGGTGGTGATGGGCTTCGGGACCGGCCCGAGGATTACAGCGACGGCCCGGCGGACATGCTTCTGCTTCAGCCGTAGCCGTGTCGGCTTGCGCCCGGCGGCTTTCCGTTCGGCCTGTTGGGCTTCATGATCCTCGCGTGCGATGTCGATCGCCGATGCCAGGGC
>JAZFYE010000128.1:0-13213 GCA_036475395.1 Phycisphaerales bacterium
GGGGGGGGGGGGGGGGGGGGGGGGGGGGGGGGGGGGGGGGGGGGGGGGGGGGGGGGGGGGGGGGGGGGGGGGGGGGCCGGGGGGTCCGGGGGTCCGTGCTTCGGCTGTGCCGTCATTATGGCTGCCCCGCGGGCCATAGGCGAGCGGATTCGATGAAGGAACCGCAGATGGACACGGATGGGCAAGACAGGCACGGAGGCACGAAGTGTAAAGCCGCGACCGTTTCCGGGGGTGGTCGCGGCGAAGGATGGGCCATGTGCCATGGGGGATGAAGCGAAGCAGACTGATGGCTAATGCCTAATGCCAAGTGCCTAATGCCTTTCTTCATACCCTCAAGCCTTCTTCTCCCGCTTCGGCCGATCCTCAAATGCACGCATGGCGGGATTGTAAGCGAAGCGCGGCCGCGCTGGTGTCGTTCTGAGTCGCGCAAGGACTCAAACAAATCATCCCGACAGTTTTTCCTTCCTTACGGTGAGATTCGCTACGTCCAACCGGCTCTACTTCCTTGCTGTGAGATCGGTCGACCCACGACCGGCGTATGCAACGATTCGAAGATGTATCCTCCACTACTAGTAACGAAGCCCCGGCGGAGGCCCCTCAGTGGGCGAGAGTCCGTGTTCTTTCGACCCATCCGCCCTTTATTGGAGAAAGGTCGTCGTCTCGATCCAACTGCGGTTGTCAACGTGACAACTCCCGATGGATTGACGGAGCCTCTGTGCACAATCGCGGTCACGACTGCCCCGCGGGTCGTTCTATGGCCAATCCTGCCCGGACGATCGCTGATGCCGCCGACCAAGGGAACAAAACAGCACCGCCTCATCGATCACGTTACGCTCGACCTGCGCAACGGGAAGAGTCATACGACCTCACACAATCACACGCGCCGGGAGAAAATGGGGGCGAGGCTGTATCCGTTGGGAAACGAGGATGCCCGGCTTTGGGTGATGTGTGCGGTCGCGCTCAAGGACCTCAGACTCGAGCCCCGTGAGGGATCACTGTATCTCAAGGCTCGAACCAGCGACGCAGAACGGCAGCGCAGAGAATTCGAGCAGTTCGCAGCTACTCTCCATATCTCTGATGTGAACATCATGCAGGGTGCCGACCCAGCAACGTACGTGTGCTATGGCATCATCATTTCGAAGGTGCGAAGCGATTCCGTGCCGAGCCAAGTCGTGACTCCGATGCACAGATTCCTACGGGATATTTCCGTGGATTCTACCGCTGCAGACGAGCCACTCGCGATCTTCGGTGCGTCGTTCACTTTGCGCGATACGAGAATTACGGTTGTAGCCGCCTGTCCTTCAGGATCGCTGCTGAAGTCGGGCTGTTTGGGCTTTGTCACGGACTTTGATGCGGAATGATCCTGACACCTTTTCCTTCCCTCTTTTCAACTTCTCTGTACTAAAAAGAATCTCGTTGATGACTGCAAGTGGTTGGGTTACAAAGGCAAGTAGAACCGATTGTTAAAAGAGCCAAATCAATAGGATTATTATGAGGTAGAATAGGGAGCCTATTCCGAGGGCAATGAGCATCAGGACTGTGTGGTTGAACCATGTAGGGTATTGGATCGTCAGGAGCACGTTGAGCACCTTACCAAAGCCCTCGTCCGACTTCAGACTTGTATTTATCTGTGAGTAGATTGTTGGTGGAAAATACAGGTAGGAGACCGTGATCTGTTCACCTGGGACAAGTAAAGGGAACAGAATCTCTTGTCCCCCACCGGGAAGATCCTGAACACTGTACGCCACAGCGGGGTTCACTTGAAACTGTGGAAGTTCTGCGTGTCCCAAACGCACATTCTTCGCTGGCCTTCTTCCTGCGTTTCTTACCACAATTTCATGCGTATGAAGTATAACCTCGTTCTCTGTACCTGACCAAGCCGTAAACGCTGCGACGTGGCCGTAGTAAGCAATCAGTCGTGGCCGACGTGCGAAAAGGTGATTGAGAATGGCAGCAATAACCAGTGCGATGATTGGTGACACGATCGGTGCTGCAATGTTCCAGTCAATGTTCATCTCTACGACGCGAAGCAGCTGTTAGGTTGCCAGTGCCAAAGATTCAAGGGGTGGGTGGTGTAGGGTCTTTCTTTCAAATTCTTCTGCCGTCGCCGTAAGTTTGTACTTGGTGAGCAGTCGTTTAGCTACCTCCATATCCTCAGTCTGCGCGGCTGCCCAAGCAAGATGCAAGAAGGCATCTGCATAGTCCCGAGTATCACCGACCTTCGGCGAAGCAACATCGACAATTCGAGTCAGAATTTCGAGTCGCTGATCGTCGGTTTCTATCCGAGCGGCAAGGTGAGTGCAGACGTGCGTGAGGGAACCGAGCGACGGTCGCAGAAGTGCCGGAGATGTGATCTCAACAATCTGGCAGGCGGTATTGCAGGCGCTTACAACTTTTTCTTGCGTTAGACTCGATCGATGTATGCCGATGAGGAAGCTTGTAGCACAAAGCAGTGGCCATGGATGAGTAGGTGATCTTCCAGTGATTTGCAGGCAGTGCTCTAGTAGCTGGACCAGACGGTTAACTGCTGCAGGGTCATTAGGAGCAGAGCTACATATACCCTGAAGATTCTGCAGGTTCTGTTGCGATGCGTGGTGAGCAACTAATTGAAACGCCAGGTTTAGAGCAGTGATGAAATCGTTAACGTCGCGGCTGCTTAGAAAACGAGTATGAGCAAGCATGGTTTTGAAAAGGTCCATCTGTTTGCATGCCGGGATCGATTCTTGGTGAGCTGAGATCAATTCCTCAGCGGCATCTACATCACGTGCTTGGATTGCCAAAACTACAAGCGTATGTGGATCGAGACGATATGGGTCGGCTGTAGCCAACCGCCGTAGCACCTTTTGCTTGACTTCTTGTTCCTTGTCTCCGTGTTTGAACCGAGCGACAAGCTCTCTCAGTCCTCGTTGATAGTCTGATCTAAAGTCGGCATAGTGCTTCCCCTTTAACAGGGGAGGGATGTCACAATCACGATGCAGCAGAGGAAGAACAGTAACTTTTCGAGACTCAATCTCTTCTATCATTTTGGCATCCAGTTCGCGCTCTACCCACGGAGACGTTACCGAGTCGGGACTGAGTACGATAATCAGGTAGTCGCTGGCGTTCAGACCCTCCTCAACCTTTGGGCGGATCTGATCGCCGACCAAGATCTCCTTCTCATCTATCCAGACATTAATGGTTTCCTTCTCCAGGTCCTTGGCAAGCCGGCGAACGAAGTCCTTGTCTGCAGACGAGTGGCAAAGGAAGACCTTTTGCATCTAGGAGCCTCCGTGGATTGCCCTTGTTTCGGGAGCCGCGCCAGGCGGCCGTTCCTTCCGGGATACGCGGAACTAGAGCCATAATAGAATACCGGACGAATCGCTGCTTTGCGGGTGGCCGCGGCGGCTACACGGGGGTTGCGCGGCGGATCGGGTTGTGCAGTTCGTGCGAGACCGCTCGCCCAGGACGCGGCGGGTCGCTGCGGACGTCTTGATGCGCTGGAGCCTTCGTTTGGCTCGGTGGGGTGGGCCTTCTGAGGGCGTGAATACCCACGTCACGGCTCTAAAAGGGGGTTGAGAGGCGAGGCTTGGCTCGGGGCGATACACTAGAAGGATGGCCAGCAGCTCCGCTTCCACGGCGATCCGCGAGACGGGCGGTCCGACGGCGACCAGCCGTACGGCCGGGCTCGGCGTGCTGATCGCGGACAAGTTCGAGCAAGCAGGCATCGACGGGCTGGAGGCGCTGGGCTGCACGATTCATTTTCAACCCACACTTACCGCTGATGATCTCGGCGAAGCGGTCGGCGCGCTCGACCCGGACGTGATCGTCGTTCGCTCGACAAAGGTGCTGGCGTCGGCGTTCGCGAAGGCGAAGAAGCTGAGTCTGGTGATTCGAGCTGGGGCGGGCTACGACACGATCGACGTGAAAGCTGCCTCGGCGCGGGGGGTCTTCGTCGCCAACTGCCCGGGGAAGAACTCGATCGCCGTAGCGGAACTCGCCTGGGCGCTGATTCTTGCCTGCGACCGCCGGGTGCCCGACCAGACGCTTGAGCTTCGGCAAGGGAAGTGGAACAAGAAGGAATACGTCAAGGCGGCGGGACTGTACGGGCGAACGCTCGGCATTGTGGGGTTCGGCCGCATCGGCCAGGCGGTGGCCAAGCGTGGTCGGGCCTTCGGCATGAACGTCGTGGCCTGGTCGCGCAGCCTCACCCAGGAAAAGGCGGACGAGTTCGGCGTGGCGTATTGCGCCAACCTCATCAACCTGGCCAAGATGGCGGATGTAGTGTCGATCAACATCGCCGCGACGCCGGATACTAAGAACATCATCGACGAGCAATTCTGCACCGCGCTCAAGGACGGGGCGTACGTCGTCAACACCAGCCGGGGCAGCGTGGTGGATCAGGAGGCGCTCACGACCGCCATCCGGGAGCGAGGCGTTCGCGCGGGCCTCGATGTCTACGCCACGGAGCCGGCCGCCGCTGACAAGACGTTCGCCGACCCGATCGTCAATGAGCCGAACGTCTACGGCACGCACCACATCGGGGCCGCGACCGACCAGGCCCAGCAGGCGGTCGCCGACGAGGTTGTGCGCATCGTTTGGTCGTACCTGAGCACGGGGGTGGTGCCGAACTGTGTCAACCGAGCGGCATCAACCACGGCCACGACGCTGCTCACGGTGCGGCACCTCAACAAGCCGGGCGTTTTGGCGCACGTCTTTTACACCCTTGGCCAGGCGAATATCAACGTTGAGGAGATGGAGAACATCATTTACGAAGGGGCGGAGGCCGCCTGCGCCCGCATCCAGCTCGACGATCGGCCTAACGAGGGCGAGATCAACGCTATCCGCGCCAACGACAACGTGCTGAGTGTGAATATCACCAGCATCACCGATTGACCCGGATCACGAACGGCGGCTACGAGGTATGAGTACGACGACGACCCCCGCGATAACCGAGCCGAAGTCCGGCTCGAAGCGCATCTATAACTTCTCCGCCGGGCCGGCTGTACTTCCCGAGGCGGTGCTGCGGCAAGCGCAGGAAGATATTTGGAACGCGCTCGACAGCGGCATCGGCATCTGTGAGCACAGCCACCGCGGCCAGGTCTTCAACCGCATCATCGCAGAGGCCGAGGCAGACTGCCGAGCGATCGCTGATATCAGCGACGACTACGCCGTGCTTTTCCTGCAAGGCGGGGCGACGCTCCAGTTCGCGATGGTGCCGATGAATTTTCTCAGGAAGGATCGGACCGCCGATTATCTCCACACCGGCGAGTGGACAAAAAAGGCGATCGCAGACGCCAAGCTGTTCGGCAAGGTGACTATCGCCTACGACGGCGGTCCCTCGAGTTTCGATCACGTTCCGGCCGCCGAGGAGATCAACGCCAGCGACGGGGCCGTGTATACCTTCTACTGCTCGAACAACACGATCTACGGCACGGAATACGCGAGTCCGCCTCGGAGTTCGGCCCCGCTGATCTGTGACGCCAGTTCGGATATTCTCAGTCGGCCTATCGATGTGAGCAGGCACGCGTTGATCTTTGCCGGAGCGCAGAAGAACCTCGGCCCGGCTGGGTGCACGCTCGTCATTATCCGCAAGGACTTTCTCAACGGCGCCAACACCGGCCTGCCTCAAATGCTCAACTACCGCAAGCAGGTTGAGAAGGGCTCGCGCCTCAACACGCCGCCTGCGTTCGCCATCTACATGATGGGCTTGGTGTTCAAATGGATTCTGGACCAAGGCGGGCTGGCGGCGCTGGCCGATCGAAACCAGAAGAAGGCCACGATCATTTACGACACCATCGAATCCTCCGGCGGGTTCTATCGAGGTGTCGCGCGGCCGGATTCGCGCTCGCTGATGAACGTCACCTTCCGCACGCCCAACGACGACCTGGATAAGAAGTTCATCGAGGAGGCTCTTGCGAACGATATGTCGGGGCTCAAGGGGCACCGCTCGGTGGGCGGACTGCGAGCTTCAATCTATAACGCATTTCCAAAGGCAGGCTGCGAGGCGCTCGCCCAGTTCATGAAGGATTTCGCGCTTCGCAACGGCTAAGGCGACTTCCAAGCCCCCAGCAACACCATGCGTCTGACGACGCCTGTTGTTGCTGGAAGCAGTGCGTCCCCGTACGCTGGGATGAGATGAGACGGCACGTATGGCTGATACTTGCGGTGGCAGCGATCGTGACGGCAGTTGTGTTTGTCGTCACGCGCTGGTGTGAACGGACGCTGCCCGACCCGCCGGTGCTGACAATCCACGCTGATGCTGATCCTGATTTTGCCCGCACGATCACGAGCGCCACGAATGCGGTGCTTGAGGATCGGTCGAGCCGTCCGCAGTGGGTGAAATTGGCGATGGTCTACCAGGCCAACTACATGCTCCCCGAGGCGCAGCAGTGCTACGAGCAGGCGCTTTCGATGAGCGGCGACGACACCCGGAGCTGGTACTACCTGGCGATCGTTCGGTCCTATGGTGGTGATCTGGACGGCGCTGTTGCGGCAATGCGACGCTCGATCGAGCTGAACGGCGCCCACGCACCCGCGCATCGTCGACTCGGAGAGTGGCTGATTGATCTGGACGAGTTGAACGAGGCCCACCTCGAATTCGCGCGCGCGACCGAGCTCGATGCAAACGATCCCCATGCGTGGATTGGGCTGGCGAGACTTGCGTTGAAGGACAACCGCTTGGATGACGCGGCTCAGATTCTTACGCGTGTTACCGGTGGGTCCGGCAAACAGGTTCCACTGGCCTTTCAGTTGCTCGGCACGGTGTACCAGCGCATGGGGCAAACCGACGAGGCCCAGCGACTGCTGCAACACAGCCGCACGATCAAGGCTGTGGATCGCGATCCGTGGCTGAGCGCGGTCAACCAGTATCGAGCCGGTCTGGAGGCCCATCTCGATTCGGTGAAAAAGCTCGTGTTGCAGCGAAGATTCGACGAGGCGATCAGGACGCTCACATCGCTTGATCGCCGCTATCCCAACGCGGCTGTCATCGCGAACAACCTCGGGATCGTGTACCGGGCTCAGGGTCGATTGGACGACGCCACGCAGGAATTCGAGCGAGCGAAGAAACGAGACGCGATGTACATCGAGGCTCACTACAATTTGGCGGTGAACTGCCTGCTGGAAAGTGACTCGATCAACGAGCCGAAGCGCACGGCCCTTCTGGAAGGCGCCCAACAGCACCTTGAACGAGCATTCGCGATCAATCCGTCGTACGGCCCGGCCGTCGCTCTGGAGGGGAGTATCCTCAAGCAGCGCGGCGAGCTGGAGCTCGCCCTGAACCGATTCCATGAAGCGGCCCGGCTGGACCCCGAGCGGCCGCAGTGGCTGCACAGCGCCAGCGTGATCCTGCACGATCTGGGTGAATACGAGCAGGCCGTCGCCAATCTCGAACAGGTCATCACGAGCGCGCCGTATTTCATTCAGGCCTATTTCACGCTTGCCGACGCCTATGCCGCGCTTGGCCGCTCCGAGCAGGCCCAAGCAGCACTGCAATCAGTCGCACAATTGCAACCGAATCACCCCGCCCTTGCCGAAGCGATGAAGCGATTGAACATCGACGGAAGTGCGCTGAACTCGCCACGCGAATCGCTACCCAATCGGCCGGGGCACTAATCCGTGATCCTCCAACCGAAACGGAAGCGCATTCAGTTCAGCGTGCACCCGGTCTGCTTTGTGATCGTCGGGCTCCTGTTGACGGCTTGCGGAAGTGATGAACGATTGCCGGAAGTCACAGGCCTTGAGCCAGTCGCGCCCGCGCCGTTCGTCGAAGTCGCGCAGACGCGCGGCCTCATCTTCACCCAACACTCCGGTCATCAGGACTTGTACTTCAACCCTGAGATTACCGCCGGCGGCGTCGCACTCTTGGACATGGACAACGACGGCGATCTGGACGCCTACCTCGTCCAGTCCGGCAGCATCGTCGAACCAGAGCGGGAACCGGCCGGAAATCAACTGTTCCGCAATCGCGGCGATGGCTCCTTCCAGAACGTCACTGATGACAGCGGCGCTGAGGACCGCGGCTACGGCATGGGCGTCGCCACCGGCGACTACAATAACGACGGCGATGTGGATTTGTACATCACGAACGTCGGCCGCAACACGTTGCTCCGTAATGAGGGCAATGGCCGTTTTGTCGACGTCACCGACGACGCGGGCGTTGGAGGCGATCTTTGGTCGTCTAGCGCTGCGTTCCTTGACTACGACGCGGACGGCGACCTCGACCTGTTCGTCTGCAACTATATTCATTGGTCCGTGGCGGGCGAACGACAGTGTAAGGACGCCGCCGGTGCATCCGATTATTGCGGGCCGCATGAGTACCTCGCGCCGACCGAGGACACGCTGTATCGCAACAACGCTGATGGCACGTTCACCGATGTGACCAACGAGCTGGGCATCTCGAGGGCGGTCGGCAACGGGCTGGGCGTTACGGTTGGTGACTACAACAACGACGGCCGGCTTGACATCTTCGTCGCGAACGACGGCGTGGAGGACGTGCTGTGGATCAACCGCGCCGACGGGCGCTTCGTCAACCAAGCGCTGACGTTGGGCTGTGCGCGTGACGAAGCCGGTCAGGCCAAAGCCGGTATGGGAATCGGCTCGGCCGATATCGACGACGACGGTGATCTTGATCTTCTGGTCGTCAATCTTCGCGGCGAGACGGACAGTCTCTTTCTCAACGAAGGAAGCTACTTCGCCGACATCACCGGGGCTGCCGGGTTAGGCAGGCTCAGTCGGGGCTTCACCCGCTTCGGGACCGCCTTCTTCGACTACGACAACGACGGCAAGCTCGATATCTATCAAGCTAACGGCAGCGTGTATCGCCGGGCGCAACCTTATGCCGATGATCCGTATGCGGAGCCCAATGTGCTTATGCAGAATGTCGGCTCGCGACAGTTCACCGAGGTTCTGCCGCGAGGCGGGGCAGGACCGATGCTCGCCCACAACAGCCGAGGCGCGGCCTTCGGCGATCTCGATAACGACGGCGGCATCGATATTGTCGTCGTCAATCGCGATGGACCGGCGTACTACCTGAACAACCAGGCGACTGACCGGGGGCGATGGATCATGTTTCGCGTACTGGATGAGCATGGTCGGGATGCGCTGGGCGCCACCGTGACCGGCATGGTGAACGGGCGTTCAATGCGGCGCGAAGTACAGACCGCGTATAGTCTTTTCTCAGCCAACGACCCACGTGTTCACTTCGGTCTCGGCGACGCGCACATCATTCAGAACATCACCGTTCGGTGGGTTGACGGATCGACATCATCGTTTGGTGATTTCGACGGAGGGCACATCGACACGTTGCGCCAATCCGAAGGGGCAGCACAGTAATTCGTCAGCCGCCGAGCTTCGCCGCAATCGCCATCGCCTGGCTGGCGTAGCTTCGTCCGAACAAGTTGACGTGATTCAGCACGTGGTAAAGCTGGTACACCGCGATGCGCGAGTCGAGCTGGGCGCGGTCGCTCACGTTCGCCTCGTACGCTTGGAAGCAACAGTCCGGGAAGCCTCCGAAGAGTTTCATCATGGCGATGTCCGCCCACCCGTCGCCGATGCAGCAGGCCGGATCGATCACGGCGATGCGCTCAGTCGCGTCGCCGCCATCGCACGCGGGCAGCGCATTTCCCGACCAGAGGTCGCCGTGCAGCAGAGCCGGCTTCGGCTGACGGGGAATATGAGCTTCCAGAGCGGCGATAACCGCTTGAATTCGCGCTGCTTCGCTCGTGTCCAACCGCCCACGCTTCGCGGCGAGATCGAGCTGATGACCAAGGCGATGCTCTGCGTTGAATTGCACCCAATCGTCGCACCATGGATTGGGTTGGGGCGTCGTTCCCAGATGATTGTCGGTTTGGAAACCGTAGCGATCGCCGACCTCGGTTTGATGCAAGCGGGCAAGCTCCTCGCCGAAACGTGTCCAGGCGCGAGGGGGCACGGCTGCGTGTTTGATCGCCGTCATCAGAAGCACCGCGACGCCGGCGCTTTCGATCACCGCCAACGGCCTGGGAACAAGGAGCGTGTTTGTCTGCGCCAACGCACGGAGCCCATCGGCTTCCTCTTGAAACATGTGCAGATGTGCCGCAGAGTTGGTCTTCGCGACAACGGTGGCGCCGTCGCGTAAACAGATCTCTTGCACGCGGTGGATGCAGCCGCCGGACAGATCGCGGATGCTGATGATCGTTTGCTCAAGGGCGGCTTTGTGGAGCGAATGCTCGATCGCCTCGCGACTGCTCATCGAACGGCGGCCAACAGCTCATCCAGCAGCGCATCGCAAGCAGCGTCGATCAACCGAAAGACGGTCTCGAAACCGTCATCGCCACCAAAGTACGGATCGGGCACCTCCTGAATCTCAGACGCTGGATTCGCCTCCAGCAGTAGTTGCAGCTTCTCTTGCGGCGCTCCCCAACGTACGAGGTCCTCGCGATTGGTCTCGTCCATACAGATCAGATGGTCGAAGCGCTGAAAGTCTTCGCTCGTGACCTGACGAGCACGACTGGGAAGGACGATGCCGTGCCGCTCGGCGATCTCTCGGGCCCGGCGATCCGGGCGCTCGCCGGCGTGCCAATGACCGGTCCCGGCGGAATCAACCGTGAAACGGTCGGCGACGCCGCGCTCGTTCAACTTGTGCAGGAAAGCGCCCTCGGCCAGGGGGCTGCGGCAGATATTCCCCATGCACACAAAAAGGACGCTGGTTCGGGCGGATGCACTCATCTTCGTCAAACACTCATGCGGCGTTGAATCCTCTTTTGGAAGCGATGCGCCTTGCGATGTTATCCGCGACGGGTCTCCTCTTGGCGGGTCGAAGCGGGCGTTGCCGGCGGTGAGGTCGGTTCGGGGGACGGCTGAGTCTTCGATGATCGCTGCGGTTGCGACACGGCGAAATGGTGCTGACGCCGGGCCGCCTTGACGGCAAAGAGACCGATAGACCCGAACAGCACGAGTGCGATCGCGTAGATGACGCGCACGCGCAGGTTCGTCTGCAGGACGAGCGCCGCGAGCACAACGCCGAGGATCGCAAACGCAAATCCCATCCCGTAGACGGCGAAGACGGCGCGCTTGACCCCGCCCAAGGCGTGTCTGAGTTGATGATGGATGTGCTGATCATCAGCGGCGGACATCGGCGTGCCGGCCAGCCACCGCCGGATGATCGCGAGCGTTGTATCCATGATGGGAACGGAAAAGACGATCAGCCCGGCGAAGACGAGGTGGGTCGCCCCTTGTTCCCCAAGCATGAGGATGATGACAACGCACAAGTAGCCCAGCAGCAGACTTCCTGAGTCGCCCAGAAAGATCGATGCGGGATTGAAGTTGTGCGGGAGGAACCCCAGCACGGCCCCCAACAGAGCCATGCACAGAAGGATCCGCGCGCCGGCGAATGTGGCCGCCTCCAACGGCGCGGTGACTTGACCCAGGTTCGGGTTGTACCGAAGCGGATAATGCACCGGCATCTGCGGTGTCGCGGTGATATAACCTGCCTCCACCAGCGTCTCGATCTCCCTGGGGAAGCGGCCGTTATCGTCGCGGTACTCCTGCACCTTACCCTGCACGGTCTGCACAATCATCGCCGCCGTGGCTGTACGGTCGTCCTTCGCGAAAACTTCGCCACGGCCGTCGTCGTAGACCAACACCCAGCCGACGGGCGGCTGAGGCAGGGCCGCGAGATAGCCAGCCGTGACGAGCGCACTCAAATCCGTGGGCAACTCAGGATGCTCTGCGGCATACCGATCGATCTCAGATTGCACCGTAGAAGCGACCTCCATTGCTTCAGCCTCTCTCACCTCAAAGACGGTGTTTGCGTGAGGCGCAACAAGCAGACAGATCGCCAGTAAGCCTAGGGCAACAATCCCGGTGACGCCGGACAGCAGGCCGTCGAGGCCGTCGATCAAGTTAGCAGCGTTGCATCCGCCGAGAACGAAGACGGCGATGAGTGCGGTTCCGATCCAATAAAAGACGTGGCCGTTGAGCACGTGAAACGACCCGAGAATGACGATCACGTCGTCAGGTCCGCCCATGAACGGTCTGAGCACACCTTCGGCCACCCGCACGCCGATGTCGTTGATGGCTAAGGCGGCGGCCGCAACGAGCTGGCCGGCAATCTTCAGCCGCGGATCCCACCCCCACAGGTCGTCGGCCAATCCGGTGAACATGATCGCCACCATCCCCAACACGATGGCCAGCGGCAACGGACGATAGTTGGCAGCCACGCCGTCCATGTACACATAGCCCGTGGCGATGGCGACGATCAGTCCGAGGAACACGGCCACGCCGCCAAACTTCGCGATTGGATACGGGTGCGTTTTTCGTACCCGATCCGGCCGGTCGATTGCGCCGGCGGCGATGGCGAACCGGCGCACGAGCGGTGTGATGAGCAACGTCACCATAAACGCCACGACGAAGATCAGTGCGTAGCTGTTCAACAGATCCATGGCCGGGGCCGCAAACGACTGCGACTCCTCTGCGAACAGCTCGAGATCGCCCGGTAGAGCTCCTGCCAAATCCAACTGGGCCAACACGACCAACATCACGCGGTCGACTCCAGCGAGGGGAGATCGCTGCCCAGCTCGGTGGCTAGATCGCGGATCGTCTGGGACAACGGCGTGGTCGGCGCAAACCGGGTCACCTGACGGAGGCGTGTCAGGTCCGGCTGGCGATGCCGCAGATCATCGAAGTTCGGACCGAACACCTCAGCGTATGGCAGGTGGTCGATAGTCGAGGTGCTGTCGAGCGTCGTGCGCACGAGCTCGGCCAGTTCGCCAATCTCGATTCGTTGATCACTGCCCACGTTGAATATCCGGCCGACGCACCGGGGCTCTGCGAGCAGGACCGGCAACACGTTGACCACATCGCGGACGTCGCAGAAGCATCGCGTTTGCCGGCCGTCGCCGTAGACCTGAATCGGCTTGTCGGCGAGGGCGGCGTCGATGAATCGGGGCAGCACCATTCCGTATCGGCCGACCTGTCGCGGACCGACGATATTGAAGAAGCGCGCGATGACCACCGGCAATCGCTGCTGCCGATGATGCGCCAAGGCAAGATGCTCGTCGATCGCTTTGGAGCATGCGTACGCCCACCGGGCCTGGGTCGGCGGCCCGTACGTTACGTCGTCGTCTTCTGCGAAGGGAGTTCGCGTCGATTTGCCGTACACTTCCGAAGTTGACGCGATCAACGTGGGCGTCATCCCCGCCGTGGCGAAGTCGAGGATCGCCGACGTCTCCAACACGTTCGTATCGATGGTGTG
>JAZFYE010000129.1:0-24403 GCA_036475395.1 Phycisphaerales bacterium
GCATATCTTCTCGCCCTCGGGAACTTCATGCTCTTCGGGATCTTCCTCGGCACGAATTCCTTTAGCACTCCTCGGCCGGAGGCACTGCCACCGAACCTCGCTGTGTTCATGGCAACCGGACCGTGGGAGATCGGCGCTTACATGCTTGTCGCCGCGGTCCTCGCTAACCGCTATCGTTTTCGCCAGGAACATTGGCTGATCGGCAAGATGACACGCGTCACACGTCGGGACGAGAAGATGTCGATCGCACAGTGGCTAACTCTGGTGGCCGCAGTAATTGTCATCATAGTTACCGCCTGGATCGAAGATCAGCGCGCCGTGAAGCGCGCATCGGAGACGGCAATCTTGGCGGCCCAAGAACAGTATGAGCTTTCCTTCTCAACCTACCTGGGAGGAAGCATGTGGGACCATGCCCGAGATGTGTGTGTTGATAACCGAGGCAATGTCTATGTGGTGGGCGGGACGGCATCCAAGGACTTCCCCACCACTGAGGGTGTGCACGCCCGGGAATTTACTGAGGGCGGCAAGGCGCTGGGCGGGCACGGCAACAGCGATGCCTTTGTCGCCAAATTCAGTCCAACGGGAAAACTGGTCTGGTCGACCTACCTTGGCGGGCCGAACTATGACCGGGCCTATGCCGTTGAGGTCGACGCAGAAGGTTATGTCTATGTGGCCGGTCGCTGTGGTCCTGGATTCCCGGTTACCGCGGGTGCCTTCCAGACTAAATACAAGGGCTCGGGTGGCGGGTTCTACGGAATCCAAAACGCTTTTGTGGCGAAAATCAAGCCTGATGGATCGGGCTTGGTCTTTTCAAGCTATGTCGGACAGGGCTGGGGGTGTAGAGATCTCGCCATTGATTCAGATGGGAACGTCTACTTGCCCATCATCAACTCTACAAACAACACGCCACCAGATTGGTACGAACAGGCCTTTGCGAATGCATTCCAGAAAACTCCCCGTGGTGACTCCGAGGTTGGAGTATGCAAGATTGTGAGCGACGGCTCACGCGTGCTTTGGGCCACTTGGCTCGGCGGGCGCGGGGCCGAGAAGGGTGAAGTGTCGCTTGCTCTCGATCCCAACAACTACGTTTACATTGCGATGAATACGAGCTCATCGGATATCCCAACCACGGAAGGCGCTCACGATCGCATCCACAACGGATACTGGGACGCCTATGTGGCCAAGCTGAACCCACACGGTTCTGAGCTCATCTACGGAACGTATGTTGGTGGAACGGGGAAGGACTTCGGATGCAACACCCACAACTTGGCGGTGGACCCGGCGGGCCATGTCTATCTGTCAATCTGGACCGACTCCATGGATTTTCCCAGTACGTCAGGTGTGGTTGACAGCACTTACAACGGCGCGGGTGATATCGCGGTGGTGAAGCTTGGCCTCAAGGGGGAGATGATGGCTTGCACGTTCATTGGTGGCAGCAAAGCCGATGAGTCTGAAGGGATTGCGGTGGATGCCGATGGAAATGTCCTCGTGACAGGCCGGACGCAATCTCGGGATTTTCCGGTCACCTCGACAGCGCTTCGCAAGACCTACGGTGGTGATGAGTTTGACGGAATTGTGGTTCGGCTTTCCTCAGACCTAAGGACGCTACATTACGCAACGCTCATCGGCGGAGCTTCCTATGATTTTGTACGTTCGTGCTGCCTGGACCAAGAAGGCAACCTTTACATTGCCGGGGGCTGCAACGGAGATGGCTGGCCCCTGAGGGAAGCGTCGCAGCCGGAGTTTCGAGGTACCAACGACGGCCGATGGGGTAACGGAGATGCGATCATCGCCAAGTTACAGCCCACTCACTGAGCAGGACCTACCAGAAGGTCGCCCAGGTCAAGAGAGACTTCAGGGTATCAGCTATCGCCGCCGCGACGTCGAACACGTAGGCGGAGCGAGTCCCTCTTGGCCCGTCACCGTCGATTCCGGTCAGAAGCAAGCGGCTGAAAGTTGGGTTTCGGGGGGCGGCGCGTTGCACTCGTGCTCGGAAAGCTCTGCGTGGAGCCGGGCGAAGGTGCAACGGGAAATGTCGGCTTAAGTATTCCCCCTTATGAGCGTGATGCGAACGGGCATGCCCTCGTGACATCGACGTCGCAGAACCGCTCAGAACTATTCAACTGGGGACGCCATTCATTTCGAACTAGCTGGGATCGAGGCGGGCCAGCGACCTAGGGGCGCGTCGAACCGCGAGTGGCGCCGAGGCTCTCTCGTCGTCGCAGGAACGTGGTAGAATCGTTCTGAACAAACGAATCGGGAGAGCACGCATGAACGGACTCTTGAATTCCGCCGCTTCCTCGTTTGCACTGCTCGCGCTCGCCCTTCCCGCCCTTGCCCAGGGGGAGGCCAGGCTCCTCCACGTTCCCGACGGGCAACTCTACTCGGCAATCGTCAAGGTCCACACGAACGTCGATCTGGAAGAAGGAGCCCGGGTGTTCCTGCGTTTCCTCAATGTGGGCGACGAACTACCTCCGACGAGCGTCGCCGAGTGCGAGGAAAGGGGATACCCGCGGCCCAAGGAGATCGTCTCCGCGGTCGAGTGGACCCCCCCGGGAAAGGCCGCGCCCCAGTCCGGGACGCTGCTCCTGTTCAACCTGAGCAAGAACCCCAAGTACCCCAGGCACGGCTGGAGACCCGGTCAGAGGCTGGTGCCGGTGCTCTACTGGGAGTCGCTCCAGAACTCGGGAAAGCTCGAGAAGTCGATCGGTAGGGAGTTCTACCTGGCCAACCGCTGGGGCGCGGTACTCTGGGCGGCCGTCGTGATCGTGGTCGTGCTCGCGATCCTCTGGGCGCTGGCGGGAGTCACCCGCCACAAGCGGAACCCGATGGCCCTGTTCAGCTACGTCCGGACGAACAACGGGCAATGGTCGCTGCCCCTGATGCAGATGGCCCTGTGGACCATCGCGGTGGGAGCCGGCGTACTCACGCTGGGGCTCGCCCAGCTCCGGGTGCCGGAGATCCCGGAGACGCTCCTCGTCCTGATAGGCTTTTCGGCGGTGACGGGCCTCGCCGGCCACTGGCAGGTCAAGCGCGACCTCTACTGGCATCGACTGACGAACCCCGAGGAGGAGGGCGAGCAGGAAGATGACGCCCAGTCCGGCAACCTGAGCGACCTCGTCTGCGTCCGGACGGCCGACGGGCATCTCGCCCCGTCGTTGGCCAAGGCCCAGATGATCTTCTGGACGGTGCTCACGGTGGGGCTCTTCGTGTGGAAGAGCGTCATGCATGGAATTCTCTGGGAGGTGCCCCAGCAACTCGTCCTGCTCATGGGGATTAGTCAAGCCAGCTTCCTCGGACGCGAGCAGGTCGAGATGGGCCGCAAGGAGAAGGAGATCGCCGAGAAAGAGAAGGCGATCAAGGACAAGGAGAAGGCGGCGCAAGGGAACAACGCGCATGGGGCGTGAGCGGCGCCCGCGGAAGTACCGACGCGGACGACCCCGGGCCCCGGTCGCAAAGACGGCGAGTCGAGCTAAAGGCGCCGGTGGCGGGAAATGTCGGCTAGTCCAGGTGGAAGTGGGCTTGCGCCAGATAGAGACCGGACGGTTGGATGGAGTTTTCAGTAGGTACAGGGAAATATAGAGCCTACGAGGACCGGGTTACAAAATGAGTTATTGGCAGAACTTCGGAAATTGGGCTTGACACATAGTATTACGACCGTAATACTATTGGGATGCGGTATCCGAAGGACCACGTACACAAGACGCGTCAAGCCATCCTCGAGGCCGCCGGGCGGGTATTTCGCCGGCTGGGATTTCATGCAGGTGGCGTCGATGCCGTGATGGCGGAAGCCGGTCTGACCGCGGGCGGCTTCTATGCCCATTTCAAGAACAAGGATGCCCTCTTCAGCGCGTTCATTCGTAATGACATGGAGCAACTGAGCAAGAGGCGGTACGCGGACCGCTCTCGGTTCACCGGCCGCGCCTGGGTGCTGGAATCCATGCGACGCTACCTCTCCCGGGTGCATTTCGAGGACGTCGAGAAGGGTTGTTTCCTGCCGTCGCTCATGTCCGAGATCAGTCGGGCCGGCGAAGATTCGAAACTGGCTCTTGAGGACGGCTTGAATGACTGGATGCAAACACTCGCATCGGAACTCGATGAAAAAGACAAGACTCAAGTACTTGCCCTCATCGCAATGAGCGTGGGTGGTCTCTCGCTCTCTCGAAGCGTGAACAACCAGCAGTTCGCCGACCGCATTCGAGAAGCGTGCATGAATGCTGCGGATGAACACGGCTTCTCGTGTAGAAGAAAGGAAGACATATGATTGACCGCCGCAAGTCCTCAACGGCCTGGCTGTTCGCCAAAGCATCACTGTTTACGTTGTTGGTGCCGGGAACCGTCGTGGTGCTGGTGCCGTACCTGCTCCTGGCGGACGCGTCCCTGGGCGCCATAGACTTCTTGGGAATGGGGCTGCTGGGCCTGCCCGTGCTCGTCCTGGGGGCCGCACTCTATCTCAGATGCGCGTACGACTTCGTTTGGTCGGGACGGGGAACGCCCGCACCAATCGATCCGCCGAGCCAACTTGTGATGAGCGGGCCGTACCGCTACTGCAGGAACCCGATGTACGTCGGGATCTTCACGATACTCGCCGGGGAGGCCCTGTTGTATCGCGATCTTCGCCTGCTCTTCTTTCTGTTCGCGATGGCGGTCCTCTTCAACATCTTCATCCTCGGCTACGAGGAACGCGCTCTGAGGCGACAGTTCGGCGAAGCGTATAAGCGCTATTGTGAGGCCGTACGCCGATGGATCCCGAATTGGTCGGGTTTCAAGACACTCTACATGGGGTCTTTCCTGAAGGTAGGCGTCTTCTTGCTTGCGGGCGGCGTGGTCGTACATGTGCTGCGACTCTCTTTTAACTGGGTACCGATAACTCAGATGCCGGTTTCCGCCCACGCCTTCCTGGTCGTGCTCCCGGCATACACGCTGTTCGGCTGCATCGTCTATGCGCGGCGAATCAATCTCGCCGCTGTACACCAGAAAATCATCTTTGCCCTGATCCTCGTACTCCTGTTCATCACCTTGGTGATGCACTTGTACTCCATCGTGGCCCACACGAACACGTGGCTTAGCATCTTCCCGATGTGGTACAGCGTTGTCGCCGTGATCTTGTACAGTGGCTTCGCGATTTTCCTCAAAACACGAACCGTCCTGGCTCACGATTTCGATTCCTGAAAGGACTCCTATGCGTCTGCGACACACTCTGTTTTGCACTGTTCTCGTCGCCGCCACCGCGGCCATCACCACCACCATTGTTTCACAGGATCCACCGGCGATGCCCGACATGTCCGTCCTGCAGCCGGGCGAGCACCACCGCCGCTTCGACTACCTCGTGGGCGATTGGAGCAACGTTTACACGTTGTATGAGCAGCCCGGCTCCGACCCGACGCAATGGGAGGGCGCCTCATCTTCCGAGTGGGTGCTGAACAGGCACTTCCTCAAGACGAGCGGCTCATATGACGCGATGGGCATGGCGATCGAAGACTTCATCCTCAGCGGCTACGACAACTTCCGCCAGCAGTACATCATGTTCTACGTCAGCAGTTACGGCACCGGCTGGTCCTTGGCGACCGGCACGGCGGATGAAGACGGCACGATTACCTGGAACGGCTCGCAGGACATCCCGCACATGAACATGCGCGACGTGAAGTACCGCATCATCGAGAAACGCGTCGATGATGATCATTTCCAGATGGAGTTCTGGTACGAGAACGACGCCGCCGAGGGTGGCTGGTACCGGCAGATGGTGATCGACAGCACGCGGCAAAAGAGCTAGAAGATAAGGGGACGGGAGTCTCTTCTTGCGCCAGACCGATCTCCGCGACTTTTCTCGCCCGCCGGACCAATCCCCGTTGAGCGGATACGACGGTTTGCCGTGCTGTCGCCGAGGGCAGCGCCGATACGACAGGTGCCAACCGCTCACCAACCCAACACACGACGAGAGATTTGCGATGTCAAACTGTTCTCAACCCTGCCCATAGCGGCTCGGTAACCAGGGTGACCCCTAGCTAGGTGACAGCTCGTCAGGTGACAGCTGGTCAGGTGACAGCTGGTCAGGTGACAGCCAAATAGGCGTCTAGCGTCAACGTCAAAGACAGATATCCCAAAAGCAAGCGACTGGAACTTGCGTTTGTAGCGGGGGGCGTTACACTCCTGCTCACAACGCTCGGCGGCGGAGCCGAGCGAAGGTCAGATGGAAAATGTCGGCTTAGAAAAACTTCGTGATGCCGACCCGGCGTTCTCAAAACGCACATCATGCCACGACACCGTGTTAGAAAATCCGGTGCCAAGCGTTCTTTGCGCAGGCTTCCTTCTGCGGCCACACGACCCGCGATCGTCTCGATCGTTGCTCACCCAACTGTGAGATCACGAACTTCCGCATGCGTAAACCATCCGTCGAGGAAAAGTAGATTTCAGAAAAACGTCGATCGCTTCTCGCGACCGGCCATACTTGCTAACGAGCGACAGCGGTTCTCAATTCCCCGTTGACTCAGGACAATGTCATGACAAAAATCATTATCTCGGTAATCGTTTCCACGTTCTTTCTGGTGTCCTGCAAGACCTCGCCAGTACAGAGAGATCGATCATCCTCTCTTCGTCTCATGTCGCGGGAAATCAGTGTGGGCAAGGGTGTCGAGGTTGCGGTGGAGGATCGAATGAGGCGCGATCTCGGCGCACGCTCCCACGTCCTGATGAAGTTCGAACGGATTCCGAGTCTCGAAGAGCGACGAATTCTGAAGCAGCTCGGTGTTCACTTGTTGGACACCGTCCCCGAGCGGGGCTTCTTCGCGTCCTTGCCAAACGACATCGAATTGGCCAAACGTCTCGTGTCAGGAACTCCCGCCGTCCAATGGATCGGTGAAATTCGGCCGCAGGACAAGATCGAGCCGAATCTTCGCGCCGACGGCGTTCAAGACTACGCCAAGACGACCGACGGGCGCGCTCACTTCATCGTCCTCTTCTTCGGTGATGTCGACGAACGAGACCAAGCGGACTTCCTGGACCGACGAAATGTCTCGATTGTTTCTCGATTGGGGCCGATCAACGGATGGATCGTCGAGATCGATGAGAAGGCGTTCCATGATTTCGCCAAGATCGACATCGTCAAGTGGATCGAGTCTGCGCCGCCCCCTGCGGAGGATGACAATGACGGCGTCCGGAGTGGGACGGGCGTCGATTCGGATTCCGTCTCCCCACCCGCACCATACGCGACCAGCGGAACCGGGGTCGTCCTCGGTCAATGGGAAGGGCGCAACGCCAGTTCACAGCACGCCGACTTCGGCGGTCGGATCACGTATGGAGACCCGCCGATCCCGACGTTCACCCGGAGTTGGGTGCATCTGGAAAACGTCGCCGCGAACAACCAATACGACACCAACGAGCCGATCTACGTCGACCTGGACGACAGCGCGAATGTCAGCGCCGGCGACTTTCGCGTCACGGCCAATGCGGGATTCGCGGCGGGAACGACCGTCATCGCGGCCGACGCGGACACGGCCGCCGCCGTCACGGCGTACGCGGAGTTCACGATTCTGGAAGCGTTCGTGGACAACGTCACGGTAGACTTCCTCTATACGGTCGGCGAGGCGATCTATAGCGACGTCGACTTGAATCGAGTCGTGAGCGTGAACGACGTTCGTCTCCTCGACCCGAGCGGCGTCTTCGGGGCGGGAACCGTCGTCGCCGCGGGAGACGCGGACATCGGCGGCGCCCAGCGCGGCTTCATCACGCTCCCCCACGACCACTCGACGCACGTGGCCGGGACCCTGCTCGGAAGCGGCGCGCAGAGCGCCGCGAGCGGCGGGTCCGCCAACCAGTGGGCCGGCGTCGCGCCAGGCGCGACGCTGCGCTCGTACCGAGCGAACAGCGTGGCGACGTTCACGACGCAGTACCCGGACGCGTCGGCCAACAGCGTCACGTTGTCGACGAACTCGTGGGGATTCACTCATCATCATCAGATCACTCCCCCGTCGATTGGTTACGATACGAACACGTCGTACTACGATTCCGTCATCAGCGGACGCCAATCCGACGGCAGTGCGAGCGGACTGAACACCATTCTGATCCTCGGTTCCAGCGGCAACCGCGGTGAACCCGAAAGGCACGCGGACAACATCACGACCAATGGGCAATACGACTCGGGAGAAGCGATCTATGTGGACCGGGACGACAGCGGCACCGTGACGAATGGCGACGTGCGACTACTCGGCGCCGTCATCGCGGCTGGAACCGCGCTCATCGAGTTTCAACAGAATGAGATGCACGACGAGAGCGTCAGCACCACCGGATTGATCAATCTCGGGGAAGGGATCTACCTGGACGCGGATGGGAATCGAACCGTCTCCACGGGAGACACGCGTATCACCCCTCAAGCCGGCTCTGGACTGGCGGCCGGCCCGGTCGCGGGCGGAGACGCTGATGTCGGTCAGTGGCTCCGACAGTTTCGCCGCTGGGGGAACGTGAGAATACCCAATAGCGCGAAGAACACTTTGGTCGTCGCCAGTACGAATTCCAACAACGAAGTGATTTCGGCTTTCAGTAGCAAAGGACCGACGGCTGATGGACGTTTGAAGCCGGACATTGCGGGTCCGGGAAGTCAGTCCACCGGTGACCTGGGCGTCACATCAGCACGTCCGTGGAATCGCTACTCAGTCAAGAGCGGGACTTCAATGTCAACCCCGGCAGTCAGCGGCGTGGCGGCCTTGCTGACCGAGTGGTACCGAACCTCCCTTCTGCCCGGAGGGCCTGCGCCTTCCACGCTGCGCGCGATCCTCCTTCATTCCGCGAAAGACCTGAACACCGCTCCCCTCGTCACGGCGACGCTTGATGGCCCCGACTACGTCTTCGGGTTCGGGAAAGCACAGGCAGGGGCTGCGCTGGATCTCGTACCGCACCATCTGACGGGTACCGTGGCGGCCGTTGGCAACCAGGACTTCACGGTGACGATCGGCGCGATCGAAGAGCTCAAAGTCACCCTCGCCTGGGACGACCCGGCGTGGACGGCGGCCGCGGCGCCGTCGGCGGTGACCGGTATCCTCCAGAACGATCTCGATCTTGAGTTAATCGCGCCGGACGGGACGCGGTATCTACCATGGATTCTCAACCCTGCGCAGCCATCTCAAGCAGCGGTCAAGAGTTCGTTTGCAGCGGGTGCAGTGATTCCCGTGACGGCTCGAGACCGGTCCAACACCGTCGAGCAAGTCGTCGTCGACAACGCGATGGCGGGAGACTGGACGATACGAGTCACCGGCTCAACCCTGAACTGGCCGCCTCAGACGTTCTCGGTGGCGAGCGAGGTCATTCAGCCCGAGGACAGCCCCACCGCCGGAATCCCGGCGTCTGATGTGTGGATGAGAGACAACCCGGCGGACACGGGCACCGTCCCATCCACAGGATCGATGTGGCAGAGCCCGTCCCTCTGGAATCGACTCGCCGATGACGGCTTGGCTGCGCACCAGAATCCCGAGTTCGGTCAATCCAACTATCTTTATGCAAACGTGAGGAACCGTCACGCGACACAGACCGTTCGCGGCGCCACCGTCGAGTTCTGGATCGCATCGGCAGCCGCCGGTCTCGCGTGGCCGACGAATTTTCAACTCGTGGGCCGGTTGTCCGCACCCAATCTCCCTGCGGTCTCGATCCGTCAGGTCGGCCCACTCGTGTGGGACCCGCCTTCCCCCAGCCCCTCAAATCATTTCTGTTTTTATGCTCGCGTGACGAGCCCGCAAGACCCGGTGACGTTTGCCGAGGGTCCGAGTGTCGGCACGAACGCGAGGAATAGTAACAATCTCGTCTGGAAGAACGTGAACATCGTCGATCTGCTGTCCTCGAAGACTGTGACGTTCCTGGTAAGAAACACGAATCGTAAACGTGCCAAAATTACGCTCGACATTGAAATCGCGGAGGAGTTTCTTAAGGTCGGCGAGGTGTTCGTGAAACTTAGTCAAGGTCTCGAGCGGACTCGCGCAGAGCGGGCGACGACCACGGGCGTCGAGCTGGTCAGCGAACCGATAGTCTACCCCTGGTATCACGAGAGAGAGGATTATCCTGATCGCGTGGCCGCCGGCCTTGCGGAACCCGGATTGCTCGGGCAGACGGAGCCCAAGGCTCGACCGACGCCCGTTTATCGTGTCGTCGCGCCGCGGATCTCTTTCCCGGGAATCCTCCTCCAGGGTCTCGAAGCTCACGTCGTGTCCATCACGTTCTCTTCAGAACAGAAGGAAAAGGCTGAATACATAGTCTTCATCCGCGAGCGCATCGGTGACCTGGAAATCGGAGGCATTGAGTATCGCGTGCGAACCGGATCCGAGAGACGCTGAGAAGGACGCCTCGAGACAGATCCCCGTACCGGAAAGAGACCGGGGCTTCGCGACAACCGACGGTACTCGTCTGTTCGCGTTCGAGCGTCGCCGCGTTGAAAATGGCTCGATGATGCCGCTCGGATCAGAGGATTCGCGATGAATGGTGAAACGTGTGCGGCGACCGTTGATATTCATCAGCGCGCCCAATCGCCGAGTTTTCAACCCTGATGTCCCAGTTGAGCTCGGTGGGGTAGTTTGACATCGCAGACCCACTGTCCTTTGTTGGGTTGGTGAGCGGTCTGCACCTGTTCTATCGGTGCTGCCTTCGGCGGCAGCACGGCAAACCGTCGTATCCGCTCAAAGATCGCCGGTACAGCCGGCGCGGCACCGCGATTTGGTCTGGCCCGTTCGGACTCTGGTCAGTTGCGCTTTTCAGTCAAAGCGCAACTAGATGCCCCAGCCCCGATCCGTTTGGATAAGCTGGATACTGCAACGTACATTACGGGGCAACAACAGAGCCCGCGGCCTCACGACCGCGGGCTTGTGTTGGAGTTCCTCGCCCCGATTCGTGTTAGATGAGGGCCGGTCGAAGCTCGACGCTTTGGCCGGCTCGTGGGGCGTGGTACGCTGGATCGGCCTCGTCTGGATGCGGCGAGCCTCGTGTGCCGACCTTCGTGGACGGCGACGCCCCGATAACATTCAGCAAAGCGTGGCGAAGGTCAGCAGCGTGAGAATCGCCATTCGTTTGCGGTGGTCTGTCATGAGCATCATGGTTTGTAGCAACATGGGCATTGACTCCCGATCTTCAGATGTATGCCAAAACCTGTTTCAACGACCGTACCGGAAGTGGGCGCCGGCCTGTGATCGCGCCGCAAGTGCCGTGGGCCGGGTTCTTACCGGACGCAGCTCAGTTGGGTCCCTCACGATGTTGTTGCAGAACAACACGCACCGTCGCCTGACCGCGACGTACCGACGCCCCACGCCAGGGGCGATAACCACCGTAACCCTCGGATTGGCCCTGGTCGCACCGGTCTGGGGCCAGCCGGCGTTCACCCCGACCGATGCTGACTACCCCGATGCCGCCGACGTGGTCCAGGCGTTCGCGTCCCTTCGCCGCTGGACGGATGCGTTCACCGTGCCGCGGATGAGCGACCCGGCCGCCCATGTGCCCCTAAATGGGGCTCACGGCGTCTGCGTCATTGTGCGGAGGTCCGGCCGGGTGCTGGGGACGGGAACGGATGCCTCCGGGGACGACTTGATGCTCCGCCGGGCCGCGCGGCGGGCCTTCGGCGAGGTCCTCGGCGATCCCGTGGTGGCCAATCTCCCGGCGGCGATTCGCGCCACGATCGGTCCGAAACTGACGCTCGAATTGGAAGTGGCCGGGCGACCCGTACCCTTGCTCGGCCGATCCTTCCCCGAGTTCGCCCGCCAGATCGAGCCGGGCCTGGATGGTCTGGCGATTCGGCGGGCCGACGACTGGGCGCTGATGTTTCCGGCTCAAATGCGCGCGTCCAATACGGCCGGCGACGTGCCGCGGCAGGTCCTGCCGTTGGCCGTTCAGCTCGGTCTGCCCGCCGCCACGCCCGGGGATCTTCTGACCAGGCTGGACGTCTCACTGTACCGGTTTCGCACCACGCATTTGGCGCAGGCCGCTCCGGACAAACGTCCCTTCAGCACGGTTCGAGGCGACGTGGTCGTGGCCCGAAGCAAGGTGACGCCGTGCCGAATCGCCGCTTTGGCCGATTCGATCGCCCAGCACCTGTTGCGATCCTTCTCGCCGCTGGATGTGGCGCCCGGCCTCATGGGGACCTACCGGCCAGGCACCGATCAATACGAGCCACTGATCTCGCCGCCGCGGGAGCAGGCGCTGGCCGCCTTCGCCCTGGCCCGGTATGCCGAAGCGCCGCGGGTCGATCCCAGGATCGCTCGTCAGGCGGCGAGCGCCGGCTATCAGATCCTCCTCCAACTACAGGCGGGAGCTGGGGGTCAGGACAATCCACTGGCGGACGTCGAAGCCTGCGCCGCCATCGTCTACGCCGGCTTCGAGCATCCACAGCACAGGCAAGACCCCGCCATCCGTCCTCTGTTGGTCGCCGCCGCTGACCGGGCCATTGATGCGTTCACTGCGGACAAGGGCTTTGTACCGCGTGGTCTGGCTGGCGGCCCCGGCCGGCCACGCTCGCCCAACGGCCAGGCACTGGTCGCCGGCGCCCTGAGCCGGCTCATCCAGCGCGGCTACCGCCACGACCGGCTCACACCCCAGCTCGTCCGAAGCGCGATCGACACCGCTTGGCAGGCCGTGCCCGAACATCAACAGGTGATGTTGTTGCCCTGGCTGGGGTGGGCCGAGCTCGATTACAGCGAGATGACCGGCGAGCCGCCCGCCAACGCCGCGAGGCTGGGTGAAATCCGCCGGATGCTCGACGCCAGCCGGATTGGCTCGCCCTCCCTGCCCGGGGCCCCGGATCTGTCTGGCGGCTTCGTGCTGAGCCGCGCCCAGCGGACAAACCCGAGCGCCCAGACCCTCCGCCCCGCGGCTTTCCTGGCCACCATGGTGCGGGTCTCGTACTTCACCCCCGCCGACGAGGCCCAGCCGGCCATGGATCGGCATTTGGGCACGATCCGCTTCCTCATGCAATTGACCGTCCGTGAGACGTCGGCCTGGTCGCTTCAGAACCCGGCCCGAGCCATCGGCGGGGTGCGCGCAGCCGTCTGGGATGCCGATCAGCCCGTCGCCGCACAGGCCCTGGGCCTCCTGACCACCGTAGAGACCCTTTGGAGCCTGGAGACCCTGGCCCGACGCAATGGGAACCAATGAGCCCCCCCGGCCGAAAACAATCTTGAATTATGGGATTTCCCGACACCGCGATATACTCATTTGCGTCTACACTTAGAGGAACGCCTTGGTGGTTTTTCTCTGCGCCCGCATGAGCCAATCTGGAGGTACTCATATGAATCGCGTCACCCTCGCACTCGCCGGCTGCGGTCTGCTGATTTGCGCCCCGGCCTTCGGCCAGAGCCTTTCTGAGCGGATCGACTACGTCATGCAGCAACGGGCTCGGGCCGAGTCACGCAACACCTCCAAGGCCCACATGCTCAGTGTGCTCCTTTACACCGACGTGACGGTCCAATTCCCCGAGACGCCCGCCCGCGATACCTTCAACTATCTCCAGACGATTCTCGGGATCAATATCGTCGGTCGCTACAACGACGACCGCACCGCCGAGGGAATCGATCCGGAAACGCCGATCACGCTCGATGTCGTGGATCAACCCGCCCTCACCGTCCTGGAGATGATTCTCGATCAATGCGAGGCGCTGGACGAGGCGACGACCTGGCAACTGCGCAACGGGTTTGTTGAGGTCGGGACGAAGTCTCGACTCAGCGCTCCCGGCGCCCGCGAGATTCGGTATTACCCGATTCGCGATCTGCTCTTCGAACCGCCGCGCTTCGACAACGCTCCGGAACTCGACCTGGATAGCGCCTTGAACCAGGGGCAATCCGGCCGCGGTGGCGGCGGTCGAGGCGGCGGCGGCGGCGGCGGCGGCTTCGGCGGGGGGGGCGGCGGGGGCGGCGGGGGTGGCGGCGGCGGGGGTGGCGGCCGAGGCGGCGGGTCCATCTTCGGCGACCCCGGCGATGAGGAAGACCGGCGAACCGAGGCCGAGAAAGCCCAGGAAGTCATCGACCTCATCATCGATATCGTCGAGCCCGAGGCTTGGATCGAGAACGGCGGCGATTGGGCCTCCATCCGCTACTACCAGGGCACACTCATTGTCCGAGCGCCGGACTACATCCAACGACAGATCGGCGGCTATCCGTTCGCCACGCGGCCCGTGCGCGGATCCGCCCAAGCCGGCGATCGTCGGTACCTGACGTTCACCGGCGCCGTCTCCAACGTCCAGCTGGCCGAGTTCCGTGAGAGCCGCGCCCGCGAGATCCGTGGCGCCGCCGGCGGCAACCCCTGACCACCCTTCCCTCTCCCCTTTCAACAATCCCCAACGGAGCGGCCAAACCCGGCCGCTCCGTTTTTTTTTATACACACGCCGCTACTGATGACTTGCGGTGTGGACTGTTCGCAAACACCTTGAGCGAACCGGAGAGTTATTCGGACCAGCGTCTTGACCCGATCCCTTCAGCCCGATCCCTTGACTGTATCACCCTCGCATTGCCGGTTCGTTGTATGAAGCTGCGTGATCCACAGGCCGATTCTTATGCCGGACGATCCGCTCGAAAGGGCCTTGTCGTCCAAGAACACAGGGGGAATCGAAATGTCCAGGATTCCAGTCCAACCGACACCGGCCGTGCCGGCTGCCACCTCAGAATCACCGACCAATGCACGCCCGTGTCTGGTGCCGATCAATCCCCCAATGGCCGGACCTGAGAGTTCGGTCCCTGCTTCGGCCCCGCCCAGCGGCGTCGCGGCCATTGCACCCGCCGCCCCTCACCCACAAGGCCAGGCCTCGCCCGCACAGGTGGCTCCGCTTCGAGGCGTCCTCACCGGCCCCAACGGCGAGAAGGCCGTCTTTCTCTCCGACGAGGAGTTCGACAACGACTTCCTCAAGGAGCGTCACACGCTACACATTGGCATCGCCTCCGTCTGTAGCGGTCTGTTCCTGATCATTTATGCCGGTATCGGCATGGCCGGAGCCGGCCCGCTCGGCGGCATCGGTCTCGCCGTCCTCGGTGCCGTTCTGTTGGGCGTGTCCGTGGCTGTTGGCACCGGCGCTGCGTGGATCGTCGGCAAGCTATTCGGCGAGGACTTCGGGGCCTTTAGCATCCTGATGCTGCGCGTTTGTGCAGTTGTGTCCGCACAGTTCCTTGTCTTGATGGGATTCGCCGCTGTGGTCGGACCGATCCTTGCAATGTTGCTCAGCTTGCCCGTCCTGCTGTTCCTGGCCGTGTGGCTGCTGGGCATGAACATGTTCCAGGCGTTCGTCTTCACGGTCGTGATGAAGATCCTCGAGTGGGTCCTGCTCACCTTCGTGGTGCTCAGCATCGCCAGCGCCGTGGCCGGGTGAGCCTCGTCCGACAGATGTAAGGTACAAGGCCGACGCACGCGCCGAGAAACCGCGACCGCCCGAGCAAGCTCGCGCTGCCCCCATCACCGACGACGATCCCTACGACAACGCGCTCCCCTGGCCAATCCGCTCGAACCCGTGAGGGGCGGTTACCTTTCGCCCGGCGCCAGCGACGGTCCCCGAGCGTTCTTCTTGGAAATCACACCTTCGGAGCATCCTGGCCGGTATTCCGGTTAGCGACTCAACTTCTAGAAAATGCACTTTCTTTTACGTTTTGTTCAAGAACGCTCTTGACAATGTTAAATATGTGTTTATGATTGTTCAAGATCACTGCGATATCTTCGATGAGTGACCTGAACGAGAGCCATCCAATGCTGAAGCTGAGCGGCGAAGATCTGAGCATGGTCAGTTCGTTCGTGCTCGTCAGCGGATCGATCAAGGCCTTGGCCCAGCAGTACGGCGTCTCATACCCCACGATGCGCCAACGGCTGGACGGTTTGATCGACCGGCTGGGCCAACTGTTGGACGGCGGCGAGCCCGACCCCGTCAGTGACTACCTGGCCGACCTGATCGCCAAAGGTCAGATGGCGCCGAGCGTCGCCCAGCAGATCCGCACACTTCACCGACAGCAGCTCTCAAAGTCGCCCGAGCGCACCGACCAAGGAGTCAGCCCCGATGAACGAACCAGCGATGATTGTAATGTTAAGCGCCGTGCAACCGTGGTTTGAGAACTGGGGTTTGGTCGGCGGCTTACTGGGCGTAGGCGTCGGCTTGCTCGGCGGCGTCTACGGCACCGTGGTCGGGATCTGCGCGCCGCGCGGCAAAGCCAAGGGCCTGGTCTATGGACTTCACTGGTTTTCCTTATTGCTCGGGCTGGCCGTGCTCACAGCAGGCGTAACGGCGCTTATACGTGGTCAACCCTATGGCGTGTGGTACCCCCTGCTGCTTTCAGGCGCAATTGTCACGGTGCTGATGATCGGCTTTACGCCGATGATCAAGCTGCGATATCGCCAAGCGGAGCATCGAAAACTCAACGCCGAAGAGTTCCGCCGAGGATAGAAGGTCAAGCGAACGTCGAACTGCTCCGTGCATCGCATTAGAGACGCCTGCTGCGTAGGCGGACACCGACAAAGTCAGCGGATCCTACGATACGTCCAATGACGACTGACACCGCTGACGGCTCGACACGGATGCGCTCGCGAATCCCATTCCGGGCGATCGGTCTGCTGGCGGTGATCGGCGTTATCTTCGGGCTGGGGGTTGCAAACCGCGCTCAGCTTCAGCCGGCGCTGGCGTGGCTGGAGCTGCACATCGAAGCGCTCGGACCGTGGGGACCGCTGGCGTATGTGTTGATCTACATGGTGTGGTCGCTGGCGGGGTTGCCGGGATCGCTGATTACCGTCGCGGGGGGATCGATCTTCGAGTCGCAGCCGGTGACGGCGCTGGTCAGTGTCTCGCTCGGTTCCACCCTCGGCGCGGGAGCGTGCTTCCTCGTCGCCCGACGGTTTGCCCGAGAATCGGTGCGGTCTTGGGTCATGCAGCGTGAGGCGTTCGCGAGACTGGACCGGGCGACACAAACGCACGGCCTGTGGGTTGTGGCCATCACCCGGCTCTTGCCGATGTTCCCCTACAACCTGCTGAACTACGGATTCGGACTCACCCGTGTCGGATTCTGGAAATATCTGGTGGTTTCGTGGGCTTGCATGTTGCCGGCCACGGCGATGTACGTGCTGGGCGTCGGGAGTCTGCTCGGCGCGATCCGCCAGGGGAAGATCTCCTGGGGATTGGCGGTAGGATTCGGCGTAGCGCTGATCACGATGCTGGCGGCGGCGGTGGTGGCGAAACGATCCTGGAACAAGATGCGTGGACAAGCCGACTTCCAAGCTGATGAGCACAACGACGCAGGCGAATCGACTCCTGCGCATCGGCGTGGTGATCCCGGCTTGGAATGAAGCGGACAACATCGCTGAGTGCCTGGCGAGTCTCACAACATTTCGCGATTGCGGTGACCAGATCATCGTGATCGACGCTGCGTCCACGGACGCAACCGCGACCCTCGCCGAGCGGGCCGGCGCGCGTGTCATCCGCCTCAGCGAGCGGCAGCGCGGGTATGCGGTCGCGGCCGGATATGAGGCTGTCTGTGACGCCGTCGATGTCGTGCTGATTGCGCACGCGGATATGCGTTTTCACCGGGACGCCCGCGCGGCGATCGTCCAGACCCTCTCGGCGGATCCGTATGCCGTCGGCGGTGTGCTCGGCCACGTGATCGATGATCCGCGTTTCAAGTTCCGGTTGATCGAGCGCGGCAATCGCTTACGGGCCAACCAATGGCAACTCCCGTACGGAGATCAGGCGATGTTCGTGCGAACGGATGTCGTGGCCCGCGCCGGTGGTTTTCCGAATCAACCTTGTATGGAGGATTTGGAGTTGGCGCTTCGATGCCGGCGACACGGCCGCTGGCTGTTTGTCGATTGTCCGGTGACGACCGACCATCGGCACTGGCGGCGCGGCGTGGTGCGGACAACACTGGGGAACTGGGGGCGTACGATCAGCTATCGGCTGTGGCGAGAGGAGCCGGCGCTTGGCATCCAAGCGATCTGACAGCTTTGATCTGGCGGTAATCGGGGCCGGCTCGGGCGGACTTGTAGCCGCCATCGTCGCCCACAAGCTCGGCCTCAAAACCGCGTTGATCGAAGGACGGTTGTTCGGCGGAGACTGCCTCAACTTCGGATGCGTCCCCAGCAAATCGCTTATCGCCTCCAGCCGAGCCGCCGCGCTGATGCGCGGCGCCGAACGCTTCGGGATCGAATCCATCGAGCCGCACTTTCGTTGGGAACAAATAATCCGCCGAATCGCTTCAATCCAAGATCATATCCGTGAGCACGAAACAGCTTCGTACTTCCGCAAGATGGGTTTGAGCGTGTACGAGGCTCGCGCAACGTTCGTCGATCCTCATACGCTGCGCGTCGATGATCAGACTATCACAGCAAACAAGATCGTCATCGCTACCGGCTCGAGCCCGGTGGTCCCGCCGATCGACGGTCTCGACAAGACGGGATACATCACCAACGAAGATATCTTCACACTCAAGAACCAGCCCAAGCGCCTGGCGATCGTCGGCGCTGGACCGATCGGCGTGGAAATGGCCCAAGCGTTCGCCCGCCTGGGAACGAACGTCACGATCATTGAATCCGCTGATTGTGTGCTGAGCCGGGAAGATGATGACATGTCCGCCATTGTGTGCGATGCGCTGAAACGCGACGGGGTGGATCTGCGCGTGAATTGCACCGCGGCGAACGTTTCCGTCTACAATGACGAAAAACGAATCAGCCTGGAATGTCGCGGTGAGCACGATGAGATTGCGGCGGATGAGATTCTCGTAGCCGTCGGACGCAAGCCGAGCATCGATGGGCTGAAACTCGATGTCGCGGGCATCAATCACGATCGCCGTGGCATCATCGTCAACAAACGGATGCAAACCAGCCGACGGCACATCTACGCGGTGGGTGACTGTGCCGGCGGTCCAATGTTCACGCATGCCGCGTCACTGGAAGCGAGCGTCGCCATTCGCAATATCGTCTTCAAGCTGCCGGCGAAAGTGAGCTACCGCGCCTTCGGCTGGTGCACCTACACCGAGCCGGAGCTGGCCAGTGTGGGCGTCAACGAGAAACGAGCTCGCCAAGACGGGATCGACTACAGTGTCGCCGAGGCGGAGTTTGCCGACAACGATCGGGCGCTGTGCGAATCATCAATCGCTGGGAAAATCAAAGTGCTCTATCGCCGGGCACTGCGCAAGAAGATCATCGGTGCACAGATCGTCGGACCGCATGCCGGCGAGTTGATACACGAATACGTGCTCGCGATCAGCCGGGGTATGACGATCGGCCGGCTCGCGGGGCCGACGCATATCTACCCCACGCTGAGCGAAATCAATCGCCGCGTCGCGATTGACCATCTGGCCGAGTCGTTTTTCAGCGATCGAACCCGGCGGATACTGCAGTTGCTGTTTCGCTATCGCGGCGCGGCCGGATGAGATGACGTGCGGTTGCAAGGGCCGCGCTGTGAACCCATGATATCCGCGTGACGAGTTCGACCATCAAACGCCACGGCTGGCTGATCGCGCCGCTGCTGCTCGCAGCGTTCTGTGTGGTGCTCGCGGTCGCTCTCAATGCCCAACAGTGGGCGGATTGGTTTGCGCATCCGGCTCGCACACCCTTGCCCGATGTCACGCGCCAAGGCGCAGCGTTGTGGCGAATCATGCTCATCGTGGCTGCGATCGCGATGATTCTTATCCCACTTGCGCTCACGCGACTTGAGCCAAGTACGAAACCGCAGCTAAAGCCGCCACGTGTCGCCGGCTCAATGGACTTGTGGATCGTGACCGGCTTGATCGTGCTGGGCCTCCTCGTGCGCGCGACTCGACTCGGCGAGAGCCTGTGGTATGACGAGATTGCGGCGTGGCTCTCCTTCGGCATCCACGGGCCCGGGCCGATCATGGGTAATCTTTATGACCCTGCCAACCATGTCGCCCACACCTTGCTGAGTTGGTGCGCGGTCGAGTTGTTCGAGCCGGCACTGGGGTTCGAACTCGCGTTGCGCCTACCGGCATTACTGTTCTCGCTTGGTGCTGTGGTCGGCGCCTACGCGCTGACTCGACTGGCGATGAACCGTCGGGCCGCGATCATCGCCGGGCTGCTCATGGCTGTGCTGCCGGTCGCGGTTTTGGAAGGCGTCGAAGCCCGCGGGTACAGCATGATGATCTGCTTCTCCGCTTGGGCGACGTGGCTGCTCGTGGCGACGCGAACCAACGATCGGGCGTGGCTGTGGTGCGCTTACGCCGGCGTCTGTGCATTGGGGGTGTGGACGCATTTCGTCACCGCCTTCGTACCCATCGGGCACGCCGTGTGGTTCCTCTGGCGGGCGACGCGACACAAGGAACGCGCGTGGGCGGCCCGCGGCGCACTGGCGTTGATCTTCGCCGCGGTGTTGGCAATCACCCTCTACGCACCGGCCATTCCCGATCTTTTGAACGCGCGAAAAATCTACGTCGCCTCCGGCGGCGATGAGCCTAGCCTCCTCGGTCCCGAAGGCTGGCATGCCCTGCTGCAACTCGGCGGATCGTGGTATGCCTGGGCCGCCTGGCCCGGACTGATAGCGCTACTCGTCGGCTTGGCCTGCACGCCCCCAACACCCAAAAACGACTCCCGACCCCTTTTACGCGAGGTCGGGGTTATCGCGATGTTGGGGTTGCCTTTGATGGTGATTGTCGTGTCGCTACTTGATTCCTGGATGTATGCACGCTTCGCGCTGTTCAGCCTGCCCGGGGCCGTCCTTCTCATGGCCGGCGGCATCGATCGTCTTTGGCACAAGAAGCGACTCGCCGCACTACTGCTCTTACTCGTCATCGCCGCGCTCAGCGCCGCCGACCTCGTGGTCCGACCCGCCAAGCAACCGCTGCGCGATGCGGCTGAATATGTAATCCAGCAACACAATGACGGCGACTCGATCCTGGTCATCGGCCTCGCCCACCGCGTCCTGGATCTCTATCTGCTCGATCTGCAACCGGCGTACAGCCTCGGGCATGGCGCCGATCTACCGCAAAAACTCGACAGCACCGATCCCGACTGGATCATTCTCTATTACCCCAATCATCTCCCAGACGATCGCCGCGCGCTCTTGCCGCAGCGCGGCTACGAGCGACTCCAGCACTTCCAAGGGTGGGTCGATTGGAACAATGGCAATGTAGAGGTGTACGCGAGAGCAGCCGCCAAACCTGATAACTGACAACTGATAACTGACGACTAACAACTAACAACGCTTCTCAATCATGCCGCAGGGCAACGACCGGATCCTGGCGACTCGCCAACACCGCCGGGTAGATCCCGAACACCAGCCCCACCAACGATGCCACCACAAACGACACGACGATCGACCACGTGGTGATCTGCGTCTCGAGCGTCACCGCCACGTCAAAGTATCGTCGCACCACCGCCAAGTCGAGAATCCACGGCACCACGCGATCGAGCCCGACCGACACCCCCACGCCGATCAATACCCCCAGCACCCCGCCCACCGCCGTCAGCGATCCCGTCTCGACCAGGAACTGCGCGACGATGTGATTGCGGGTCGCGCCCAGGGCCCGGCGGATGCCGATCTCTCGTGTCCGCTCCGTCACCGACGCCAGCATGATGTTCATGATCCCGATACCGCCGACGAGCAGACTGATCGCCGCAATCGCAATGAGTACGATGTTCCACACGAGCTGCGTCTTCTTGACGTTCTCCAGCAATTCCCAGGGCACGATCAGTTGCACGTCGCTGAACTCAGGGTGCCCCACCTCCATAACCCGCCTGACGCGCTCAGCCGTTTCCAGGACGGTCTCCGTCGAGTTGGCGGTGATGTAGATCTCAGCCAGCTCGACCTGCTCGCCGGAGAACGAGCCGCTCTCTCGGCGCAGGACAACGTCGCCGAACTGGTTCTCAGCCGTCGTCAGCGGAATGTGCACGTCCTTGTTCCAGTCCCGGCCCACCAGCGGCGAACTCGCCCCCCCGGCCAGGCCGATCGGTTTCAACACGCCGATCACCCGGAACACCTGCTGATCGATTCGGAACGTAGCCCCCAAGGGATCACGCATCTTGAAAAACTTCTGCGCGACCTCCGAACCGACCACCGCCACCGGCGCCGAGTTCCTTAGGTCCTCATCGGTGATATACCGGCCGCGCGGTTCGAGCCGCAGATTCGCCACCTCCTGCAGACGCGGCAGCGTGCCGAAGACCTGGCTGCCCATCCGTTGCGCTTGATAGGAGATCTCGGCCCCGGCCGCCTTGAGCGGGACGATGTGCGCCGCATCGGAGAGATTGTGCTCCAAACGCCTCATGTCCAGCCGCGTGATGCCGTAGGCCGCGATAAATGATCGCCGCTCCCCGCCGAAATCGGCTGCTTCCGGCGGCTTCGACGAGCGCACGATTACATTCGTGGCTCCCAGCGCCTGAATCGCCCGCAGCGCCGCCTGCTTGTTCCCCTCGCCGATCGACACCATCACGATCACCGCCGCCACCCCGAGGATGATCCCCAGGCTCGTCAGCACCGACCGCAACATGTGCAGCCGGAGGTTCTTCAGACCAAGACGAATGATTTCAAGCAGGAACGTCATGAGTATGTATTGAAAGGGGGCTCGACCGCTGCGACCGCACCACCCCACCCCATTAGACTACAGACTAGGACGTGATCCTATACCGACAGGAGCTCAGAAGGTGGCCTCTTTCCAGATCATCACCGAGCGCGAAAATGCCAGCGGTTGGTCCTACCAGGTGGAGACCGCATCCGGTAACTCGCCCGAGCCGCGCCGATTCACCATGCAACTTTCCTGGGCTGACTACAACCACTGGTCCACCACCGGCAGCGATCCGCCCCAGCGGGTGGCCGAAGCCGTGTTGCACTTTGTGTTGTCTCACCTCGACCCCACCGAGCTGCCCGACCAGTTCGACGCTTCCCTCGCTCGCCGCCGCTTCCGGGACGCCGACGCCGAGATTCCAAAACTGATCGAGCATTGACCAACGCTCGTGCGCGCAGTCTTCCCGAATGCCTTATGCCTAATGCCTAGTGCCTAATGCCTTCTTCAAACCCCCTCTCCCCCTCGATGCCTCGATGCCACGATGCCTTGATGCCATGATGCCATCTTCACGGACACGGCCCCCAGTTGGCGAGGAGGGCGAGGAGGTCCGAGACACCGACGGAGCCGTTGCCGTCAA
Source organism: Phycisphaerales bacterium (assembly GCA_036475395.1). GTDB lineage: Bacteria > Planctomycetota > Phycisphaerae > Phycisphaerales > SM1A02 > JADFNO01. The sequence continues at coordinate 23,068 of JAZFYE010000129.1, forward strand.
AGTCGGCGGGGCAGCCTTTGCACGGTCCCCAACTTGCCAGCAGCGAGATTAGATCGGGCACGCCGACGGAGCCGTTGGCGTCCAGGTCCCACGGGCAGGGCAGGATCTCCTCGATTCGCTTCGTTCACATCGGACCGAGAATCCGGCACCATCGGCGGTCCCGCCAAAAGAAAACCGGCCACCTCTCGACGGCCGGTGCTTCATTCACACGTTTGAATAGGTGCTTATCAGCGTCGACGCTGTCCGCCGCCGCCGCGATCGGCTCGGGACTTGGCCTCGTTGACCTTGATCTGGCGTGAGCCGAACTCTTTTCCGTCCAACGCGCCGATGGCCTCACGGGCGGCGTTATCGTCAGCGAGTTCGACGAAGCCGAATCCGCGTGGGCGACCGGTTTGAGGATCAGTGATGAGATTCACTTCGCTCACTTCGCCGTATTGGCCAAAGAGTTCGCGAATCTCATTCTCAGTCGCATCAATGGAGAGATTACCAACGTAGAGCTTCATTTCTGCTACTTCCATGTCCCGAGTCTCTGGCACCGAACGGGATCCTCGGGGTTGATCTACGTCGGGTTCGCCCAGCCACGAATCGAGGAACCCTCGTCGGCTGGTACGGACAAGTTATAGAGCGGATAGTATTCGAGGGGCTCGCCGCTGACAAGCCAGGGCCGCCGGCAAGGACTGCTTGCCTTGGCTGAGGAGGATGAGGCTAAGTCTACGGCTCATCGACATGCCGCCATGATACAGCCTCGGCGTTCACGCCATCGCTCGCGTTGGCATCGGCATGACTATCGAGGTTCGGGTCGGGGTTGTGCTGCTGGTCACGACTCATACACTTCGATTAGACCCCAGAACAGTTCCGTAACCCCACCCAGGAGGCTTCAAATGGCACAGACTCAGCGACACAAAGAAGTTCACACGCTGGCAGGGCTCTCGCTCGATCTCGCACTGAAGAACGTGGAGGCCATTGCCAAGCTGGTGCCTGCTGGCCCCACCACCGATAGAACGCACAAGATTCTGCGCGAGCTGTCATTGCTCGTCTTGCGCGTTGGTGAGGCTATCGTCGATCAGGTGGCCGCGTCAAAGTGAATCAGTACCACCTCACCGCCCACGGCTCAATCGTTTGGTCGCTTGGGAACCGAGAACACAAATATCAGATTCGTCTCACCAAACGTAACCTCGTCACCGACCTGAAGATCCGCAATGTGCTCTGACCGAGGCGGGTTCGGTTGGATGTCCACGACGGAGCCTGCGAAGTCCCACATTTCATTCCTTGTGACATTGATCTTCACCAAGTCGCCATCGTCGGTTTTCAAGCCGACCGATGATCCCGGCGTGAT
>JAZFYE010000130.1:0-3955 GCA_036475395.1 Phycisphaerales bacterium
AGCATGTGTCTTTATCTGCTGGGGGCGGAGCTGAATATTCGCTTTGCCTACCCCCTGATGCTGCGTCCCGACGGCACCCCGACGATCGCCCTGGCCGTGGACGATCAGCAGTTGGCCGGCCAAATCCTCCGCAAGAAGGAATTCAGGCTGCTGGGCGAGGGCGACCTGCCCTAGGAAGACCCCCACCCAACGGGGACGCGGGCGGGGGGGGGGAAACGGGACGGGAGTCTGTTTCGTCCAACCCCAACGCGCCTCACGGGGCGGCGTCGGGCTGGTCCAAATAAAAAAAGCGCCGACCATCGGCCGGCGCTGCGTGGTTCGTGTTCAAAGTGAGTCGCTTCTCAGGCGGCTCGGCGGTAGCGGCGGACGCTGCGCTTGCGGCGGCTGCTGGTGCGCGGGAACTTGTAGGCGTAAGCCTTGCCCGGGCGGCGCTTGTGCGAGGGTGACTTGCGGGCGCGGGTGGTCGTGCGCTTACGGCTGGTCGTCCTCTTCGTGCTCTTGCGCTTCCGCTTGCTGCTCGTGGCGGGGCCGAACTGCTTGGCGAAGAACTTTCGGCAGAAGGTCATGAATTCCTTCTGGCTGCCGATGTGCTTCTTCAGCTGCGCGGGCTTGCAGAAGCCGTTGCAGATGGCCCAGTCAATGAAGCACTGCCACATCTGGGTATGGACGGGCTTGAACTTGGCGGCGCTGGATCGCTTGCCGTTCACCGGCCAGAAAACCCACTGACCGTTGAACTTCTGGCGGAAGACCAGGCCGGCGCGGAACAGCGAGTTCCCGACGACGCTGGGGTTCTTGCCGGTGCGCTTCGCGATGTTGTAGATCGCGATACCGCAGGGCGTGCCGTTCTTGACGGCGGTGTTGAACGAAGACCCATGAGGTGACTTGAAGTTGCTTGGCATCGTTGAATTTCTCCTACTGAGTGCCGTGCGCCCAGCAGGTGCGGCCCGTGACAGATCACGCCCGCGATTGACTGGGCAAATGACGTCCGCTTCGGCAAACCGTGCCGAATGACCCGAGAACATCGGCCGAACCAGCAATGTGGATCACGAGTGTGCGGAAATTGGCACAAAAAAGCGCACTTATCGGTACGTGAGGATCGCGCCGCCGGGCTGCGTGAACGACACGGGGCTGGCGCGCGGCGACATCAATCGGCAACGCGGGGGGCGTTTCAGGGACTTTCGGGCTTTTGGTCCACGACGGTCTCGCGTGCGGCGTCGAAGATGTACAGCGTCCCCGCCTGTTCATCCTTGCAGCGTGAGTGACTCCCGTCGCAGTACGGCAGGTTCTTGCTCAGCCCGCAGGCGCAGACAAAGACCGGCTTTTCCTGCGGATCGATGCGGTGAGGGCCGGTGGCGTCATGCCGGACCATACGGGCCATGAGCGGGCTCCTGGTGAAGATCATCTCGGAGGCGGTGGAGGCAGCGGTGAGAGCCGCGGCGGTAGAAGACGGCCGGCAACGCCCGTTGGATCCGACTCCAGTTCGGGCAACGATTCGGGGCTGTAGTCGTGACCTCGCTTCCGTAGTACGGCAGCGGACACCAATACGTCGTTGATCTTGAGGCGGCGGGCAACGTCAAGCCCCTCGAGAATACGTCCGAAAACCGTGTGTTTCCCGTTGAGGTGTGGCGTCGGCTCGTGCGTCAGGAAGAAGCCGCTACCAGCGGTATGCGGGGCGGCCGTCTTGGCCATCGCCAGCGAGCCGGCGAAGTGGTTTCGAGCACCCTGTCGCGTGTGCTCGTCCGGGATCCGATACCCCGGACCGCCCTGACCGGGGATTCCGGTCGCGCCCGGCTTGGTGTTGGGATCCCCGCCCTGGGCCATGAAGTTCTGTATCACGCGGTGGAACTTCGAGCCGTCGTAAAAGCCTGCCTCCACCAGCGAGATGAAGTTGGCCACGGTGTTGGGCGCCTCGTTCTCAAACAGCTCGACGACAATCCGACCGCGAGCGGTAACCAACTCGACACGCGGGAGATCGTCCGCGGCCTCTTCGGTCGAGCGAGCCACCTGTTCGAACGGCCACAACTCAAGGTACGACTCGTAGTCGTTGCGGAGGCGATCGATCCGAGCCGACAGGGCCGTGTTCTGAGCCGTCGCCTCCACGGGGATCGATTCCAGCATGTCCAGCGCTTCCCCAAAGCGATGCTGGGCGAAGAAACACCGGCTCAGCGTTAGCACGGCTTGGGGGTCGTCGGCCGGATCGGCCGGCGCCGCGCTGAGGATTGCGATCAGTCGTTCATAGTTGTTCGTTCGCAGGTAATAATCCGACCAGGACCGGCGCATCGGCTGGTTGTCCTCGACGAGCTCCATCAGCGTGGGAAACAACGAATCGACGAGATCGTCCTCGCCTAGCCAGATCGCCAGTTGTAACTCGTAGGCGATGCCCCGATCATGGTTGGGGTTTGCCGCGTTGTATTCGGTGAAGCGCAGGCGCAGGGAACGAACGACCGCGCGGTTCTCGTCCGATATACCGCCCAGCGCTGACAACGACCGCTGCAAGTTCTCAAAGGTTCCACTGAGGGCCTGGAATTGCTCGTCATCATGCTCCGGCAGCTGGGGCGCATCCTGGGTTGCCAACCCAAGCAGGAGTGGCAACAGAAGTACGAACTGGGTAATAGTCTGAGGCATGGTTGTTTCTTTACGTGCTGCGGGTTCGTGGCCGATTCGGACGACCGGGGCAGATAGGGTAGCAATCCCAATCGACGTCGCTACGGCCGGTGGCCATCGGCCGGGTAGGTGCAACTTGATTTCTCCGTTTCCCAGACCTGAACCCGCTCCAGGCGGCCGCCCGCCTCGGCGATCCGCGGTTGAAGCAGGTCGTAGCAGACCTTGGCGATGTGCTCGACCGTCGGGTTGAGCTGCGCGAACTCGGCCGTATCGAGGTTCAGGTGCGTGTGGTCGAAGCGCCGGATGACCGTCTCATCGACGATGCGTTCGAGGACTCTCACGTTGAAAACGTCAGGATCGTCGGTCGCATTGAGCGGCGTGGAGACCATCGGCTCCAGGCGATAGTTGTGGCCGTGTCCGCTGGGGTTGTTGCACTTGCCGAAGGTTCGGCGGTTCGTGGCGTCGTCCAGCTCCGGACTGTGAAGGCGGTGGGCCGCGGAGAACTCGAACTGCTGACTGATCAATACGCGGTCCATAGCCTGGGCCTCGATGGCGACCGAATAGTAGGGGCTCAGCCACCACCGTACAGCGACAACCGTGGGGTCCAGGGCCGGCTGCAGGGCCCGGTAGACCGCTTCCAGGACACGGCCCGGATCGCGCTGGGGCCAGCGGCGAAACACGTCTTGGATCATGGGAATCGCCTCGGCCTGGACCGCCGCGTCGATCCTGGAGATATTCATGAGGTACCCCCTGTCGGAGTCCGGCTCCCCACGGCAGGTCACTTCCAGCTCATAGAACGCCCCCACGCCGATCATCCCCGGCCAGCCCGCGTAGGCACTGGCGGGGCGACCGGGGTCGCTGCCCGGGGCGGGTGAGGCCTGACTGACGCAGAATCGCACACGGCGGGTCAGCTCGATCATGGGGGCCATCCGGGGGAGCAAAGGGGTCTCTCGGGCCGTTCTCCGGGGGTCGAGGCGATCGTAGGCCGGTTGCCGGCACGATTCGACGAGGCTGGGCTCCCCGCCAGGCCCGGCTTCCGGCGGCCCAGCATCTTTCTTTTTCTTCCGCGCCTGGACCTCTTGCATGCCGTTTGACGACTGGTATACTTCTGCTACTTCATTTGCCCCCGGAAGGGCTCGGTATGGGGCTTGTCCCCTACCGGGCCTTTTTTCTAGGCCGGCGTTTTTGTGGGAATTGCCGGTCGCCGGGATCAAAGCAATAACCAAACCGGCTCTGATAGTTGCGATACGATGCGTGCGAATGTCCCACGTGTTTTACCAAGCAGCTTTGGCACTCGCTGCAGCGGCGCTACTGCAAAGCTGTGCCCATAGTCCCACCGATTCGCTGGCGA
>JAZFYE010000131.1:0-6790 GCA_036475395.1 Phycisphaerales bacterium
CGCACCGCGATCTGCCCGGAATCTGCGAGCCGTTGGATCAACGTATCAGACTCTCCGATGAATCGACCCTCGCCGTGCGCGACCGGCAGCAGGCGTGTTTCGTCGGCGGGATCGAGCCGATGCGTCCACACACAGCAACTCTCAGTGGGCAGCTCAACCCGACACCATCGATCCACGAACCGCGCCGAGGCGTTTTGCGCCAGTGCAATGCTCGGCTTCGGCGCCGTCTCAGGCCACGGTTCACCGGGAGCAGGCCCAGGCAATAATCCGATCTGCACCGCAATCTGAAACCCGTTACACGGCGCGATAATGGGGACGCCGCGCTCGACCGCTCGCACCAAGGCGGGGTACAACCGCTGCCGCATCAGCGCCGCCATGATGCGACCCGCTGCGATCGCGTCGCCGTAGCTGAACCCCCCCGGGAGGCCGATCAATTGAAAACGATCGATGAGGGCTGGATCATCCAACAGACAATTGAGGTGAATCGATTCGACTCGCGCGCCCGCCAGCGTGAAGGCGTGCGCCAATTCGCGGTCGCAATTGATCCCGGCCGTCGTGATGATCAAGGCGTTAGGCATTTGGCACGAACGATGGAAGTCTAGGCGCGTTCGGGAATCTGCACACATAACGCGCGGGGCGGGGCCCCGCCGCTCAACGTTGCGATCGACACCCATACATCAATCCCACGTTTAGCGGGCGGCCTCCGGACGCCGCGCTCGTCACCAATCGAGCGTTCCCAACCACGCACCCGATACCTCATCAAGCGTCCAGGCACACTCCAATCCGTCAATACCCAATGTTCGCTCGCCTCGCGTCTTACCCACAACCGCCAGAGGTATCTCGGCAAACTGCAACTGGACAGCGCGCAGATTACTCGGCGACACTTCGATCACGAAACGGCTTGGCGATTCGGCGAACAACAGCGTCTGGGGACTCAACTCGGGAAATGGCGACAAGTCCAATGCCACGCCAAGACCGCCGGCAATGCACATCTCAGCAATTGCAACCAACAGCCCGCCATCACTACAATCGTGAACCGATTCCACGAGTTCTCGCTTGATCAGCGAGTGCATCGTGCCAGCGATGCGTGGCCCCAGATCAAGATCAACGCGCGGCAAGTTCTTATCCGCGCAGCCGTACACCTCTCCATAGTGTGATCCACCCCAGGACTCCTGCGTCGCACCGACAACGACGACGTAGTTGCCCACACCTTTGATATCCATCGTCACACACTTGCGCACGTCATCCACGATCCCGATACCCGAGATCAGCAGCGTCGGCGGAATCTTGATTGTCTGGCCGTCCTCGGTCGTGAACTGATTGTTCAGCGAGTCCTTGCCGGAGATGAACGGCGTGCGGTACGCCTTCGCCGCGTCGTAACAGCCTTCCGCGGCGCGAACAAGACCACCGAGTTCCTGCGGATTGTCACAGCTCGGCCAGCAGAAGTTGTCGAGTATGGCGATCCGACTCGGATCGGCGCCGACACACACAAGATTGCGCACACATTCATCCACGGCCGCGAGGGCCATCAGATATGGATCGTCGCGCAAGCCGGTGGCCAAGCCGTTGGCGATCGCCAACCCGCGTCTTGAATTCAACACGGGCAGAATCACTGCCGCATCGGACGGTCCATCGCCATCGGCGCCAACCAACGGTGTCACGGCTGACGCTCCCTGCACCTCGTGATCGTATTGGCGAATGATCCAGCGCTTGGACGTGATGTTTGGGTGAGCAAGAAGCGCAAGCAGCGCTTCCCGGATCGACGGGCGGTTCTCACCGGCCGCAAGGCACGGGGTACTTAGCCCCCGGATTGCCGGAGGAGACCACACCGCGTCGCGCGTCGTCTGCGGCCGGCCTTCGTGCAGAAACTCCATCGCCAGCCGCCCCACTTCCGTCCCGTCGTAGCGCAGCACGAGTTCCCGATCGTCTGTGCCGAACGTACCCAGCTCGCACATCTCGACAGCGTGCAGCGCACAGACCGCTTGGAGCTTTTCAACCCTTTCCGGGGGCACGGCCAGCACCATTCGCTCCTGCGCTTCGGAGATCCAGATTTCCGTCGGGCTGAGACCTTCGTATTTCAACGACGCTTGTTCAAGATTCACCTCCGCGCCGAGTTGTTCGCCCATCTCACCAACGGCGCTGGAGAACCCACCCGCTCCACAATCGGTGATGGCAGTAAACAAACAACCATCTTCGTGATCGCGAGCAGCAAGGATTACATCGAGCAGTTTCTTTTCCGTCATCGGATTGCCGATTTGCACGGCATGGCTGAACTCATCGGCGTGAACGTCGGTCAGCTCGGCCGAGCTGAACGTCGCGCCGTGAATGCCGTCGCGCCCGGTTCGTCCACCCAGCACAATAATCGAATCGCCGGGCTTCGGGTCTCCCTTCACGAGATCGCGCGGCATCACGCCGACGCAACCACAATAGACCAACGGATTGCCGACGTAGTCGTCATCGAACCACACCGCGCCATTGAGGGTGGGGATGCCCATGCGATTGCCGTAGTCGCGCACTCCCGCAACGATTTCCATCAGGATTCGTCGCGGATGCAAACACCCCGCGGGTAGATCGCGTTGCGCCGACGAAAGCCCACGCCGTGCACGGCGTGGGCCTTGGCGCCAATGATCAGGATGCGCGACGCAAAAGATATCCGTGGCGGCAATCGGTTTCGCCGCAAGCCCTGTGCCGATGATGTCGCGGATACAGCCGCCGATGCCCGTGGCCGCGCCGCCGTACGGTTCGATCGCTGAAGGGTGGTTATGTGTTTCGACCTTGAAGCAAACGGCATGTTCCTCATCGAACGCGATAATGCCCGCATTATCCACGAAGACCGACAAGCACCAGTCGAGGCCGTCTGCGATCAGCTCGTTCGTCGCCGCCGCGATCGTTGACTTCAGCAGATTATGAATGGTGACCGAGCCGTCGGGGTTGATTTCATGTCCCGGACGCCCCCGCATATCAATGCGTGGGTTTCGGTCGCTGTCATTTGTCTCGTCTCGATATCGAATCGTCGCCTTGAGCGTTTTGTGTACGCAATGCTCTGACCAGGTTTGCGCCAATGTCTCCAACTCAATATCGCCCGGCTCACGCCCCAATCGGCGATACTGGGCCTGGATCGCTTTCAGTTCTTCGAGGCTCAAGAAAAAGTGCGCCTCGCGCGACAAGCGCACGAGCGCCTCATTGTTCATGTCATCAAGTGGAATGGTGACTGTGCGCAACTCGCGCGGCGAGCCGGCCGGGAATGCCTGCGGGTGGTAGGGCTCATCGTGAATTGCATGGATGACGGAATTGGCCAGGCATCGCCTCGCCACGGCTTGCGCGGTCTCGCGATCCACGCCGTGCATGTCGTAGCGGCGACCTGTACGCACCTGCACCTCGACGCCGAGCATCGACTGCACCGCCCACTCAATCGCCTCGGCATTCGGATCCATCACCCCCGGACGTGGATGAACTTCCACCAGCGCCGCACCGCGCGCCGGCGATGATCCGATCGTCGCATCCTCCATCACGGGATCGGCCAACAGCTCCTCGGCAAGCCGCCCTGCCTGGCGCTCATCGATCGGCCCTTGGATCAGATAGATCGAGGCGGCGTCGATACGCGAAGGCGAATCTGACAACCCCACCGATCGAGCCTGACGGCATGCAGACTCACCGACCGGGTCGGCTTGGCCCGGCTTAGGGCGAACTTCGATGCGCAAAAGAGTTGTCGGCACTGATCCTCGTCTCGTGAAGGCCTCGATCACGCCCGCGCCCGACGTCGGGTTCGATCCTATCGCCCTTTGGCGATCCCGACGACGCCCCGCCTTGGCTTCTCTACAATCGCCCGTGATGGAGGCGTCAGCGGCAACGGTCGAGCTGTATACCGACGGCGCGTGTTCCGGAAACCCCGGTCCCGGCGGCTGGGCCTACATCCTCAAGCATCCCGGCAGCGGCAAGGTCATCGAGCGGGCAGGCGGCGAGGCCGCGACCACCAACAACCGTATGGAGCTAACCGCCGTCATCGAGGGCCTTAAGGCCCTGGATCGGCCATGCCGGGTCGAACTCTACTCCGACAGCCAATACGTCTGCAACGGCTTAATGCAGTGGATGGACCAATGGAAGGCGAAGGGCTGGCGGCGAGGCAAGAGAAACGAGCCCGTTCTGAACCTCGAGCTTTGGCAGCAGCTCGACGCGCTGCGGCAGACTTCCGAGGTGACGTGCCACTGGATCCGCGGCCACGACGAGCATCCCCAGAACGAGCGATGCGATCAGCTGGCCGCGGCCGCGGCGGAGCGATTCAAGTCCCCGCCCGGCGACGAAAATTGAGGCGCCGTGGACGAGTTCGACGGCTGAGTGTGTCCATAGAAGCGATGAAAAAGACACTGCCGACAACCCTAGTTCTGTTGAGCCTCGCCTCGATCCCCATCGTTGCCCAAGACCAGACGATCACGGTCATCGACGCAGCTGAGATCTCCTGGGATGAGGATCGGCCGGCGGCGGTGGACGCCGACGGCTATGTCATTCGCTTCGCCGGACAGGCGGTGCAGCGGACGGTGACGCTGCCGCCAGCCCCGACGGACCAAGCCAACGCCCAGCGAATCGTGGCGAGGGTGAACGCCGAGCCAATCTACACCCAAGCCGGCGACCAGCGCATCGCGAACGATCCGTGGACGCGATTGGGCAGACTGTGCGTGCTGATCCCAGCCGACGACCCCCAGCAAGAGCCCACGGTCATCGAGTTGATGCGGTTCGTGACCGGCTTCGGCGGGCAAGCCGACTACGAGCAGGACGTGACGGCGCTCGCGCCGCTGCTGTATGGACGCCAAACATTACAAGCCCAGATCAGTAGCTACAGCGAACGACCCGGATGGAAAATCTCGGCCACGCTGACCTACGCGCGCCAAGGCGTGGGCTACCGCCGGCCGGTGTTCGCGGTTCCCCTCTTTGACGACCAACACGTCACCGCGGACGACCCGAACCTCAGGGCGACGGTGGTGGTCCCGCGGGGGCTCGCCCGCCCGCGCTTGCGCATCATCACCACCGGCCACTCCACTGACGGCATGGCCCAGAACGAGTTCGTCAGTTGCACCCATGTGCTGCGCATCGACGGCACGGTGGTGGCACAGTGGAGACCATGGGCCGAAAGAGGCGGCGACCTACGATCGAGGAACCCCTGGGCGGGGCGCAGCACCACCAAGGGACGCGAAATGTGGTCAAGCGATTTTGATCGCAGCGGCTGGCACCCGGGACTCGTCGTCGAGCCGTTGATGATCCCCGTCCCCGAGCTGGGGCCCGGGCCCCACACGATCGAACTTCAGATCAAGGACATTCGCCCCAAGAAACCCGATGATGAAGATCATGGGTACTGGGTTGTCAGTGCGGTGGTGGTGGCCGACGAGCCTTGGCCGAGCACCGGTGATGGAGACGATGAGTGACCGGCTGCCGCAGCCGCGGCAGACCGCGAGTTGGTCGCCGGTCACCCGCTTGCTGAGCAGTGTCAGTCTGGCGGTCCTGTCGGGCGGGTGTGAAGCGCCGCCGGCGAGGCAGTCCGGCCCAACGGCGCCGCCGTGGACGGTTCCGACGTCAACAATCCCCGGCCCCGGCGCTGACCTGCCCGCCGAGCTGAATTCGGCTCGGGCTGCGGCCATGGCGGTAGTCATGATGCCGCCCGTCTCCGACGCCTGGTCGCGGCGGGAGATTTTGCTGCACGCGGCGCTGTATGAAGCGGCCTACCACACACGACTCGCCGATGCGGCTGAGCGTTTTCTCCTTGATGAGGCCGAGGCCGCTCCGATCGACCTTCTGCCGATCACGCGGCGCGAGTTTCGCCTGCGGGTGCTGTCGGCGTTGGCCGGCCTGGGATTCCCCGTGGCGTGGGCTCGCTGGGAATCCGATCCCCCCGGCCGCTCATATGAGCCGTTCCCCCACGCCCGCGAGCCGGCGACGCACCTGGGGTTTCGCGTTATCGAGCGAATCGACGAACAGGCAACAATCATCGCCGAGGTCAGCGCCCACACCCCCGGCCGCCGATCCGCCCGCCGACGCGTCACCTGCATCTGGGACGGCGCGGAGTGGTCCGTAACCGCACGCGGCCTGCGCATGGTGTGGTGAAGGCCGCGCGTACGTCATTGCCTTGACCTGACCGGCCCGCTAAACTCCGCGGTACGTGAGTCTTGGAGGCCGAAGTTCCGATGCCGACTATTAATCAGCTCGTTCGCAAGCCCAGGCGTAGCCCCAAGCGCAAGAGCAAGGTGCGCGACCTGGACGCCAGCCCTCAGAAGCGGGGCGTGTGCCTTCAGGTCAAAACCGTCACGCCCAAGAAGCCCAACTCCGCCTTGCGGAAGGTCGCTCGCGTTCGGCTGTCCAACGGCAAGGAAATCACGGCCTACATCGGCGGCGAGGGGCATAACCTCCAAGAACACTCCATCGTGCTCGTCCGCGGCGGTCGTGTCCGCGACCTGCCCGGCGTTCGGTACCATATCGTCCGCGGCTCTCACGATTGCCTCGGCGTCGAAGGCCGAAAGCAGGGCCGATCCAAATACGGGACGAAAAAAGGGAAATAGGCATTTGGCACGAGGCAATAGGCACTAGGGCAGAAAAACGGCAAGTAATCGCAGCTTCGGCCCCAACCGGCGACGCTGCGGTGAACAAGGGCCCGCAAGACCTCACGCGGGACGGATGAGCCGCAGGAGACCGAATCGAATATGGCAGGCAGAATCACTAAATCCGAGCAGCAGCTTCGTCCCGACCCCCGCTACGGCGACAAAGTCCTGGCGAAATTCATCAACTGCGTCATGCACGGTGGCAA
>JAZFYE010000132.1:0-2662 GCA_036475395.1 Phycisphaerales bacterium
AGTTCACCGGCCAGATACTTCTTCGACAATGGCGGCCGTTGATACGGTACATGGTGCTCCTGGCCGACGAGGGTAATGCGCCCGCCGAAACTATTCTGGCGCAGTGTCTGGATGGCCTGCGCGGCCGCCTGGCCGGCGCCGATGATTATGAAGTGCTTGGGCATGGATCTGTTGTATCGTTGCTCCCGGCGAAACTGGATGGTACCCGCTTAGACAGCGGATGGTTTGAAGAGAGGACGAACAACGCAATGACCCACGCGATCAGAATCAATGAGTTCGGCGGACCCGAGAATCTTGAATTCACAGACGTAGAACTCGGCGATCCGGGGCCCGGGCAGGCCCGCGTCGCCCACTCAGCCATCGGCGTGAATTACATCGATACCTTTTACCGTTCCGGGTTCTATCCGATCACGCTTCCGAGTGGCATCGGCGGTGAAGCAGCGGGCACGATCGTCGCCATCGGCGAGGGCGTCGAGCACGTTGCGCCCGGGGATCGAGTGGCCTATGCGGCGCCACCTCCCGCGCAGTCGTACTCCGAGGAGTGTGTGATGGACGCCAAGTGGCTGTTGAAGCTGCCCGAGGGCGTCGCGGACGACACGGCGGCGGCGATGACCCTGAAGGGTCTGACGTCGTGGTATTTGCTCAGGCGCACCTACGAAGTCCAGGTTGGAGACTGGGTATTGATCCACGCAGCGGCGGGCGGCGTCGGGCTCATCGCCGGCCAATGGGCCAAGCATCTCGGCGCCAGGGTCATCGGCGTCGTGAGTACGCAAGAGAAGCGTGAACTCGCGCTCGATCACGGCTACGAGGAGGTGCTCTTGGCCGACAGCGACATCGTCGGGGAAGTCCGGGAACTCACGAACGGCAGCGGTGTTCGGGTGGTCTACGATTCTGTCGGCAAGGACACGCTTTACAAGTCGCTGGATTGCCTGTGTCCGCGGGGGCTGCTGGTCAGTTTCGGCAACGCCTCCGGAGCCGTCGATGGTCTGCCGTTACTCGAGCTCGCGAAACGCGGCTCGCTGTACGTTACCCGGCCCGTATTGTTCACCTACATAGCCGAGCCCGAGGAACTCGAGCAGGCCAGCAGTGAGTTGTTTGCGTTGGTCGGCGGCGGGCAACTCCGAATCGAGATCGGGCAACGCTTTGCATTGGCCGATGCCGCGGACGCCCACCGGGCGCTGGAAGCGAGACGCACGACGGGATCGACGATACTCGTGCCGTAGTCTGTACTGCGTTTCCACGATCTTCGGCCGGTTTAGCGGCTGGGTTCCTCCGGTCGGTAACGCTAAGTTGATTCTCCAACGACGATAGGGAAGCCGTCAGGGAGAAAAGGCCGTGGTTCGGCAACGACATGAGGCGACGCTGGCCGCGCCGATGAGTGAAGTGTTCTTGGCTCTCGTACAGATGCTCGCGAGAAGCCGCTGGGCTTCCGGCGATCGGTTGGCCGGATCGGGCCGCCTGCCCCGCGTGGGGCAAACCTATGTCCAACGCCGCGGCTCGGTCATTCGGCGCGGCCGAGTCGTCGAGTGTCTCCGCCCTGTCGTGCTGACGTTGTACGAAAGCCTGTTCGATCCACCGTGTCGCGTCAGGCTCCGTCTGCGCTGGCGACTCGAGCCTCTCGATACGGGGTCGTTGGTCCTACTGGACGCGAACTACGAGCTCAATGGGCCGGCGTACCTCAATCGGCGCCACTGGCGCAGCGAAATCCATACCCACTGCGGCAAGCTCCAAACAGCGCTGGCTGCGCGGCTGACGGACCGCCCGGTTCGGGTTTACGGTGTCGACAGCGGCCAGAAGATCGGCAGCAGCAGCATCACGGTTACGAATACTATCGCGGTCAACGGCAGCCCGAGCTTCAAGTAGTCGACGAAGCGGTAACCGCCCGGACCCATGACGAGGATATTCGCCGGGTGTGAGATCGGGCTCGTGAAACTAGCCGAGGCCGCCAGGGCCACTGCCATCATCGCCGTCTGTGGCGCGACGTTGAGATCGGCGCTGGCCGAGAGGACGATCGGTGACATCAGTACGACCAGCGCGGCCGTCGGAATGATCATCGTGCCGGCCGCCGTGATCAAGTAGAGCCCGCCGATTACCCACCACGGTCCCAGCGGTCCAAGGACGTTCATGGTCTGCTCGGCCAGCAATGCCGCCGCGCCAGTCTGTTCCATCGCCGTGCCCAGCGGCAGCATACCGGCGATCAAGAAGATCGCTCGCCAATCGATCGCGCGGTAGGCTTCTTCCATCGTCAAGCAATGAGTCAGGATCATCAGCGTCGCCCCGATTACCGCGGCAATATAGATCGGCAGCCAGCCGGTCAGCACCGAGAGCACGACCAGCAGCATGATGCCGCCGGCGAGGGGCGCTTTTGCGGTATCGACGGATCTATGCGTGACGGGCGTGAGCACCAGGAACTCGGGGTCGCGCTCGAGTACGGCGAGTCGCTGCCGCGGGCCAAGCAACAGCAGCGCGTCGCCGAATTGCAGCAGGAGTTGATCGAGGTTGGTTCGAATCGCCTCGCCTTTACGCCACAAGGCCACGAGTTCCAGCCCATATTTTTCACGGAAGCTGAACTCCGACAACGGTTGGCGCACGAGGCTCGAACGTGGGTCGAGCGTCGCCTCGAGCAAACTCAGGCGGTCTGATTCGAACACATTGAGTTCCG